>NZ_JAUHIR010000005.1:0-423962 GCF_032381375.1 Bradyrhizobium sp. SZCCHNR1017 | reverse complement strand
CGGCTGGCTATCCGGCCACTCAGTGCCGACGGAAAGTTCGGAATTTTCTTTGCCGCACATCAGATCGCAGCGATTGATCTGCGCGACCCCAAAACTGTCAACTATGTCCCCGAACAGGTGTAAGCTATGTCTCCGGGCTGAACAGCAGCGAAGCGATCCAGGGGCTGCAGCAAAGATTCCAAGTTATACTCTCCCGCCCCGCTTGATATGTTGGGTGTGCTGATGAAACGGCCTTACGTGTACATCGTGGCAAGCGGCCGCAACGGAACGCTCTACGTTGGCGTCACGAGCGACCTACCCAAGCGGGCTTACGAGCATCGCGAGGGCCTGGTCCCCGGCTTCACCAAGACCTACGCCTGCAAGCTCCTGGTCTGGTACGAGCCGCACGAAACGATGATCGCCGCCATCGAACGCGAGAAGCAGATCAAGTCCGGCAGCCGCAAGAAGAAGCTATTGCTGGTCGAAGCGCTCAACCCGCAATGGCTCGATCTTTACGAGACGCTGATCTGAGTCGAATCTCAACGTAAACCGATCAAGTGGCCCTGGATTGCTTCGCTGCGCTCGCAATGACGGTTGTGGCGGACACCGCGCCTTCCACGAACGCTGTCAACGCGAGCGCAGCGACGCGATCCACGGGCCTCGGACGGGACTCTAGATGGCTTCGCTACGCGCCGCGAACACAACGACGCAGAGCAGGCAATTGAACATATCGCCTCACAGCCCCAAATACGCCTTCCGCACATCCTTGTTGCCGCTGATCTCCGCTGCCGTGCCCTGCATCAGCACGCGGCCGGTCTGGAGGATGTAGGCGCGGTCGGCGATCTCCAGGCATTCGGCCATGCGTTGCTCGACGATCAGCACGGTCATGCCGGCGTCGCGGATGCGCTTGACGGCCTGGAAGATCTCATCGACCAGCTTCGGCATGATGCCCTGCGACGGCTCGTCGAGCATCAGAAGCCGCGGCCGGGTCATCAGGGCGCGGCCGATCGCCAGCATCTGCTGCTCGCCGCCGGACAAGGTCTCGGCGCGCTGCTCGAGCCGCTCGGACAGCCGCGGAAACAGTGTGAATACGAAGTCGAGCGGCTCCTCGCGGTTGGCCTCGCCGCGATAGAGATAGCTGCCGAGCCGCAGATTGTCGCGCACCGAGAGCCGCGGGAACAGCCGGCGGTTCTCCGGCACATAGGCGATGCCCCTGGCCGTGATCAGGTGCTGCGCCATGCCGTCGATGCGGCTGCCGTCGAAGGTGATGCTGCCCGCACGCGGCCGCTCGGCCCCGGCGATCGACTTCAACAAGGTCGACTTGCCCGCGCCATTGGCGCCGGCGACGCAGACGATCTCGCCCTTCTCGACATTGATCGAGATATTCGAGATCGCAACCAGGCCCTGATAGGCGGTGGTGACGTCACGCACCGACAGCATGGCGGTCTCCGAGATAGGCGGAAATGACTTTGGGATCGCGGACGACGTCCGTGGGCTTGCCTTCGATCAGCACCTTGCCGAGATCGAGCACGATGGCGCGATCGACCAGCGGCATCACGATCTCCATGACATGCTCGACCATCAGCACCGTGATGCCGGTGTCGCGCACGCGGCGCACGAGCTCGACGCCCTTCTGTGACTCGACCGGCGTCAGGCCGGTCAAGACCTCGTCGAGCAGCAGCAGCTTCGGCTCAGTGGCGAGCGCACGCGCCACTTCCAGCCGCCGCTTCTCCGAAGGCACGAGATCGCTGGCGAGCACATCGGCGCGGGCGCCGAGGCCACAGAACTCCAAGACCTCATGCGCCTTCCGCCGCGCCTCGCGCATGTTGGTGGTGCGGACGAGCGCGCCGACGATGACGTTCTCGATCACCGTCATGCTTTCGAAGCTTTTCACCACCTGGAAGGTGCGGCCGATGCCGCGCTGGCAGCGCTCGGCGGCCGGCAGCGCGGTGACGTCCTCGCCGTCGAAGATGATGGCGCCTTCGGTCGGCTTGAACGCACCGGCGATCAGATTGAACAAGGTCGACTTTCCGGCGCCGTTCGGCCCGATCAGGCCAACGATCTCGCCGCGCCCGACCGAGATCGAGACGTCGGAGTTCGCGGTCAGGCCCGAGAAGCGCTGGGTGATGTTGCGGGTTTCCAGCAGCGCGGTCATGATGCCACCGCCTCTCTCGCCGGCTGAACGGCCGGCTTCGGCTTGCGGGAGAACAGGCTGACCAGACCCTGCGGCCGCGCCAGCGAGATCGCAACGATCAGGCCGCCATACACGATCAGGTCGACGCCGCGGCCGGAGCCGCCGATGAAGGAGCGGGTCAACTCGGTCAGCGGGATCAGGATGACCGCGCCCAGCATCGGTCCCCACAGCGTGCCGATGCCGCCGAGCACGGCCGGGAGCGCCATCAAGAGCGAGAACTGGAATCCCATCACGCTTTCAGGATCGATGTAGGACACGAACTGCGCATAGAAGCTGCCGCCGATCGCGACCAGGAAGGCCGAGACGGCCGCCGCGCCCATCTTGGAGTTGAACACGTCGACGCCGAGGCTCTCGGCGGCGACCGGGTTGTCCTTCACCGCGCGCCACCAATAGCCCCACTTCGAATCCTCCAGCCACCAGGTCACGAACCAGGCGACGCAGGCGAGCACGAGTGCAAAGTAGAAGTACGGCAGCTTGGAGCGGGTGAACTGGAAGGTCAGCCACGAGTCACGCCGCACCGGAATGTCGATGCCGAGTGCCGCCCCCGCCCAATCCCAGTTCTGGAACAAGAGCAGCGTGATCTCGGCGATGACGATGGTCGCGATGACGAAGTAATGGCCGCCGAGCCGGAAGCAGGGATAGCCGAGCGCCATGGCGATCAGCGCCGAGATCAGACCGCCGGCGAGCATGCCGAACCACGGCAGCACGCCGAACTTGGTGAACAGAATTGCGGTGGTGTAGGCCCCGAGCCCGAAATACAGCGCGTGCCCGAGCGAGATCTGGCCGCAATAGCCGGACAGGATGTTCCAGCTCTGCGACAGCGCCGCGTACATCAGGGTGAGCACCATGATGTTCTGGACGTAGACGTCCTTGACGAAGAACGGCACGACGGCGGCGATGGCCGCAAGGAAGGCGGCGAGGACGAGGTCGCGCCGACGGCGTTGGATGAATGCCTTGTCCATCAGATCGATCCGAACAGGCCGCGCGGGCGGATGAAGACGACGAGGAGATAGACCCCGTAGATTCCGACAGTCTTCAGCGACGGCGGCAGGATCAGCGTGGTGATGGCCTCGACGAGGCCCACCACGATGCCGCCGGCAAAGGCGCCGAATACGCTGCCGAAGCCGCCGAGCGCCACCGTCACATAGGCGATGGTCGCGAACGACGCGCCGACGTCGGGAAAGACATAGAAGAAGATCGCCATGACCGCACCGGCAAGGCCGACCAGCGCCGCACCAAGGCCCCAGCCGAGTGCGAACACCTTGTTCTTGTCGATGCCGACCAGCGCCACCGCGCCGGCATCCTCACGCGTCGCCTCCAGCGCGCGGCCGAAATCGGTGCGGTGGATGAAGAAGTACAGGCCGGCGAAGGCGGCGATCGCAATGAGGGCACCGACCAGCTGCGGCTGCGGCAGATAGATGCCGGCGATCGAGATCGTCTTGCCGCCCAGCCAGGAGTGCGGAATGCTGCGATAGTCAGGGGTGAAGAAGTACTGCGCGACACCGCGCATCAGCACCGCAAGGCCGAAGGTGGAGAAGATCTGCACCATGCCGGTATTGGCCTTCGCCCTGACCGCAAATCTGACAATCAGAAGATAGACCACCGCGCCGAACACGAAGAGAGCAGCGGCGACGATCGGCGCCGACAGCAGCGGATCGAGCGCGAAATAGGCGAACAGGAAGAAGGTCGCGTACATCGCGATCATCAGGAACTCGCCGTGGGCGAAGTTCACGACGTCCATCAGGCCGAAGATGAGCGCCAGGCCGACGGCGATCAGCCCGTAGAGCAGGCCCATCAAGAGGCCGCTGGCGAGACTTTGGATGATTGTTTCTGCTGTCACTTCACTTGCTCCCCGTCATTGCGAGCGAAGCGAAGCAATCCAGACCTTCTTTGCGGCCCCTGGATTGCTTCGTCGCTGCGCTCCCCGCAATGACGGAGCACGACAGATGCTCCGCCATGGTCTCCCCGCCCCTCGGGCCGAAGACGCTTACTTCATCGGCCAGGTGGCTTGGGCCACCGCGGCCTGGGTCGGGAAGATGGTGACGAACTTGCCGCCGACATATTGCAGCAGCACCGGATCGGCGTCGTTGTTCTGGCCGTTCTCGTCGAACTTCACCCGCTTCCACGGCATGATGGTCTGCTCGCCCGGCATGTCGGTCGCGGCCAGCGCGTCGCGGATCTTCTCGCCGTCGGTGGACTTGGCGCGGTTGATGGCGTCGGCCATCACGATCAGGCCCATGAACTGGCGCGACGAGTAGTCGTTGAAGTCCTTGCCCGACTTGGCCTTGAACATGTCGTTGATCTTGCCGACCATCGGCCGCTTGGCGGCGAGGTCGAGCGAGAACGAGCCGCGCGAGATCACGCCTTCGAGCTTGTCGCCGACCGCGTCATACAGCGCCTTCTCGGAGAAGCCGGCGTCCTGCGCCACGATCGCATTCGGCTTGTAGCCGAGCTCGGCCATGGTCTTGACCAGCAGGATGCCGTCCGTGGTGTAGCTCGACGGCATCAGCACGTCGGCATTGGCGGCCTTGAGCTGCTGCACCTCGGCCGACAGCGACGGCGAGTTGGCGCGGTACTTGATGTCGGCGACGATCTTGTAGCCGCGCTCGTTGGCGAGCTTGAGCTGGGCATTGCTCGAATCGGTGCCGAAGATGGTGTCCTCGTGGAACAGGGCTAGCGTGTCGATCTTGGTGCCCTTCTTCTTCATCGCGTCGAAGAAGTCGAACATCGCCTGCGAGAACATCTCGTCATGCGGGGCGGCGCGGAAATAATACTTCAGGCCGCGGCGATGCAGGCTCGGCGAGGAATTGTCGGCCGACAGATACGGAATCTGGTAACGCTCGCAGATCTGGCTCGCCGTCACCGCGACGGCGCTCTGATAGGAGCCGATGACGGCTGCGACCTTCTCCTGGGTGATCAGGCGCTCGGCCTCCGCGCGGCCCTTCTGCGGGTCGGCCTGGTGGTCGGCAAACACCAGCTTGATCTTGGCGCCGCCGAGGCCCGGCAGACCCTCGGTACGGGCCAGCGGCAGGTCGTAGTCGAACTTGCCGTTGATGATCTCGGCCGCCGTCTCGAACGCCCGCTGCGCGTCGACGCCGATCTGGGCGCTGGCGCCGGAGAACGGATAGATGACGCCGATCTTCACTTCCGACGTCTGGGCGCGGGCGGCGATCGGACCGAGCGCAGCGGCGGCGGTGGCTCCAAGCAGGACGTTTCGGCGCGTGATGGTCATGGCAAGATCCTCTGATGAAAGCGCATCGATGAAGCGGTTGAGGTCGGCGGTAAAGGCTCAATGAGCAGCATGGCTGCCTGATTAGAGGACGGCGAGATCCTTGTTCCTGAGATCGGTGATCAGCATCAGCCCCGGTGCGTGGGTGATGGCGAAGGGCAGCCTGGCCGCGGCGATAACCGCCTGCGGCGTCACCCCGCAGGCCCAGAAGACGGGAATCTCGCCGGCGCCGACCGGCACCGGGTCACCGTAGTCCGGCTTGCTGATATCGGCGATGCCGATCTGGTCGGGATGGCCGAGATGCACCGGCGCGCCGTGCACGGCGGGAAAGCGCGTCGTGATCTGCACCGCGCGGATCGCCTGCGCCGGCTTGAACGGACGCATCGACACCACCATCGGCCCCGCGAACGGCCCCGACGGCGTGCAGGCGATGTTGGTGCGATACATCGGCACGCGGCAGCCCTGCTCGATGTGGCGGATCGGCAGGCCGTCGGCCATCAGCGCCTCCTCGAAGGAAAACGAGCAGCCGAGCACGAAGGCGACGAGGTCGTCGCGCCAATGCGCCATGAGATCGGTCGGCTCCTCGACCATCTCGCCATCGCGCCAGACGCGATAGCGCGGCACGTCGGTGCGGATGTCGAGATCGGCGCCGAGCGCCGGAATGAAAGGATTGCCCGGATCGGACATGCCGATGATCGGGCACGGCTTCGGGTTGAGCTGGCAGAAGCGGTGGAAGGCGCCGGCGTACTGCTCGGGGATAACAGCCAGATTGCCCTGGACGAAGCCGTTGGCGACGCCCGCCGTGCTCCAGCCCCTGCCCGCGCGATAATCCAGGCGGGCCCGATGGCTCGGGAGAAGATCCGTCTCGCCGGCTGATTGCTGCACTGCCGCAGAAACAGTCATTTGTGCCACTTGCCTAATATCTCGACAAACTCACTGAACATCAGCCATGCTATAAAGTCTAATCTTCGTTTTTAATCAGGATCGATAAGACAAATTGATCCGAGCGGGGCGCGATGCTGGATTTCCGTTCCATCGAGACCTTCCTCTGGGTCGTGAAGCTTGGCAGCTTCCGCGGCGCGGCGCAGCGCCTCAATACGACCCAGCCCGCCATCTCCCAGCGCATCGCCCAGCTCGAGCGCGAGCTCGGCGTCAAGCTACTCAACCGTGATCATCGCGTGGCGTCCCCGACCGCGAGCGGCCGGCAGATGCTGGTCTATGCCGAGAAGCTGATCGGCCTGCGCGCGGAGATGCTGGCCGAGGTCGGCGACCGCTCGGCGATGCGCGGCGTGCTCCGGCTCGGCGTCGCCGAGACCATCGTGCACGACTGGCTGCCGCGGCTGATCAAGAGCGTCAACGAGAGCTATCCGAATCTGTCGCTGGAGATCGAGGTCGACGTCACGCCCCATCTGCACGCGCGCCTGCTGGCGCAGGAGATCGAGCTCGCCTTCGCGCTGGGCGCGCCCTCCGAGTCCGGCATCCGCAGCCGCGTGCTGTGCGACTATCCGATCAGCTTCCTCGCCAGCCCTGCCCTCGGCTTCGGCACGGGCGTGGTCACCGCCGAGCAGATGGCGCGGTTTCCGATCATCACCTTTCCGCGCAACACCCAGCCCTATGACAATGTGCGTTCGCTGTTCAACCGCCCGCATCTGCCGCCGATGCGGCTGCACGCCAGCGCCTCGCTGGCGACCGTGATCCACATGGCGGTCGAGGGGCTCGGCGTCGCCGTCATTCCGGCCGCGATCGTCGCCAACGAGATCGAGAGCGGCCGCCTGCAGGAGTTGAAGACGGACCTGAGGATTCCACCGCTGACCTTCACCGCGAGCTGGCTGTCGTCGCCCGAGATGATCGCGATCGAGCGCGTCGCCGAGCTCGCAGTCCGGACGGCGCAGACGGCCAGCCATCCCTCTGCATCGGTTGACGGGCTCGTCGCGGCGCGCGATGGACAGGATGCCGGAGTACAGGGAATTCAAGCATGAGCCGCGCCGTCACCAATCTGCAGATCGATTCCGCCCGCCTCTGGGACAGCATCCACGAGACCGCCAGGTTCGGCGCCACGCCGAAGGGCGGCGTGCGGCGGCTGACCCTGAGCCAGGAGGACAAGCAGGTCCGCGACTGGTTCCGGAAAGCCTGCGAGGATGCCGGGCTCGAAGTGCGCGTCGACACGCTCGGCTCGATGTTTGCACTTCGCAAGGGGCGCGACATGGCGAAGCCGCCGGTCGGGCTCGGCTCGCATCTCGACACCCAGCCCACGGGCGGCAAGTTCGACGGCATTCTGGGCACGCTCGGCGCGCTGGAGGTGATCCGCACCCTCAACGACGCCGGCATCGAGACCGACGCGCCGCTGTGCATCGTCAACTGGACCAATGAGGAAGGCTCGCGCTTCGCGCCGGCCATGATGGCCTCGGCCGCCTATGTCGGCGACTTCACGGTTGAGGACATTTTGTCGCGGACAGATGCCGCAGGCATGACCGTGGGCGCGGCGCTGGACGAGATCGGCTATCGCGGCGCGACGGCCGTCGGCACGCAGAAATTCTCCGGTTTCGTCGAGCTGCACATCGAGCAGGGTCCGATCCTGGAGGCCGAGAACAAGACCATCGGCGTGGTCGACCACGGCCAGGGCGTGTTCTGGTACGACGGCAAGGTCACGGGCTTCGAGAGCCATGCCGGCTCGACGCCGATGCCGCTGCGCCGCGACGCGCTGCTGGCGCTGTCGGAGTTTACGCTGACCCTGGAGCAGATCGCGCTCAAGCTCGGGCCGAACGCGGTCGCGACCATCGGCGAGGCCGTCATCGCCAATCCCTCGCGCAACGTGATCCCCGGCGAGATCGCCTTCACCATCGATTGCCGCAGCGCCAATGCCGATACGCTGGACGCACTCGATGCCAGCCTGCGCGCGGCCGCGGGTGAAATTGCGAAGAAGCGCCGCGTCGAGATCGCGATCGACCAGGTCTGGCGCAAGCCGCCGACGCATTTCGATCCGAAGCTGGTCGATGCCGTCGAGCGCGCCGCCGGCACGCTCGGCTATTCGCACCGGCGCATCACGTCGGGAGCGGGCCACGACGCCTGCAATCTGAACACGATCATGCCGGCCGCCATGGTGTTCGTGCCCTGCAAGGACGGCATCAGCCACAACGAGCTCGAGGACGCGACGCAATCCGACTGCGCCGCCGGCGCGAATGTCCTGCTGCACACCGTCCTGTCGCTGGCGGGCGTGCCGTCGTGATCTACTGCTTCAATCTACTCCAATATCAATGATCAATCACAAGCCTGAATAGCGCGGGCACGCTGGGCTCCCCTCCCCCTTGCGGGGGGGGGGTCGGGGGTGGGGGTCCACAACGGCGGTGTCGCCCGGGGCTACCCCCTCCCCAACCCTCCCCCCCGCAAGGGGGAGGGAGTTCGCCTCTGTTGCCGCACTAGCCAGGCAGGACAACTAGGAGGTATCCGTGCGCGGAGTATTCATCGACGCCAACGACTCGCTGGCCGAGATCTTCGAGCGGCAGCGCAAATCGGGCGATCCCGAGATGCGCGTGCATCTCAACCCCGACATCAAGCCGGAGGACTGGCCGGCGATCCTCGACGGCGCCGAGATCGGCGTGGTCGATCACACCGCCCTGCCCACCGAGGTCGCGAAGCAGTGCAAGGGCCTCAAGCACGTCGTCTTTCTCGGCACCGGCGCGCGCAGCTACATGAACCCCGAGGAGCTTAGCCAGCTCGGCATCACCGTGCATTTGATCAAGGGCTATGGCGACACGGCGGTTGCCGAAGCCGCCATTGCGCTGATGTGGGCCTCGGCGCGCGGCATCGCGCAGATGGACCGCGAGATGCGCGCCGGCAACTGGCTGCGCGACGACGGCATGCAGCTGACCGGCAAGACGCTCGGCCTGATCGGCTTCGGCGGCATCGCCGCCGAGGTCGCGCGCATCGCGTCGGGCAGCGGCATGAAGGTGATCGCCTGGAACCGCTCGCCGAAGAGCCATCCGGGCGTCGACTTCGTCAACCTCGACACGCTGCTGCAGCAGAGCCATGTCGTCTCGCTGCACCTCCTGCTCAACGACGAGACCCGCGGCTTCCTGTCGCGCGAGCGCATCGCGCAGATGCGCAAGGGCGTGATCTTCGTCAACACCGCCCGCGCCGCCATCGTCGACGAGGCCGCGATGATCGATGCCTTGCGCAGCGGCCACATCCGCCACGCCGGCCTCGACGTCTTCACCACCGAGCCGCTGCCCGCCGGTCACGTGCTGACCACGATCCCGAACGTGACGCTGTCCGCGCACTCGGCCTTCCGCACCCCGGAGGCGAGCGAAAACCTGATCCACGCCGCGTGGGAGCACTGCCGGCGGGTGGCGGCAGAGTAAGCGCTCTCTCCTCCGTCATTGCGAGCGCAGCGAAGCGATCCAGAGTCCCGCGGCGCCCCTGATTGCTTCGTCGCTACGCTCCTCGCAATGACGTTGTTGGTCGAGCTGTCGCCTAAACTACCGCTGTCGTCCCGGCCAACGCAGGCAACCTATACCGCGTGATTGATCGAGAGCGGACGGTGGCAATCGCGTAGGGCGGATTAGCGGAGCGTAATCCGCCGTCGTCCAGCAACGATGAGTAAGGCAGGTTACGCTCCGCTAATCCGCCTTACGAACCGTGGCTATGCAACCCGGCGTCCGCCGGAGCGACGACAAACAGCGTTCCTAATCCACCATCTCCGCGACCGCCTTGCCGCACGCCTCGGTATCGGCATTGCCGCCGAGATCGCGCGTGCGCAAGGTGCGCTCGGCGAGCGTGCGCTCGATCGCGCCGACGATCGACTGCGCCGCGGTCTTTTCGCCGAGATGCTCCAGCATCATCGCGCCCGACCAGATCATGCCGATCGGGTTGGCGATCCCCTGCCCCGCGATATCGGGCGCGGAGCCGTGCACCGGCTCGAAAACCGACGGGAAATGGCGCTCCGGGTTGATGTTGCCCGACGGCGCGATGCCGATGGTGCCGGTGCAGGCCGGGCCGAGATCGGACAGGATGTCGCCGAACAGGTTGGAGCCGACGACGACGTCGAACCAGTCCGGGTGCAGCACGAAGTTCGCGGTGAGGATGTCGATGTGGTACTTGTCCCACTTCACGCCCGGATAGTTCTTCGCCATCGCCTCGACGCGCTCGTCCCAATACGGCATCGTGATCGAGATGCCGTTGGACTTGGTCGCCGAGGTCAGATGCTTCTTCGGCCTGGACCGAGCCAGCTCGAAGGCGAACTTCAGGATGCGGTCGACGCCGGTGCGGGTCATCACCGTCTGCTGCGTCACGAACTCGCGGTCGGTGTCCGGAAACATGCGGCCGCCGACCGAGGAATACTCGCCCTCGGTGTTCTCGCGCACCACCCAGAAATCGATATCGCCGGGCTTGCGGCCCGCCAGCGGCGACGGCACGCCGGGCATCAGCCGTACGGGCCTGAGATTCACGTACTGATCGAACTCGCGGCGGAACTTGATCAGCGAGCCCCACAGCGAGACGTGGTCCGCGATCTTGGCCGGCCAGCCGACGGCGCCGAAATAGATCGCGTCATGACCGCCGATCTGCGCCTTCCAATCGTCCGGCATCATCTGGCCGTGCTTCTCGTAGTAGTCGTAGCTCGAGAAGTCGAAATGGTCGAACTGCACGGCGACGCCATGCTTCTTGGCGGCGGCCTCGATCACGCGGATGCCCTCGGGCATGACCTCCTTGCCGATGCCGTCGCCGGGAATGACTGCGATGCGATAGGGCTTCTTGCTCATCGAGCGGATCCTCAGATGGTGCTGCCGGACTGTCCCGGCTGAAATCGTCGACGCCTGAATGGACCAAACGACCGGGAAGCGCAACGCTGCGGTGCAAGATTGACCGCATGGCTGACGCGCCCGACAATCCGGTCTCCCTCCCCTCAGCGAGAGCCTCCATGGACCTTCATCTGCGCGGCAAGCGCGTTCTCATCACCGGCGCGTCCAAGGGAATCGGCGCCGCGGCGGCCGAAGCCTTTGCCGAGGAAGGCTGCCACGTCCGGCTCGCTGCGCGCAGCGGCGATCGCCTTTCCGCCCTGGTCGAGCAGCTCCGATCGAAGCACCAGATCGATGCAGCCGCGCATGTGGTGGACCTGCGGAAATCCGAAGACGTCGCGCGGCTGGCGCAGGAGGCGTCCGACATCGACATTCTCGTCAACAATGCCGGCGATATTCCGGGCGGCGCGATCGACAAGATCGACGAGGCGGCCTGGCGGCATGCCTGGGACCTCAAGGTGTTCGGCTTCATCAACCTGACCCGGCTGGTCTATGCCCAGATGAAGGCGCGCGGCGGCGGCGTGATCATCAACGACATCGGCGCGGCCGGCGAGAAGTTCGACGCCAACTACATCTGCGGCAGCGCCGGCAATGCAGCGTTGATGGCCTTCACCCGCGCGCTCGGCTCCAAGAGCCTCGCCGACAACATCCGCGTCGTCGGCATCAATCCCGGGCCGGTCGGCACCGATCGTCACGTCACCCTGTTGAAGGCGCGGGCCCGCGACCTGTTCGGCGACGACAGCCGCTACACGGAGTTCCAGAAGAGCCTGCCGCTCGGCCGCCCCGCGCATGTCAGCGAGATCGCCGACCTGATGGCGTTCCTGGCCTCGGACCGTGCCGGCTACACCTCCGGCGTGATCTATACCGTCGATGGCGGCATCAGCGCAGGGTGGGGTTGATCGCCGCGACCTTTCCACCTCAGCCGAAACGTGATCTACAGCGAGGCGCCGGGACGCTTGCCATCAGGAGAACTAAGCTTTGGCCGACCAGGGATTGATCCGCGAGAGCGCCTGCGCCGTCGTCGACAAGTTGAAGTCCGGCGAGGTCACGCCGCTGGATTGCCTCGACGCGCTGGAAGCGCGCATCGCAGCCGTCGACGGCAAGGTCAATGCGCTGCCGACGCTGTGCTTCGATCGCGCGCGCGATCACGCCAAGGCGCTGATGCAGAAGCCGGCTGCCGAGCGCGGCGTGCTGGCCGGGCTGCCCGTGCCGATCAAGGATCTCACCGACGTCGCCGGCGTGCTCACCACCCAGGGCTCGCCGATCTTCAAGGACCGGATTCCGGAACGCTCCGATCTCATGGTCGAGCATCTCGAAGCCAATGGCGGCGTGATCTACGCCAAGTCGAACACGCCGGAGTTCGGCGCCGGCGCCAACACCTTCAACGAGGTGTTCGGCGCGACGCGCAATCCCTGGGACACGTCCCGCTCGGCGGCCGGCTCCTCCGGCGGCGCCGCGGTGGCGCTCGCCACCGGCATGGCCTGGTTGGCGCACGGCTCCGACATGGGCGGCTCGCTGCGCAATCCCGCCAGCTTCTGCGGCATCGTCGGCCTGCGCCCGAGCTTCGGCCGCGTCGCGCATACGCCGGCGGTGGCCATCGACCGCAATCTCGCCATCCAGGGCCCGATGGCCCGCAACGTCACAGACCTCGCGCTGCTCTTGGACGCGATGAGCGGCGAGCACGCCGCGGATCCGATCTCGCTGCCCTCGCCTGCGACGTCGTTCCTGGCCGCCGCGCGCTCCGGCAGGAAGCCAGTCCGCGTCGCCTACTCGCCCGATCTCGGCATCACGCCCGTCGATCCCGAAGTCGCTGCCGTCACCCGCAAGGCGGCGCAGCGCTTCGCCGAGCTCGGCGTGATCGTCGAGGAGGCGCATCCCGATTTCAGCGAGGCGCATGAATGCTTCCACGTGCTGCGCGCGCTCGACTTCGCGATGAGCAAGGCGGAGCTGCTGCGCACCAAGCGCGACCTGCTCAAGCCCGAGGTGATCTGGAACATCGAGGAAGGGCTGAAGCTCACGGTCGCGCAGATCGCGCGCGCCGAGGCGCAGCGCGTCGCGATCACCGCGCGCGCGGTGAAGTTCTTCGAGACGTATGATCTGCTGCTGGCGCCGGCGACCATCGTGCCCCCCTTCCCGGTCGAGAACCGCTACGTCGCCGAATGCGCCGGGCAGAAGTTCGACAACTACGTGCAGTGGCTCGGCATCGTCTATGCGATCACGCTGGCCTGCTGCCCAGCCCTGTCGCTGCCCTGCGGCTTCACGGAAACGGGCCTGCCGATCGGCCTGCAAATGATCGCGGCGCCGCGCGCCGACGCCAAGCTGCTCGCCGGCGCCAAGGTGCTGGAAGATGTTCTTGGCGTGGCCAGCTCGACCCCGATCGATCCGCGCGCGCCGAAGGGCTAGTTTGGTCGGCGGCCTCATGGTTCGAGAGGCGCCTTGCGGCGCTCCTCACCATGAGGATCGGGACTTGCTTTCGTGGCGCGATGGCCGACGAACGGGGCTTTTCTTCAAGGCCGCCATCCGCCGAGTTCCATGCTCTGAACATGGGACCCATGTCCGTTATCGGCTGTTGGCAATCCGGGCGGCTGCCGTAGAAGGGCCGCAAATCATGCTTGCCGGAGACCGGATATGACAGACGAGGCGCTGCTGCCTGCCGCGGACACTACCACATTCACCGACGTCGAGCGGCGCATCAAGGCGATCCTGATCGGCTCGGCCGGCAACCTGGTCGAGTGGTACGATTTCTATGCCTATACGGCGTTCGCGCTGTACTTCGCGCCGGCCTTCTTTCCGTCGAAGGACCCGGTGGTCGAGCAGCTCAACGCCGCTGTCGTGTTCGCCGCGACGTTCCTGATGCGCCCGCTCGGCGGCTGGCTGTTCGGCTATCTCGCCGATCACCATGGCCGGCGGCTGTCGCTGACCGTCTCGGTGCTCTGCATGTGCTTCGGCTCGCTGATCATCGCGGTGACACCGACCTATGCCACCATCGGCATCGCCGCGCCGATCATCCTGGCGCTCGCCCGCGTGATCGAAGGCCTCAGCCTCGGCGGCGAATATGGCGCCAGCGCCACCTATCTCTCCGAGGTCGCCGACGCCAAGCATCGCGGCTTCTATTCGAGCTTCCAATATGTCACCCTGATCGGCGGGCAGCTCACCGCGATCATCGTGCTTTTGCTGTTGCAGAAGGTGTTCCTGACCCCGGAAGAATTGCGAGCCTGGGGCTGGCGCATTCCGTTCGCGATCGGTGCCGGCCTCGCAATCTTCGTCGCGGTGATGCGGCGGAACCTGCACGAGACCGAAGCCTTCGTGGAGGCCAAGAAGACCGTAGGCCCTTCCGGCTCGATCACCGCCCTGTTCAAATATCCGCGGGAGCTGCTGCTGGTGGTCGGCCTGACCGCGGGCGGCACCGCCGCGTTCTACACCTTCACCACCTACATGCAGACCTTCGTGAAGCTCTCGGTCGGCCTCACCGAGGACCAGACCACGATGGTGATCTTCGGCTCGCTGCTGTTCGCCTGCGTGCTGCAGCCGCTGTATGGCGCGATCTCCGACCGCATCGGTCGCAAGCCGCTGCTGATCTTCTTCGGCGTCGCCGGCACCTTGTCGACGATCCCGATCCTGACGGTACTGAAGGGCACCAAGGAGCCGTTCACAGCCTTCCTGCTGATCTGCGGCGCCTGGATCTTCACGGCGGGCTACACCTCGATCAATGCGGTGGTGAAGGCCGAGCTGTTTCCGACCAATGTCCGCGCGCTCGGTGTCGGCCTGCCCTATGCGATCACCGTATCGCTGTTCGGCGGCACCGCGCCGGCGATCGCCCTCTACTTCAAGAGCATAGGGCACGAGACGTGGTTCTATTATTATCTCACCGGCGTGATCTTCCTGTCGCTGCTGATCTATGCGAGCATGCGCGATACCAAGCATGCGTCCGCGATGCACCGGCACGAATGAGCCCGCGCAAAAGAGCCCGCACGAATTGACGAGGTGTCGAGATGGCCGACGAGTCCAGCCTGCCGCCCGAGAGCAAGCTGACCCGCAGCAAGGAACGCTGGGCGCGCGAGGGCAAATTCCTGACCGGCCGCATCATCAGGCCGGAGGACCAGCGCCTGCCGCCGGGGCAGCATCTGACCCGCGACTGGCCGGTGCTCGACCTCGGCCTGACACCGTCGGTCACATCAGAGCGCTGGCGACTCGATGTCTATGGCGCCGTCGAGAACCCGCTGTTCTGGGACATGCGCGCCTTCCTCGCCCAGGAGCAGCGCCAGTTCGTCTCCGACATCCACTGCGTCACGACCTGGTCGCGCTACGACAATCAATGGGAAGGGCTCGCCACACGTGACCTGCTCGCCGCCTGCCGGCCGCGTGACAGCGCTGAATTCGTCGTGCTGCATTCCTATGACGGCTACACGACGAACCTGACGCTCGAAGACTTCGCGACCGAGGATGCGTTGCTCGCGCATAGCTGGTCCGGCGCGCCGTTGACTGGAGAGCATGGCGGCCCCGTGCGCGTCGTCGTGCCGCATCTGTATTTCTGGAAGAGCGCGAAATGGCTGAAGGCGATCGAGTTTCTCGAGGCCGACAGACCCGGCTATTGGGAGGTGCGCGGCTATCACAACCGCGGCGATCCCTGGGCCGAGCAGCGCTATTCGGACTGACGGGCTCGCGTATCGACACGCCCGCGGAGCCGTAGGGCGGGCAAAGACGCGGAACGCGTCGTGCCCACCATCGCCCCGCCGATGAGAAAAGATTGGTGGGCACGCTTCGCTTTGCCCACCCTACGGACTGCATGCTATCGGTTCCGACCCGAAGCGCGGTCACCGCGATATCCGAACGTGCCAGAGATGCAGCATGGAGTTCACCTCAGAAACCGGCAAGATCCCCAAAGGCTATGGGTACCTTCTCAAGCCGAGCGTCATCCTCGCCGCACTGACCGCAAGAGATCTCGGCGGCATTCGCATCCACCTCGTTCGCAGCCACGGCAGGCGTCTGTTCGATGCACGATATCGGCCGCCGGACGGCGACATTCCTTACGAGCGTCTCAACATCAAAGTCGGCACCGCACACGAGCGGGACTTGCCCCCACTCCGCCGGCAAGCGAAGGACGAAGCCCTTCCCGCGCTGGTCCGATGGATTTCCGATCTTGTCGCGCAAGACCTGCCGACGGCGATCCGGCACGGCGAGCAGGAGATCGAGCTCCTGCCTCCACGGGAGTGATCATTGCTGCATCGCGTGGGCGATTGATGCTCGACAAGTCGCCCACCCAGACATATTACCTCTTGCCAATTTCTGAAAATCGTGATTTACTCCTCGCCATCCCGCCTCGTTGCAGAGGGGCGTATCGCGATCGTCACGGACGTGGAGCGCGGGATGCGGTGGGCGCGACGGGTCGCAGCATGGTCTTCCGTGCGGACGAACGATCCGGTGCGCACGGTGAAATCGTGTGGTCTCGGCGCCGCGGTGCTGGCGTCAAGTCGTGGTGCGGATGACGCGCATCGCGATGACGGGGGCAAGAAAGCCGTTCCCCGGAGAGAGCACGTATAAGCCGTTCCAACCATTGCGCAGGGAAGGCCGGGATGTCCTCAGCCGTACCTGTGGTTCTGCCGCCTGCATTTTTTCCGCAGGCGGGCCATGGGGGCGGCAGGCTCCCGACCTTCCCTGCGCCCTCTTGTTTCAAGAGGGTGGAAGATCCGCGGAGCTCGGGCCGTGCAGGCCGCGAGGGTATGCCACCATGTCTGCGCGTATGGCCAGATCTGTTGTATGACAACGGGGAACGATGCCGTGTCATCGCCTCGCACGGCGGTGAAGACGCAACGGATGGAGACCACATCATGCCGACCGAACGTTTCCAGTTTGAAGGCGCAGGCGGCGACAAGCTCTCCGCGGCGCTCGATCTGCCTGATGGCGCGCCGCGGGCCTATGCGCTGTTCGCGCATTGCTTCTCCTGCGGCAAGGACACGCATGCGGCGCGGCGCATTGCCATGGCGCTGACGGCCCATGGCATCGCCGTGCTGCGGTTCGACTTCACCGGCCTGGGCTCCAGCGAAGGCGACTTCGCCAACACGACGTTCTCCTCCAACGTCGCCGACCTCGTCCGCGCCGCCAATCATCTGCGCGAGACCCGACAGCCGCCGGCGATCCTGATCGGCCACAGCCTCGGCGGAGCCGCCGTGCTGGCCGCCGCCGGCGACATTCCCGATGCGAAAGCCGTGGTGACGATCGCGGCGCCCTCCGACCCGGGCCACGTCACCGCGCTATTCAAGGACAGCCTCGAGGCGATCCGCCGCGACGGCTCGGCCGAGGTCTCGCTCGCGGGCCGTCCGTTCCGCATCAGCAGCTCGTTCCTCGACGACGTCGTCGAGCAGCGCCTGCTCGACAGGGTCAAGCATCTGCACAAGGCGCTGCTGGTGATGCACTCGCCTGTCGACGACACCGTCGGCATCGACAACGCGACGAAGATCTTCGTCGCCGCCAGGCATCCGAAGAGCTTCATCTCGCTCGATCACGCTGATCATCTCATCAGCAGGAAGGAGGACGCAGCCTACATCGCCGAGGTGATCGCGAGCTGGGCCGGCCGTTACGTCGCGCCGGCGGCCGCCGAGCCGGCGCCCGCGGATGGTCCGCGCGACGTGGTCGTGCGCGAGACCCGGTCGAGCAAGCTGCAGCAGGCCATCGCGCTCGGCCCGCATCATCTCACCGCCGACGAGCCGCTCTCGGTCGGCGGCCAGGACACCGGCCCGGGCCCCTACGACCTCCTGCTCGCGGCGCTCGGCGCCTGCACCTCGATGACGATGCGGCTCTATGCCGACCGCAAATTCCTGCCGCTCGACCGCATCACGGTCACCTTGCGCCACAGCAAGATCCATGCGGAGGACTGCGCGGAGTGCGAGACCAAGGTCGGGCTGATCGATCAGCTCGACCGCGAGATCCACCTGGACGGCGCGCTCGATCAGGAGCAGCGCAGGAAGCTGATGGAGATCGCCGACAAATGCCCGGTGCACCGGACGCTGACGTCGGAGATCCGTATCGTCACGCGCGCGACGGAGTGAGCTCATTCGGCTGAGTCACAACCACCGTCATTCCGGGGCAAGGCCGCGAGGCCTTGAACCCGGAATCCCGAGATTGTCCTGCGTCCATTTCCGGCAATGTCGAGATTCCGGGCTCAATCGCCGACGCACAGCCGCTTCGCGACTTCGCACCGACGATTGCCCCGGAACGACGGTGGTCGTGACACAATGAGACTAACGCGCGGCCTGCGGCTCGCTCTTCAGCGGCCTGACGCGCAACGCTCCGCGCAGGCCGGCCGCCGTGCCGATGAAGATTCCCGCGACGGCGACGAAGGACGGCAGCGCCAGGGTCGACAGCCCTGTCAGGCCCTGCCCGACCGAGCAGCCCAGCGCCATCACGCCGCCGATGCCCATCAGCGCGGCGCCGCCAACCGAGCGCAGCATGTGATGCGGAGAGTGGAAGCCTTCGAGCTTGAAGCGCCGCGTCGCCACCGCGGTGACGAGGCTGCCGGCGAGCACCCCGGCCACGGTGGCGATGCCGAAATTGGCGGTCGAGCCGGTCGACAGCATGATGTATTGCAGGGCATCGGCGATCGGCGCGACGAAGGTCAGGGACGCGACCGGCACGGGGTTGAAATCGTCCGCGCCGAGAGTGCCGGTCGCGAACCAGCCGGCCGCGATCAGCAGGCCGACGACGAGGCCGGCGAGCATCTGGCCGGGCGCGCGCCGGAATGGCGCATGCGCAAGGGCGAAGACGATCAGCGCGCCGCCGAGCCCGAGGGCCGGCAGCAGCCGCGCCGCTGCACCATGCAGGCCACCGACCGACAGCACAGCCGGCAGCGACGTCGCGGTCGCCGTGGTCTGCGAGCCCTGCATCAGCGCGATGCGCAGCGGCGCGATCAGGCCCTTCAACGTCATCTCCGCCGCGATCGCGAGCACGGTCACGACGACGAAGGAGCGCAGATTGCCGCGGCCGAGCAGCACCAGCGCGCGCGAACCGCAACCGTTGGCGAGCACCATGCCGTAGCCGAACAGAACACCGCCCAAGAGCATCAGTGGCACCGAGAACGTCGGCTGCAGATAGATCGACTTGCCGAGATCGACGGCGCCGTTGGCCGCGAGCAGCTGTGTGGCGATGATGGCGATGCCCATCGCCAGGGCGTAAGTTCGCACCAGCCGGCGGTCGCCGTCGGCCCACCAGCCGCGCAGGCTGCTCATCATGCAGAAGCCGCTGAGCAGCCCCACCACGCCATAGACCAGGCCGATCACGAGACCGGCCATCATGGCCAGATTGGCGGCTTCGGGCACGTTCGGGAATCCTTCCGGTTGCAGACAACACGCGCGTTGCGCAGGCAGCGCTTTCGCTTGACGCGCGCAGAATATTTGCCACGATGTCGCACCTAACTAGATGAGAATGCTTGTTCCAACAAGCATCGACGGGAGAGAACGCCGTGATTTCAGAAGCGCATCCTCAGGGGTGGCCGACGCATTGCGCATGCATGGAGGCCGCACGGTGAGCGGCGTGGCGACACTTTCCGCCGACGCTCTCGCCCGCGCCTGCGCCGACGCGATGTGGCAGGATGACCGCGCCAGCCAGGGGCTCGGCATGCACATCGTCGAGATCGGCCCCGGACGCGCCGCGCTGCAGATGACGGTGCAGCCGCACATGGTCAACGGCCACGGCATCGCCCATGGCGGCTTCATCTTCACGCTGGCCGATTCCGCCTTCGCCTTTGCCTGCAACTCGCACAACGACCGCACCGTGGCCGCACAGGGCAGCATCAGCTTCATCCGCCCCGGCAAGCTCGGCGACGTTCTGCTTGCTCGCGCGCACGAGGTATCCCGCAGCGGGCGCTCAGGCATCTATGATGTCCGCGTTACGGCAGGCGACACGGTGATCGCCGAATTCCGCGGCCATTCCCGCAGCATCGGCGGCACGCTGGTCCCGGCCGCCGCGAGCTGATCCGCTTCCCTATCGCCCCGCGCCCCTGCCGGAGGACCTGACCATGACATCGACCAAGCTTCAATCGACCGGCAGCTACGTTCCCGAGATGGACGCAGCCGAGCGAGCCTCGCGCGACGAGATCATGGCGCTGCAGACGAGCCGGCTCGCCTGGTCGCTGAAGCACGCCTACGACAACGTCGCCCATTACCGCCGCGCCTTCGACAAGGCGGGGGTGCATCCCTCCGACTTCCGCGAGCTCGCCGACCTCGCCAAGTTTCCGTTCACGGTGAAGACCGACCTGCGCGACAATTACCCGTTCAACATGTTCGCCGTGCCGCGCGAGCAACTGGTAAGGGTACACGCCTCCTCGGGCACGACCGGCAAGCCGATCGTGGTCGGCTATACCAGGAACGACATCGCGACCTGGTCGGCCGTGATGGCCCGCTCGATCCGCGCCGCCGGCGGCAGGAGCGGCATGATCATCCACAACGCCTACGGCTATGGCCTGTTCACCGGCGGCCTCGGCGTCCATTACGGCGCCGAGCAGCTCGGCTGCACGGTGGTGCCCATCTCCGGCGGCATGACCGAGCGGCAGGTGCAGCTGATCAATGATTTCCGCCCTGACATCATCACCGTGACGCCAAGCTACATGCTGGCAATCCTCGACGAGTTCAAGCGTCAGGGCCTCGATCCGCGGCAGAGCTCGCTCAGGATCGGCATCTTCGGCGCCGAGCCGTGGACCAATGCGATGCGCGCCGAGATCGAGGATGCGTTCGCGATGGACGCCACCGACATCTACGGCCTGTCCGAGGTGATCGGCCCTGGTGTGGCGCAGGAATGCCTGGAGACCAAGGACGGGCTGCACATCTGGGAGGATCATTTCTATCCGGAGATCGTCGATCCCGACACCGGCAAGGTGCTGCCCGACGGCGAGATGGGCGAACTGGTGTTCACCTCGTTGACCAAGGAGGCCTTTCCCGTCATCCGCTATCGCACCCGCGATCTGACGCGGCTGCTGCCGGGCACCGCGCGGCCGGGAATGCGACGGATGGAGAAGGTCACGGGCCGCTCCGACGACATGATCATCCTGCGCGGCGTCAACCTGTTCCCGTCACAGATCGAGGAGATCCTGCTGTCGACCGAGTGGTGCGGCGGCCATTTCATGCTGGAGCTGACGCGCGAGGGCCGCATGGACGAGCTGACCATCTACGCGGAGTCGCGCCCCGAGCATTGGGACGAGAGCGGCCTCGGCGCGCACGCCGAGCGCATCTCCATCCACATCAAGAACACCATTGGCCTCACGGCAAAGGTGAAAGTCGTCCCGCCCGACACGCTGGAGCGCTCGGCCGGCAAGGCGAAACGGATCAAGGACAAGCGGCCGGTGGGGTAATTGTTGGTGTCGCGAGTGTGAGGTTCGGCAAATGGTCGCGGCTCGTCCTTGCGAGCGAAGCGAAGCAATCCAGGGCAGCGCGAAGATTCTGGATTGCTTGGTCGCTTCGCTCCTCGCAATGACGGCGAGCGTAGTTCCTCACATATGATCGTAGTCCACCACCACCCGCTCCGTCACCGGCCTGGCCTGGCACGTCAGCACGAACCCCGCTTTCAGCTCCCAAGGCTCGAGCGAGTAGTTCAGCTCCATCTCGGCCTTGCCCTCGACCAGCTTGGCGCGGCAGGTGGAGCACATGCCGCCCTTGCAGGCGAAGGGCAAGTCGACACCGGCACGCAGCGCGGCGTCGAGGATGGCTTCGCCGTCGGCGACCGGAACCTCGCGGCGCTTGCCGTCGATGATCAGGGCGGCGATGGCCTTCGGCGGCGCCGAGTCCGGAACGACAATCTTGGTCCGCGGCTTGCCGCCGGCGCCGGAGACGAAGCGCTCGACATGGACGCGGTCGTCGGAGATCCCGAGCGCGCGGCAGGCGGCCTCGATATCCTCGCTCATCCCGATGGGACCGCAGATGAAGACGTGATCGACGGTCTCGGCCGGCACCAGCGAGCGCAGCAGCACGCGCACCTTCTCGCCATCGAGCCGGCCGTGCAGGATCGGCAGATCCTGCTCCTCGCCGGAGATGACGTGGAACAGCGAGAAGCGGTCGAGGAAGCGATCCTTAAGCTCCTCGAGCTCTTCGCGGAACAGCATGCCTGCGGTGGTGCGGTTACCGTAGAACAGGAAGAAGCGGCTGTGCGGCTCCCGCGCCAGCACGGCCTTCACGATCGAGAGGATCGGCGTGATTCCGGAGCCGGCCGCGAAGCCGACATGGATGCGGGCCGCCTCAGGCTGCAGCGCGACACCGAAGCGGCCGGTCGGCGTCATCACGTCGATCTCGTCGCCGCGCTTCAGTTCGTCAGTGACGAAGCTGGAGAACGCGCCGCCATCGACGCGCTTCACCGCGATGCGGATCTCGTCATCATCGGGGCCGGAGCAGATCGAATAGGAGCGCCGCACCTCCTCGCCGCCGAGCGTGGTCTTCAACGTGAGATATTGCCCCGGCGCGAACTGATAGTCCGCCGCCAGCTCGTTCGGAATCGCAAAGGTCAGCGACACGGCATCGGGCGCCTCGCGGCGCAGGTCACGGATAGCGAGACGGTGGAAGCGTGGCGTGGTCGACATCGGGTTCATCCTCCCGTCATTGCGAGGAGCGAAGCGACGAAGCAATCCAGGACCGCGCGCGGGACTCTGGATCGCTTCCGCCTACGCCCTTCGGGCTTCGGCGGACAAAGTCGCTGCGCTCGCGATGACGGCTGCTGCATCAGTGGCACTTGAAATAATCGAACGGCTCGCGGCACGATCTGCAGCGCCACAGCGCCTTGCACGAGGTCGAGCCGAACTCGGCGAGTTGCTCGGTATCGACGGATCCGCATTGCGGACACGCGACCTCGGCCACGCCGAACAGAGCGCGGCGCCCGCTCGACGGCTGCGGCGGCGCGATGCCGTACTCCCGCAGCTTGCGCCGCCCCGCCTCGCTCATCCAGTCCGTGGTCCAGGCCGGCGACAGCACTGTGCGAACGTGGGTCTCACGGAAGCCGGCGCGCTCGAGCGCCAGCTCGATCTCCAGCGCGATCATGTTCATCGCCGGACAGCCCGAATAGGTCGGCGTGATCGCGACCTCGACGCGGTCGCCGACGACCTCGACCTCGCGCAGGACGCCGAGATCGTCGATCGTCAGCACCGGAATTTCCGGATCGACCACCGATGCCGCGGCGTCCCAGGCGCGCTGGCGCAGCTCGGCCGGGCTGAAATCCGCAACTACCATGTCGCACCGGGAAAGCTGCGCTGCATGTATTGCAGCTCGCAGAGGAGATGGCCGAGATGCTCGCTGTGCCGGCCGTCGCGGCCGCCCTGCTGCATCCACTCGTTCTCCGGCAGCATCAGGGTCGCCTCGCGCGCGACATGCGACACGCTCGACAGCCATTCCGGCAGCAGCATCGTCGGATCGATCGCGATACCCGCGTCGATCAGACCGCGCTCACTCTCGTCGACGCTGAACATCTCGCCGGTATAGGGCCAGAGGTCATCGATCGCGGCTTGCGCGCGGGCGTGGCTTTCGTCGGTGCCGTCACCGAGCCGGATCACCCATTCGCTGGCGTGGCGCAAATGATAGGCGCATTCCTTCTCCGACTTGGCCGCGATCGCCGCCAGGGTCGCATCGGTCGAGCCCATCATGCCGCGCCAATACAGATCGGCGAACGCCGCGTAGAACAGCTGCCGCACCATCGTGTGCGCGAAGTCGCCATTTGGACGCTCGACCAGCAGCAGGTTGCGATACTGCCTGACATCCCGGAGATAAGCGAGCTTGTCCTCGTCATTGTCGCGACCCTCGACCTTGGCGGCGTAGCCGTAGAGCTCGCGCGCCTGACCGATCAGATCGAGCGCCATGTTGGACAGCGCCATGTCCTCTTCGAGAACAGGCGCATGGCCGCACCATTCGGAGAGGCGATGGCCGAGGATCAGCGCATCATCGGCGCGGCGCAAGGTGTAGAGCACCAGCGGCGTTTCGCAGACGGTGATCGAGGGAGCGGTCATGGTTGTGATCCGATCAGGCCCGCCACGAACTCAGCCATTGCGAGCGCAGCAATCCAGGGATTCATCCGAGCCGGCAGTCTGGATTGCTTCGCTGCGCTCGCAATGACGACGGCTGACGGCCGTCCGCACTCACATATGCCCGACTTCCTCGGGCACATCGTAGAACGTCGGATGCCGATAGATCTTCGACTCCGCCGGCTCGAACATCATGCCCTTGTCGGCAGGATCGGACGCGGTGATCGCGCTCGACGGCACCACCCAGATCGACAGGCCCTCGCCGCGGCGGGTGTAGAGATCGCGCGCCGCCTGCAGTGCCATGGTCGCATCCGGCGCGTGCAGCGAGCCGCAATGCTTGTGCGCAAGCCCGTTGCGGCTGCGGATGAAGACTTCCCACAACGGCGTGTTCGGCGTCGCCATTTCGATCTCCCTGTCCTATTCGGCAGCCTGCGCCATCCGGCGCCGCGCGCGCTTCTCGGCGTAGGCGGTCGCGGCCTCGCGCACCCAGGCGCCCTCGGCATGCGCCTTGCGGCGCGCGGCCATGCGATCGCGGTTGCACGGGCCGTTGCCGGCCAGCACCTGCTTGAACTCGTTCCAGTCGATCGGGCCGTGCACCCAATGGCCCTGCTCGTCCTGCGTCATCTCGGGATCGGGAATGGTGAGCCCGAGATACTGCGCCTGCGGCACGGTGGCATCGATGAACTTCTGGCGCAGCTCGTCGTTCGAGAAGCGCTTGATCTTCCACTTGGTCGAGGTGTCGCTGTGCTGGCTGGCCTGGTCGGGCGGGCCGAACATCATCAGCACCGGCCACCACCAGCGGTTCAGCGCGTCCTGCGCCATCGCCTTCTGCTCGGGCGTGCCGCGGCAGAGCGTGAGCATGATCTCGTAGCCCTGCCGCTGATGGAACGATTCCTCCTTGCAGACGCGGATCATCGCACGCGCATAGGGACCATAGGAACAGCGGCACAACGGAATCTGGTTCATGATCGCGGCGCCGTCGACCAGCCAGCCGATCACACCGATGTCTGCCCAGGTCAGGGTCGGGTAGTTGAAGATCGAGGAGTACTTGGCCTTGCCGGCGAGCATCGCATCGACCAGCTCCTCGCGCGAGGCGCCGAGCGTCTCGGCGGCGGCGTAGAGATACAGCCCGTGGCCGCACTCGTCCTGGACCTTGGCGAGCAACGCTGCCTTGCGGCGCAGGCTCGGCGCGCGCGTGATCCAGTTGCCCTCGGGCAGCATGCCGACGATTTCGGAATGGGCGTGTTGCGAGATCTGCCGGACCAGCGTCTTGCGATAGGCCGCCGGCATCCAATCGTTCGGCTCGATGCGCTCTTCGGCATCGATGCGCGCCTGAAAGCGCGAGGCGCGTCCAGCGTCCTCGGCGAAGCTGCCCTCCTCGGGCGAATTGAGCGCCTGCGTGTACATTGCGGCGGCGTCCTCCCAGGACTTGGTTGACGCCAATATATAACGAGATTTCATCCGTGCAATCGAATTCTGTAATATATCAACGGACCGCATTCTCAACGGCGAAACGCCGCAGCAGCGCCGCTCCGGCCGCCGGCAGAGGCCCCTCCTCATTTGTTGCATGCGCGTCGAGCCAGCGCTCGGAACCCGGCAGCAGCAACCGATAAATCTCGCCGCACAGCGCCCGGGCCTGCCGTCCAGGCCAATTCCCCGGCAGCAGCTCGGCCGGCAGCAGCGGATCGCGCAGCACGATGCGCCGATAGTGGTGGATCAGCAGGATCCGGGCGGTGAAGGCCTGCCCGTCGGACAACACCTCGCCGCGCGCGATGCTGTCCTTGAGCGGCGCAAAGGAGGCGCTGAACTTGCGGTACGCCTCCGCCGTCCGCTCCAGCGCCCAGCTCTCGGCGACCAGCCGTCGCGCCATGTCGGAGCCGGCGGACGCTTGCAGGCGGATGGCCCCCTCCACTGCGTCAGGGACGGCGATGCTCGAGGGGGCCACGAACACACCGGGCAGCGGGCTGCCGAAGCCCGCATCGCGCAGCGCAGTCCTCGCCTGCTCGCGATCCTCGGCGCTGCCGATGAGCAGCAGTTCGAAGCTGCCGTTCCATTCCGCCGGCGGCGAATCGTAGATGTGGCGGGTGGCGCCGGCGAAGGTCTGTTCGCCGCGCCGGGTCAGGCGATAGAAGCTGTTGCGTCCTATTCTGCTGCGCTCGAACCAGCCTTCCGCCGTCAGCCGCGACATCGCCGTGCGCACCACGCTGCCGTCGATGGCGAGCCCTTCGAAGAAGGCGAGCAAGCTGCCGAGCCAGACGCTGCCGCCCCGCGGCACGATGGCGTCGCCGAACACGGTGATGATCAGCGAGCCCGTGCGCGACGGCTCGCTCTTCAGTTGATTGACGATGCGGGACAGAGGCTGCGCCATGTCTCCGCTTTATCCGGTTTCGCCTGGTCACAAAAGAAAAGGCCCGCACGATGCGGGCCTTGCAGGTCGATCGGCTGATGCGCGAGGCGATCAGGCGGTCTTGTTGTAGGCCTTGGCCATGTTCTCCTGCGCGAGCTTGGCACCTTCGGTGACGAGCTTGCCGACATACTCGCTGGTCGACTTGGCGCGGGCGACGAGCGCCTCACCGCGGGCACGGGCCAGCTCACCCTGGATCTGAACGGCTTCGCTGATCGACTTGGCGGACGCCAGCCGGTCGATGCCGTCGAAGAAGGCCTCGGTGTCCTGATACAGCGCCTGCTGAATGTTCCGGCTGATCTTGCCGGCCTCGGTCACGCCGTCGAACACGGCGGTCTCGATCGCCGACGTCACCTTCTCGGAGCCAGCGAGGGCCTCCGCAGCGCGCTCCTTGGCGGTCGACGCGGTCTTCTTGACGAACTCCCGCGCGGACTCCGGCACTTCCATCGTCTGCAGGTTCTTGAACGCGTCGGTCACCGGCGCAAAGGCGTCTTTGACGGTGTCGAACACGGTGTTGGTCTCGGTGGTCATGGCTGTCTCCATCCTCAATGCTTCTGAGCTATGGCTCGCTCCGTCCCTTATGAAACCGGAGTGACTCAGCTATATCATTCTGAATGGTGCAACGCAACATAAATGTTGCAACGCACCATCCCGGGATGGGAGGAAAGAACTGGCAACCGCTGAGCGACCCGCCGCACGTCGGAACGTTCGGGTGAACCTCAGTGCTCGGCAGGGGCGCCGCCGTGCTTTTTGTTGCGGTTCTTCCCCGACCGGGCCGGCTCGGCCGGCTTTGGAGCCGCCTCATCAGCCTTGGGCGCGGCGTCGACGGGCTGAGACGGCTTCATCAACGTGTCGAGCATGGCCCGGATCTCGCGCAACTCTGCCTCGATCGCGACTGTCGGTGACGGATCGGGTGCTTTGGCAGCGTTCAGCGTCCGGTCGAGCAATGCTTTGATCTCGCTCAACTGGGGCGTGACGTCGACGGCGGATTTTGCCGCCGGTTGCGGAGCCTTGGTCGCGGCAAGAAGCTCGTTGAGCAAGTCCTTGATCCCCTTCAAGTCCGGCGTGACGTCGCGCGGCGGCGCCACGACTGGCGCCGGCGCCTTGGACGCGGAGAGAAGCGAATCCAGCACGCTCCTGATCTCGTTCAATTGCGGAGCGAGATCGGCGGGCGTCGTCGCGGGCACCTGCGCGGAAGCCAGCAGCTCCTTCAACAACACCCGTGTCTCCGCCAGCTCGCCCTCGATGGAGGCGAGCCGCTCATTCAAGGCGGTGAGCTGACCACGGCTCGGCACGTTCATGCCGGCGAAATAGTTTTCCATCAGATCAACCATGGGCTTCTGTCCGTTTCCTGAACCAGTTGCGGGACCGTCGGAGGATGGACGGGGCGTCACACCCATCGGGCGCAGCCGCGTGAAGGCGCTGAAGCTCTTCTGCATCTCTCCGACCATCTGCTGCCAGAATGCGATCGGGTCGCCAGCTTTGTTCGCCATCGGCACGCTCCTTCAGACCAATACAAGACTCAAACACAACTTATCATAGCACGCCTTCGCTGCGGTGCGGGAGAACTTGTAGCTTGCTTCTCTCGACCAACAGAACCATGCCATAGAGGGTTCCAAGGCCTTGAACGAGGGATCAAGTGACTGCAACTGCTCATCAGCCGCCGCAGACTGTGCGCGCCAACGGTATCGACATCTGCTACGAGATCTTCGGCGACCCGGCGGCCCCTCCCCTCGTGCTGATCATGGGCCTCGGCGGCCAGATGATCATCTGGTACGACGAGTTCTGCGAACAGCTCGCAAGCCGCGGCTTCCGCGTGATCCGCTTCGACAACCGCGACATCGGCCAATCGAGCAAGCTGCATGGCGGCCGCCGGCTGACCCCGTTCGAGCTGATCAAGCTGCGCTTCTTCAACATTCCCGTCTCCGCGCCCTACAAGCTGCTCGACATGGCCAAGGACACGGTCGGCCTGATGGACGCGCTCGACATCAAGTCGGCGCATCTGGTCGGCGCGTCGATGGGCGGCATGATCGCGCAGGAGATCGCGATCTCCTTTCCGCATCGCGTGCGCTCGCTGACGTCGATCATGTCGACGACCGGCAATCCGCGCATCCCGCCGCCGACGCGCGAGGTCGCGATGCTGCTGATGGCGCCGCCGCCGAAGACCAAGGACGACTACATCAAGCGCTTCCAGAAGACCTGGAAGGCGCTGCGCGTCGGCTCATTTCCCGAGGACGAGGTAAATGACGTGGCACTCGCCGAACGCTGCTTCGCGCGCGGCATCAATCCCGCCGGCGTCGGACGTCAGTTGCGCGCGATCCTGGCCTCCGGCAGCCGCAAGCCGCGGCTGCATCTGGTGACGGCGCCGACACTCGTGATCCACGGCAAGGTCGACCCGCTGGTCCATCCCACCGCCGGCAAGGACACGGCGGAGTCGATTCCGAATGCCAAGCTCCTGATGATCGACGGCATGGGTCACGCTACTCCGCGGCCGATGTGGCCGCAGATCATCGACGCAATCGCCGAGCACGCGCACGGCGCTAATGCGCAGGCGGCTTAGGAGAGCCGACGCGCTGCGTCGGCAGGCTTGACGACATCTGTTGTTGTTTGGCTCGGCCGCAGCCTCTCACTCGGACGTGCAATCTGCCTCGGCCGTTCTTCAACCGAACCGTCGCCGGCGCCATTCGATCAGCTTCGCGCTGACCTCCGCGGGCTGCTCCTGCTGCGTCCAATGGCCGCTGTCGCGGACGAGATGTTTCTCCAGGTCCGGCACCAGCTTCTCCATGCCGTCGGCGGCCGAGGGCGGCAGCACGGCGTCGTTCTCCGCCATGATCATCAGCGACGGCACGCGCACCGTTTGATCGAGCCCTTCGGCGCGCTGCCAGTTGCGCGTCATGTTGCGATACCAATTGATGCCGCCGGTGAAGCCGGTGCGCGTGAAGGTGTCGACGAACACCTGCTTCTCCGCCTCCGACAGGATCGGCTGCCGCGTGTCCTTGGCGGCGTCATAGGCTGCGATCATCTGCGGGAACGCCAGGTTGAGCGATGGCGAGGCTGCGATCCCGCCGTCCGGCGGCTCCGTCGGCGGCGTATCGCTGCGCGGCAGCGGCTTGCGCATGAAGGCATCGAAGGTCTCCCCGACACGGCTGCCGAAGATGCGGTCCGGCTCGCGTGCGGGATCCTGGAACTGCACGATGTACATCATGTCGCCGAACCGCTTGCGCATGATGGCGATGGGATCGGCGGGCGCGCGCGGCAGATGCGGCGTGTTGATGCCGACCACGCCCGCGACTCGGTCGGGGTATCGCAGCGGCATCTGCCAGACGACGAAGCCGCCCCAATCGTGACCGACGAAGATCGCCTTGTCGATCTTCAGATGATCGAGCAGGCCGACGAGGTCGGCGGTGAGATGCTCGAGGTCATAGGCCTCGACCGGCTCCGGCCGGTCGGTCGCGCCATAGCCGCGCTGATCGGGTGCGATGACGCGGATGCCGGCCTCGGCCAGCGCCTTGATCTGATGCCGCCAGGAGAAGGCCAGCTCCGGCCAGCCGTGGCAGAGGATCATCGGCGGCCGGTCGCTGACGGGGCCCGCCTCGTAATAGCCCATGCGGATGCCGTTGGTCGTCGCGAACTGCAGCGCCGGCATCCAAGACGGATCGGTCATGCGTCCTCCCCTGAAGTGTTCAGCCGGTCTTTTTCGACCGGTCTTCGGCTCCGGCATGGAGCCTGCCCCATGCCGTGACGTCACGCCACGTCCCTTCGGAGTTCCGCGCAAGCGTAATCCGTGCGGCCGTCGGCCGCGTCAGGCCGACTTCTTGTCGTTCGAGCGGCTGCCGCCGAGGCCTGTCATGGTCAGCATCAGGTCCTGAAACCGTTCGGCCAAGCGGGGATCGAACGTGAACCAGCTCTGCATGATGGCTTCGGGCGTGAGCTTGTCGATGTTGCTCGTCATCTGGTTCTGCAGCCGGTCCATGACCGCAGCCTGCATCGGACCGACATCGGGAAGTCCGAAAAACTGCCGCGCTTCGAGCGGTGTGCAATCGATCTCGATATTGACTTTCATGTCCGCTCCGCTGTTCGAACCATCCCGACGCGAGCCCCGGGCCGGGCTCCCTTCACCAGGAAGACCATCCCGGACTCGCGGCAGGGGGTGTCCAGTATCACCGCGCCGGCCCCCCTCTAGCAAGCGGCGCGTTGCTGCAGGTGCGCAATTCCCGGGACATGGTCAATCCGGCGAGCCCTCAGCCCCATCCCGGAAGCCGCCGCTCGCGTGCGCCGCACAGCGGCGGCGGGGGGATAACCATATCGTTTAGGCTTAAACAAACTGCACTTGTGTGCCGCCGCTGAACTCTGGCAACATATTCGGATCGATCTGCCGCGGGTCGCACGACGCACCGCCAGGCCAGAGCCAACGGGATCAGTTCATTCCGGCGCGGCATCAGACTTGCAAGCATATCGCCCGGCGTCTTGTTGCTTCTTGAAGTTCGTGCAAGAGGCGCTGCAGACAACACGAACTTCGAAGCAAAACAGGCCGGACACAATCGCGCCTGCCGAAAAACCAAGCGTCAAACGCGGAGAATTTGGACATATGTCGGGACGCAAATCCCTGCTCATCGCGGCAGCGGTCGCATTCGGCCTCGCCGTCATGCCAGCTTCGGCCCAGACCCTGCGCTATGCCAACCAGGGCACCCTGAAATCGCTCGATCCCTACACCTTCAAGGAATCGACCACGATTGCGCACCATGCTCACGTCTACGAGGGGCTGACCGCGCGCGACAAGGATCTGAAGATCATCCCCGCGCTGGCCGAGAGCTGGGAAACGCCCGAGCCGACCCGCTGGCGCTTCCATCTGCGCAAGGGCGTCAAGTTCCACAATGGCGAACCCTTCACGGCCGACGACGTGATCTTCTCCGCCGATCGCGTCCGCGCCACCGGTTCCAACTTCCTCTCCAACGTTCCGCCGGACGCAAAATTCATCAAGGTCGACGACTACACCGTCGACGTGAAGCTCGATGCCCCCAATCCCATCCTGATCTCGCAATGGGATACGTGGTACATCATGAGCAAGAAGTGGTGCGAGGACAACAACTCGGTCGCGCCGACGCCGGTGTCGGCAACCACGCCGAGCTACGCCGCGCTGCATGAGAACGGCACCGGCCCCTTCATCATCGAGAGCCATCAGCCCAGTGTGAAGACCGTGTTCAAGGTCAACCCGAACTGGTGGGGCAAGCCCGAGCACAATCTGAAGGAGATCGTGTTCACCACCATCGCCTCCGACGCCACGCGCGTCGCCGCGCTGCTGTCCGGCGAGGTCGACGTCATCGAGCCGGTCCCGGTGCAGGATATCGGCCGCGTCGATTCCAGCCCGAACGCCCAGGTCCTGAAGGGACCGGAGCTGCGCACGATCTTCCTTGGCATGGACGAGACGCGCGACGAGCTCTTGTACTCCAACGTCAAGGGCAAGAACCCGTTCAAGGATATCCGCGTCCGCGAGGCCTTCTACAAGGCGATCGACGTCGAGCTGATCAAGACCCGCGTCATGCGCGGCCTGTCGACCCCGTCGGCGCTGATGATCGCTCCGCAGCTCTATGCGCTGTCGAAGGACTTCACCCGGCCGAAATATGATCCGGACGCCGCCAAGAAGCTGCTGACCGAGGCCGGCTATCCCGACGGCTTCGAGGTCGGCATGGATTGCCCGAACGACCGCTACGTCAACGACGCCGCGATCTGCCAGGCCGTGGTCGGCATGCTCGCCCGCATCGGGGTCAAGGTGAACCTGAACGCCCAGCCCAAGGCGCAGTACTTCGCCAAGGTGCTGAAGCCCGGCGGCTACAACACCTCGTTCTTCCTGCTCGGTTGGACGCCCTCCTCGATGGACGCGCACAACGTGATGCACGACATCATGGGCTGCCGTGACGATGCCAAGGACCCGACCCGGGGCGAGGCCAATCTCGGCAATTACTGCAACAAGGAGTTCGACGCCCTGACCGACAAGGTCCTGGTCGAGACCGATACCGCCAAGCGCAATCAACTGATCAAGCAGGCCTTCGAGATCGGCATCAAGGATTACGGCTACATCCCGCTGCATCAGCAGGCGGTGGCCTGGGGCGTCTCGAAGAAGGTGAAGATTCCGCTGCGCGCCGACAACGCCGTGCTGCTGTTCCTCGCCACCAAGACCGAGTAGTCCAGACGCAACGACAAGTCCCGGAAAGCAGAACTGCTTTTCGGGACTTTTCATTTCCTGCGGCAGGTGCTACGCGCCGCCGCATCTCGAAGGACCTGAAAGGATCAGATGCTCGCCTTCGCGCTTCGCCGAGCAATTCAGGCCATCGGCGTCATGATCGCCGTCGGAATCATCGCGTTCGCCATGTTCCGCTTCGCCGGAGACCCGGTGAGCCAGATCGTGCCGATCGACGCGTCGGCCGCGGAACGGGCCAGCATCCGCCAGTCGCTCGGGCTCGACGATCCCTTCATCGTGCAGTTCGGTCGCTATCTGTTCGACGCGGCGCAGTTCAAGTTCGGCGTCTCCTATCAGTTCCGGCAGCCGGTCTCCGATCTGCTCAAGGAGCGCATGCCCGCCACCCTGGAGCTCGCGGTCTGCGCGACGATCCTGGCGCTGTTCTGCGGCATCCTGATGGGCGTGTTCTCGGCGCTGCACCGCGACTCCCTGCTCGCCAAGCTGTTCCAGATGCTGTCGCTGATCGGCATCTCCCTGCCGACCTTCCTGATCGGCATCCTCCTGATCTACCTGTTCTCGGTCACGCTGGGCTGGCTGCCGTCGTTCGGCCGCGGCGACACCGTCAGGTTCGGCTGGTGGACATCGGGCCTGTTCACCGTCTCCGGCTGGAAGGCGCTCATCATGCCCTCGATCACGCTCGGCCTGTTCCAGATGACCTTGATCATGCGACTGGTTCGCGCCGAGATGCTCGAGGTGCTGCGCACCGACTACATCCGCTTCGCCCGCGCCCGTGGGCTGACCACGCGCGCGATTCATTTCGGCCATGCGCTGCGCAACACGCTGGTGCCGGTGATCACCGTGGTCGGCCTGCAGTTCGGCTCGGTGATCGCGTTCTCGATCATCACCGAGCAGGTGTTCCAATGGCCGGGCATGGGCCTGTTGTTCGTGCAGGCGGTGCAGAATGTCGACATCCCGATCATGGCGGCCTACCTGATGATGGTGTCGCTGATCTTCGTCACCATCAATCTCGTGGTTGATATCCTCTACACCGTGGTCGATCCGCGCCTGCGCGCGACCATCAGCCGTCCGGCCTGATCATGAGCGACGCCGCCCTTCCCCACCCCACGCCCGTCGAGACGCCGCGCGCCGCCGACGGATGGCTGAAGCGTGCGCTTGCGAGCGACCTGTTCTACTCGTTCCGCCGCTCCAAGCTGACGGTCGCCGCGGCCGTGATCACGCTGCTGTTCTTCCTGCTGGCGATCTTCGCGCCGCTGCTGTCGCCGCAAAACCCGTTCGACCCGGCCCAATTGCAGCTGTTGAACTCGCGGATTTCGCCGCTGTGGACCGCCGACGGACAGAGCCCGTTCTTGCTCGGCACCGACGAGCAGGGCCGCGACGTGCTCTCGGCCATCCTCTATGGCCTGCGCATCTCGCTCCTGGTCGGCATTCTCGGCGTTGCCTTTTCCGGCGCGCTCGGCATCGGCCTCGGCCTGATCGCCGGCTATTTCGGCGGCCGGGTCGACACAGTGATCATGCGCATCGCCGACGTCCAGCTCACCTTTCCGCCGATCCTGATTGCGCTGCTGGTCAACGGCATCGCCAAGTCGGTGTCCGGCAACCGGCTGGACTGGCTCAGCATGCTGGTCGTGCTCGTGCTGGCGATCGGCCTCTCCTTCTGGGTGCAATATGCACGCACGGTGCGCAGCTCGGTCCTCGTCGAGAAGAACAAGGATTACGTCGCCGCAGCACAGCTGATCGGCCTGCCCGCGCCGGTCATCATGCTGCGCCACGTGCTGCCCAACACCACCGGTCCCGTGCTGGTGATCGCCACCATCAACCTTGCGCTGGCGATCATCACCGAGGCGACCTTGTCGTTCCTCGGCTCCGGCATGCCCGAAACGATGCCGTCGCTCGGGACCCTGATCCGGATCGGCAACAACTATCTGTTCGCCGGCGAATGGTGGATCGTTGCCTTCCCCGGCATCGCTTTGGCCGGACTGATCCTCGCCATCAACCTGCTCGGCGACTGGCTGCGCGACGCCCTGAACCCGAAACTGCGATGACCCGCGTGAATGCGTCCTTCCGAGGCTTGAGCTCATGACCGCCCCCGTTCTGTCCGTGCGCAACCTGCAGGTCGAGTTCGCGACCCGGCGCGGCACCCTGCGCGCGATCGACGGCGTCTCCTACGACATCGCCAAGGGCGAGGTGCTCGGCGTCGTCGGCGAATCCGGTGCCGGCAAGTCCGTCACCGGCCTCGCCGTGATCGGCCTGATCGATCCTCCGGGCCGCATCTCCGGCGGCGAGATCCAGCTCTCCGGCCTGCGGATCGACAACCTGCCGCCGGAGGAGATGCGCAAGGTGCGCGGCAAGCGCATCGGCATGATCTTCCAGGATCCGCTGACCTCGCTCAATCCGCTGTATCGCGTCGGCGACCAGATCATCGAGACCATCAGGACCCACACCAACCTCACCGAGCAGCAGGCGCGCAAGCGAGCCATCGACCTGCTCGCCGAGGTCGGCATATCGGCGCCCGAGAAGCGCATCGACGGCTATCCGCACGAATTCTCCGGCGGCATGCGCCAGCGCGTCGTGATCGCGTTGGCGCTGTGCGCCGAGCCGGAACTGATCATCGCAGACGAGCCGACCACCGCGCTGGACGTCTCCGTGCAGGCGCAGATCATCTCGCTGATCAAGCGGCTCGGCCGCGACCACGGCACCGCCGTGATGCTGGTGACCCACGACATGGGCGTGATCGCCGAGACCTGCGACCGCGTCGCCGTGATGTATGCCGGCCGCGTCGCCGAGATCGGCCCGGTGCAGGAGGTGATCAACAACCCGCTGCACCCCTACGCCAAGGGGCTGATGGGCGCGATCCCGACGCTCGCGGGCGAGGAGAAGCGGCTGGTGCAGATCCCAGGCTCGATGCCACGACTGTCCGCGATCCCGCCCGGCTGCTCGTTCAATCCGCGCTGCAGCTTCGCCTTCGACCGCTGCCGCGTCGACCGGCCGGAGCCGCTACGCCAGGGCACGCAGGCCGTCGCCTGTCATCTGTACGATCGCGCGACGGAGACCGCGGCATGACCGATTTCGTCGAGGTCAAGAACCTGCGCCGGGTCTTCGACGTCTCGAAACCCTGGCTCAACCGCGTGATCGAGCGTCAGCCGCAGGAGTTCCTGAAGGCGGTCGACGGCGTCAGCTTCGGCATCAGGAAGGGCGAGACCTTCGCGCTGGTCGGCGAATCCGGTTCTGGCAAGACCACGGTCGCGCGCATGGTGGTCGGGCTGCTGGCGCCGACGTCGGGCGAGGTCATCATCGACGGCGTGTCGATGAGCGAAGCGCGCCAGGCCCAGGTGCGGCGCAAGCTGCGCCGCCGCATCCAGATGGTGTTCCAGGATCCTTACGCGAGCCTCAATCCGCGCTTCCGCGTCGATAGCATCATCGCCGAGCCGATCCGCGCCTTTGACATCATCGAGGGTGAGCGCCAGATCAAGGACCGCGTCGGCGAGTTGCTGACGCTGGTCGGCCTGCATCCCGACGACGGCCAGAAATTCCCGCACGAATTCTCTGGCGGGCAGCGTCAGCGCATCGCCATCGCGCGCGCGCTCGCCTCCGAGGCCGAGTTCATCGTCTGCGACGAGCCGACCTCGGCGCTCGACGTCTCCGTGCAGGCGCAGATCCTCAATCTGATGCGCGATTTGCAGGACAAGTTCGGCCTGACCTATCTGTTCATCAGCCACAATCTCGCAGTCGTCCGCCACATGGCGAGCCGCATCGGCGTGATGTATCTCGGCCGCATCGTCGAGATCGCCGATGGCCGCACGCTGTTCAGCGACCCGCGCATGCCCTACACCAAGATGCTGCTCGGCGCAGTGCCGGACCTGTCGATGTCCGGCCGCCAGCGCATTCCGGTCAAAGGCGAGATCCCGAACCCGATCAATCCGCCCTCGGGCTGCACCTTCAACCCACGCTGTCCCCTTGCATTCGATCTCTGTCGGCAGCAGTCGCCCGAACTCATCGGCGGCGTGGCCTGCCATGCGGTGAACCAGCCGGCGAGCGCGGCCGTTCCTGCATGAGGCAACGAGTCGTGGTGCGGACGGACCGATCATCAGAATGAAAGTCACATGAGCTTCATCAACCCCGATCCCTTCACGACCCGCCCCGAGATCGACGGTACCTTCGGCGTCGTCACCTCCACGCACTGGCTCGCCACCGCGGTGGGCATGGCGATGCTGGAGCGCGGCGGCAACGCCTTCGACGCCGGCGTCGCGGCGGCCTTCACCCTGCAGGTGGTGGAGCCGCATTTGAACGGTCCTGGCGGCGACGTGCCGATCATCCTGCACGACGTCAGGCGCGGGCGCACCGAGGTGATCTGCGGCCAGGGCCCGGCGCCATCAGGCGCCACCATCGCGCACTACAAGAACGAAGGCCTCGACATGGTGCCCGGCACCGGCCTGCTCGCGGCCTGCGTGCCCGGCACGTTCGAGTCCTGGATGCTGCTGCTGCGCGACTACGGCACGATGCGGCTGCGCGACGTGCTGGAGCCGGCGATTTCCTACGCGCGCGACGGCTATCCGCTTGTCGAGCGTATCTCGGCGACGATCCAGACCGTGGAGCAGCTGTTCAAGACGCATTGGCCGACCTCGGCCGCGCTCTATCTGCCCAATGGCGAGGTGCCGAGGCCGGGCACGCTGTTCACCAATCCACAGCTCGCGGAAACCTACGCACGCATCCTCAGTGAAGGCGAAAGCGCGGGTGCTGATCGCGACGCGCAGATCGAGCGCGCGCGCAAGGCCTGGTCGCAGGGCTTCGTCGCCGAGGCCATCGACCGTTTCTGCCGGACGCAGGAAGTGATGGACGTCTCGGGTTCGCGCCACAAGGGCGTGCTGACAGCCGACGACATGGCGCGCTGGCAGCCGACCATCGAGGCACCGCTGACCTATCAGTACGGCCGCTACACCGTGTGCAAGGCCGGCGTCTGGAGCCAAGGCCCGGTGCTGCTCCAGCAGCTCGCGCTGCTCAAGGGCTTTGTGCTCGACGGCCTCGATCCGACCGGCCCCGATTTCATTCATTGGCAGATCGAAGCCGCGAAGCTCGCCTTCGCCGATCGCGAGGCCTTCTACGGCGATCCTGCTTTCGCCGACATCCCGATCGAGACGCTGCTGTCGGATGCCTACAACGACGAGCGCCGCAAGCTGATCACCGAAAAGGCCTCGCTCGAGCTGCGTCCCGGCACGCTCGACGGCTACGGCGCCAAGGTGAAGCTGCGCGAGGCCCAAGGCCGCCGCGAGGCCGTCGGCGCAATGGGCTCGGGCGAGCCGACCGTCGGCCGCTTCGGCGAGGTGCGCGGCGACACCGTGCATTTCGACATCATCGATTCCCGAGGCAACATGATCTCGGCGACGCCCTCCGGCGGCTGGCTGCAATCATCGCCGGTCATCCCCGAGCTCGGCTTCTGCCTGGGGACGCGCGCGCAGATGTTCTGGCTCGAGGAGGATCATCCGGCCGCGCTGGTGCCGGGCAAGCGGCCGCGCACGACGCTATCGCCGACCATGGCGCTGCGCGACGGCGAGCCTTATGTGGCCTGGGGTTCGCCCGGCGGCGACCAGCAGGACCAGTGGAACACGCAGTTCTTCCTGCGCCACGTCCATGCCGGCATGAACCTGCAAGAGTCGATCGACGCGCCGGCGTGGCACTCCGAGCATTTCCCGATCTCGTTCTGGCCGCGCACCGCGCGCCCCGGCGTGCTCGTGGTCGAGGGCCGCGTGCCCAAGGCGACCGTCGAGGAGCTGCGCCGCCGCGGCCATGTGGTCGAAGTCGGCCCCGACTGGTCGGAGGGCCGCCTTACCGCGGCCTCCCGCGTGGGCCGCCGCCGCCGCGCCGCGGCCAATCCACGGGGCATGCAGGGTTACGCCGCCGGACGATAAGAGAGCAACGCGACGATGACCTGGTCGATCATTGCCAAGGACGATCTCACCGGCCGGATCGGCATCGCCGTCGCCACCCGCTTCTTCGCCGTCGGCGCGCGCGTGCCCTTCATCGTCGCCGGCCACGGCGGCATCGCCACACAGGCGCTGGTCAATCCCTATTACGGCATCGACGGCGTCACGCTGCTGCGCGACGGCCGGCATCCGCGCGAGATCGTGCAACTGCTGACATCTGCCGATCCCGGCCGCGAGAGCCGCCAGCTCCACATCCTCGATCACAACGGCCAGATTGCCGCCCACACCGGCCGCGACTGCATCGACTGGTGCGGCCATCTCGAAGGCCGTGGCTTTTCGATTGCCGGCAACATGCTGGCCGGCCCGCAGGTGCTGAACGAAACCGCGAACGCGTTTATCGCCAGCCACGCCCTGCCCTTCGCGGAGCGTCTGATCGCAGCCATGAAGGCCGGCGAGGCCGCCGGCGGTGACAAGCGCGGCAAACAGTCGGCCGCTCTTCTGGTCCACGGCAAGGAGGAATGGTCCGAGCTCGATCTGCGTGTCGATGATCACCCCGATCCGCTGGCAGAGCTCGAACGACTGGAGGGCGTTAGCCGCAAGCATTGGGCCGTGTTCCGGCAGTTCATGCCGACGCGCGACAATCCGGCAGGGATTACGGATCGCGCCACGATTGATGCCGGCATCGCCGCCGCGCTCGCGAACCAGACATGACCGAGCCGGAAGGACGGCGCGTGATCGGGGTTGGTATTGATAGGGCAACAACGCAGGCTGCATTCGCGTGAGGGACATCGGATGATGAGGAACTGGTGCTTGGCCGCGGTCGCGGCCGTTGTCGTGGCTTCTTGGGGGCCGGTCGCGCAGGCGCAGACGACCTTGCGCATCGGCCTTGCCGAGGACCCCGACGTTCTCGATCCGACCATGGCCCGCACCTATGTCGGCCGCATCGTCTTCGCCGCGACCTGCGACAAGCTGTTCGACATCGACGACAAGCTCAACATCGTGCCGCAGCTCGCGCTGTCGCAGCAGACCTCGGCCGACGGCAAGGAGGTCACCATCAAGCTCCGGCCCGGCGTCAAGTTTCATGACGGCGAGCCGTTCGACGCTGAGGCCGCCAAGTTCTCGCTCGACCGCCATCTCACCCTCCCCGGCTCGTTCCGCAAGCCGGAGCTGGCCTCGCTCGATCATGTCGACGTCGTCGATCCCTTGACGATCAAGCTGGTGTTGAAAGCGCCGTTCTCGCCGCTGATCGCCCAGCTCACCGACCGCGCCGGCATGATGGTGTCGCCGAAGGCGGCCAAGGAGGCCGGCGACAAGTTCGGCCTGCATCCGGTCTGCGCCGGTCCCTACAAGTTCGTCGAGCGCGTCCAGCAGGACCGCATCGTGTTCGAGAAGTTCGCCGACTACTGGAACAAGGACAACGTCTTCATCGACAGGATCGTCTACCAGCCGATCGTCGACGCCACGGTGCGGCTGGCGAACCTGAAGTCCGGAGCCCTCGACCTGATCGAGCGCGTGCTCGCCACCGACATCAAGGACGTGCGCGCCGATTCCAAGCTTGCGCTGTCGACCGCGATCGAGCTCGGCTATCAGGGCATCACGCTCAACATCGGCAAGGACAAGGCCAAGGGCCCACTCAGCCAGTCCGCGAAGGTGCGCCAGGCGCTCGATCTCGCGATCGACCGCGAGGCGCTCAACCAGGTGGTCTTCAACGGCGAATTCATGCCGGGCAACCAGTGGGTCAATCCCTCGCATCCCTATTATCAGAAGGCCTTCCCGGTGCGTGCCCGCGATGTCGAGAAGGCAAAGGCGCTGCTGAAAGAGGCCGGCGTGACGACGCCTGTCGCGGTCGACTTCATGGTACCGAAGGGCGCCGAGACCGAGGCGGCCGCCCAGGTCGTACAGTCGATGGCCGCCGAGGCCGGCTTCGACATGAAGATCCGAGTGACGGAGTTTGCGACCTCGTTGAAGCAGGCCGAGGCCGGCGACTATCAGGCGTTCATGTTGTCATGGAGCGGCCGGATCGATCCCGACGGCAACAGCTACGTGTTCCTGCACAGCAACGCGCCGCAGAACTACAGCGTCTGGGCCAACGCCGAGGCCGACAAGGCGCTCAGCGACGCACGGCTGGTGACCGACATGGCCCAGCGCAAGGCGCTTTACGAGAAGCTGACCAAGCTCGAGATCGAGGACGAGCCGATTCTCTACCTCTACCACCGACGCATCCTGATCGCGCACACCAAGAAGCTCGAGGGCTACAAGCAGATGCCGGACGGCCTGGTGCGCGTGATCGGCCTGAAGCTGAAGTGAGCAGTCACTTGGCCCCCCTTCGTTGGGACGCGACCGCGACGCCTCGCGCGCGCTGCGCTCCCTCGCCCCTTGTGGGGGAGGGAACGCTGGGAGCACGACCGGTTTCCGATGACGCGCCGGGTGACTGCCGCGAGGGACGCAGATCATGCTGACGTTCCTCGCCCGCCGCATCGCCCAGATCATCCCGACGCTGATCTTTGTCTCCATCCTCATCTTCTCGCTGCAACAGCTCCTGCCCGGCGATCCCGCGCTGGTGATGGCCGGCGAGGAGCGCGATCCGGCGGTGATCGAGCAGATCCGCAAACAGTATCGGCTCGACCAGCCGCTTCCGGTTCAGTACGGCTACTGGATCAAGGGCGTGCTCTCGGGCGATTTCGGCGAGTCGCTGCGCATCAAGATGCCGGTGCGCGACCTCATCCTGCAGAAGCTGCCCGTAACCCTGCAGCTCGCCTCGATGGCGATCGTGATCGCGTTCCTGATCGGCATTCCCGCCGGCATCGTTTCCGCCGTGAAGCGCGGGACGGCCTGGGACTATGCCGCCAACCTGTTTGCGCTGTGGGGCATCTCGACGCCGAACTTCTGGCTCGGCATCATGCTGATCTTCCTGTTCTCGATCCAGCTCGGCTGGCTCCCCGCCTCCGGTTACGTCTCGCCCGCCGAGGACTGGCGGGCCAGCCTCGCCGCCACCATCATGCCGGCCTTCGTGCTCGGCAACGCCATCGCCGCGATCCTGATGCGCCACACCCGCAGCGCGATGCTGCAGGTGCTGGGCAGCGACTACATCCGCACCGCGCGCGCCAAGGGCATCTCCGAACGCCAGGTCATCCTGCGCCACGCGCTGCGCAATGCCCTGACGCCGGTGATCACGCTGGGCGCGCTCGAGCTCGGGACGCTGTTGTCCGGCGCCGTGCTGACCGAGCAGATCTTCTCGATCCCCGGCTTCGGCAAGCTGATCGTCGATGCCGTGTTCAATCGCGACTACGCCGTCGTGCAGGGCGTCGTGCTGGTCACCGCCACCGTCTACATCATGCTGAACCTGATCGCCGATCTCGCCTATGTCCTCGTCAATCCGCGGCTGAGGAGCTGAGATGGCCGAGACGACGCTGTCAGCTCCGCACGGGGCACGCGCCCTCGCTCCGCTCGAGCGGCCGATGCAGCGCACCTTGCGCCGACTGGTGAAGCGCAAAGGCGCCATGGTCGGGTTCTGCCTGATCACGGCCTTCATCCTGCTCGCCGTGCTCGCGCCGGTGGTGGCGCCCTACGATCCCATCAAGACGAGCTGGGCGCTGGTGCGCAAGGCGCCGTCGGCGGCGCATTGGCTCGGCACCGATGATCTCGGCCGCGACGTGCTGGCCCGCGTGATCTACGGCGCGCGGGCCTCGCTGCTGGCCGGAGCGATCTCGGTCGCCATCGCGCTGGCGATCGGCGTCCCGATCGGCATGATCGCAGGCTACCGCGGCGGCTTCCTCGATGCCCTGATCAGCCGCATCACCGACGCGATGCTGGCCTGCCCATTCCTGATCCTGGCGATCGCGCTGGCGGCGTTCCTGGGGCCGAGCCTCGGCAATGCCATGATCGCGATCGGCATCTCGGCGACGCCGATCTTCGTCCGGCTGACCCGCGGCGAGGTGATGAGCGTCAAGGTCGAGGAATATGTCGAGGCCGCCCGCAGCGTCGGCGATACCGACCTGCAGATCGCGGTCAGGCACATCCTGCCGAACATCATGCCGGCGCTGCTGGTGCAGGCGACGCTGTCGGTCGCCGCCGCCATCATCGCCGAGGCCGCGCTGTCATTCCTAGGCCTGGGCCAGCAGCCGCCGGCCCCGTCCTGGGGCAGCATGCTCAACGCCGCCCAGCGCTTCCTCACCAATGCACCGTGGATGGCGATCTGGCCGGGGCTTGCGATCTTCCTGGTCGTGCTGTCGCTCAACCTGCTGGGCGACGGCCTGCGCGACGCGCTCGATCCGCAGCAGGACGAGTGAGCGAGGCCTCTCCATGCTAGCTCGAATGGCTGAGGATCTCCTGCGATTGTTGACGATCGTCGACATGGGGGCTGGCGTCGTGATCTGGGCGCTGGCGTTTCGCGAGCGGGTCTTGATGGCGAGCCATGCACCGGAATGGCGCGGCTGGTTCACGCTCCGCCGTGTCACTGCCGACGAATATTCCCGCGCCTATCGCACGCACTTCCATCGGTCATTGCACTACGCCTTCGCGTTTTTCATCATCATCGGCATCGCCGCTCTGCTGATCCTGCTCGACCATCTGTTCTTTAAGAGGCCGCTGTGCTGAGCGCCGCGGCGGGCGCCGCCGGCCGTGACGACAGTAAGGGGAGAAAGAGACGGCCCGACAAAAACGGCGACTGCCAGGAGCAGCCGCCGTTGATCTTCAGCCCCCCAAAGAAACTGCCCGCTCACGTCGCCTTCAGCGCGTGGTCGGTCTCGGCGTCGAACTGGGCGATCTGCCGGGCGCGCAGCGACTTGGCGGCGGCCTGGTGGTTGGTGGCGATGACGGTGTAGACGGCCGGCAGCACGAACAGTGTGAACAAGGTGCCGATCGACATGCCGGCGACGACGACGAGGCCGATCGAGAAGCGGCTGGCGGCGCCGGCGCCGGTCGCGGTCAAGAGCGGGATCAGGCCGGTGACCATCGCCGCCGTGGTCATCAGGATCGGCCGCAGGCGGATGCGCGCGGACGTCTCGATGGCGGTGCGGCGGTCCATCCCCTCGTTGAGCTGCAGCTCGTTGGCGAACTCCACCATCAGGATGCCGTGCTTGGTGATCAGGCCGACCAGCGTCAGCAGGCCGACCTGGGTGTAGATGTTCATGGTCGCCAGCCCGAAGAACAGCGGGATCAGCGCGCCGACGATCGCCATGGGCACGCTGATCATGATCACCAGCGGATCGCGCAGGCTCTCGAACTGCGCCGCCAGCACCAGGAAGATGATGACCAGCGCGAAGCCGAAGGTGATGGCGAGCTGATTGCCCTCCTGGACGTATTGACGGGCGTCGGCGAGATAGTCGTGGCTGAAGCCGGACGGCAGGTTCTTGGCCTGCTTCTCCAGGAAGTCGACCGCCTGCCCGACGGTGACGCCCGGCATCGGCACGGCGGAGAAGGTCGCCGAGTTGAGCTGGTTGAAATGCGTCAGCGAGTTCGGGTCGGTCGCGGTCTCGATGTTGACGACGGTCGACAGCGGCACCTGCTGGCCGGCCGAGGTCGCGACATAGTAGCCGGACAGCGATTCCGGCGAGATCCGCTTGTCACGCGGCACCTGCGGAATCACCTGATAGGAGCGGCCCTCGAGGTTGAAGCGGTTGATGTAGTTGCCGCCGAGCAGTACGGCCAGCGTGTTGCCGATCGACTGCATGGTGATGCCGAGATCGCTCGCCTTGCTGCGATTGATCCAGACCTTGACCACCGGCTGATTGAACTCGAGGTCGCTGTCGGAGACGATGAACATGCCGCTCTTGCGGGCGGCGTCCTTCAGCTTGGCCATCTGCTCATAGACCGCCTGGAAGCCGCTGGTCGAGCTGATCACCATCTGCACCGGCAGGCCGCCGGGGCCGCCCGGCAGCGCCGGCAGGTTGAAGGCGAAGGCGTTGATGCCCTCGATCTTGGACAGCTCCGCCTGCACCAGCGGCTTCAGCTTGATCGAGGAGCGCGTGCGCTCGTCCCAGGGCTTGAGCAGCATGCCGGCAAAGCCGCCCTGCGGGCCGAGGATGCCGTTCAGAACGAAGCGAAGATCGGTCTCGGGGAACTTCTGGAACGCCTTGTCGACCTTGTCTGTGTAGAAGTTGATGTAGTCGATGTTGGCGTATTTCGGTGCCTTGGTGATCGAGAACACGATGCCCTGATCCTCCTCCGGCGCCAGCTCCTTCGAGGTGTGCATGTAGAGGAAGCCGACGAGGCCGAGGATCGTCAGCGCGAACAGCGCCGTCACCGGCCGGTAGTCGAGCGAGCGGTCGAGCTGGCGGCCGTACCAGCGCGTCATCGCGCCGAACACGCGGTTGACGAGCCGCGCGAAGCGGCCCTCCTCGGCGCTGCGCAGCAGCACCGAGCACATCATCGGCGACAGGGTCAGCGCGATGACGCCGGAGACGATGACCGAGCCGGCGAGCGTGAACGCGAATTCGCGGAACAGCGAGCCGGTGAGACCGCCGAGGAAGCCGATCGGGGCATACACCGCCGCTAGCGTGATCGTCATCGAGACGACGGGGCCGACGATCTCGCGGGCGCCCTGCAATGCGGCCTGCACGGGTGCTTTGCCCTCCTCCAGATGGCGATGGATGTTCTCCACCACCACGATGGCGTCGTCGACGACGAGGCCGATCGCCAGCACCATCGCCAGCAGGGTCAGCAGGTTGATGCTGAAGCCGAACGCCAGCATCATCGTGCAGACGCCGATCAGCGACAGCGGGATCGTCACCACCGGAATGATGACCGAGCGCAGCGACGCCAGGAACAGGAAGATCACGACGATGACGATCAGCACCGCTTCGCCGAGCGTATGCTCGACCTCGTCGATCGAGGACTGGATGAATTTGGTGGAATCATAGGCCACCTTCATCTTCATCGATGGCGGCAGGTTGCGCTCGAGGTCGGGGAACAGCGCGCGCACGCCCTTGACGATGTTGAGCGGGTTGCCCTGCGGCGTCGCGTCGACGCCGATGAAGATGGCGCGCTCGCCGTTGAAGGCGACGCTGGCGTCGGTGCTCTGCGCGGCGAGCTCGACGGTGGCGATGTCCTCCATGCGGACGAAGCCGCCGTCCTTGGCCTTGACGATCATCCGCTTGAACTGGTTGACGTCGGTGAGGCCGGTGTTGGTCGTGACGTTGGAGACGATGAAATAGCCCTTCGCCTGTCCGGCCGCGGACTGGAAGTTGTTGGCCGCGATCGCTGCCGCGACGTCGGTCGGCGACACGTTGCGGCCGGCCATCTTCTCGGGGTTCAGCCAGATCCGCATCGCAAAGGTCTGGCCGCCGAGAATGTTCGCCGCGGCGACGCCGTCGACCGTCGACAGCACCGGCTGCACCACGCGCGTCAGATAGTCTGATATCGCCGAGCCCGACAGCTCCTCGCTGGAGAAGCCGAGATACATCACCGAGGTCGTCTGTCCCGTCGTCTTGGTGACGATGGGATCGTTGGATTCCTTCGGAATGAGGTAGCGGACCGAGTTCACCTTGGCGAGCACCTCGGTGAGCGCCTGGTTCGGATCGAAATTGAGCTTGATGAACACCTGGATCGTGCTGGTGCCCTGCACCGAGGACGAGGTGATGTAGTCGACGCCCTCGGCGGATGCGACCGCCTGCTCCAAGGGCGTGGTGATGAAGCCCTGCATCAGATCGGCGGAGGCGCCGGGATAGACGGTCGTCACGTTGACGACGGTGTTGGACAGCTTCGGATATTGCCGGATCGGCAGCACGAAGGCGGCGCGCAGGCCGAGCAGCAGAATGAGCAGGCTGACCACGACCGACAGCACCGGGCGCTTGATGAAGATATCGGTGAAACGCATCGCGGCAATCCCGTCAGCAGAAGTCAGATGAGGTCCGGGCGGGCCGCCTCAGGGCGGCCCAGCATTGGATCAGAGGTCGCTCAGTAGCGCGGCGGCTTCGCCGGGACCGGCGGCAGCGGATCGGTGGAGATCGCGACCGCGGCGCCGGACTGGATCTTGAGCTGGCCGACGGCGACGACGCGATCGCCTTCCTTGAGGCCCTTGAGGATCACCGCGCGGCCGTTGATGCGGTCGCCGGTCTGCACATAGATGCGGTCGGCCGTCAGCGCGGTCTTGCCGTCGTCGGTCTTCTTCTCGTTGATCACGAACACCGAGTCGCCATAGAGCGTGTAGTCGACCGCGGTCTCCGGCACCGTCAGCACCGGCGGCTTCTCCGGCAGCACCACGGTGGCGGTGGCGAACATGCCCGGCTTCAGGATGCGCTCCGGATTGGCGATCGTCGCCTGCACGCGGATGTTGCGCGTGTCGGTCGCGATCTGCGGCTCAATCGTGGTGATCTTGCCTTCGAAGGTCCGGCCCGGATAGGCATCGACGCCGATGCGAACGGTCTGGCCGACCTTGAGCTGGCCGCTGTCCTTCTCCGTCACGGTGAAGTTCACCCACAGCTCCGACAGATCGGTCAGCGACACGATCTGCGTGCCGGCGCTGAGATACTGGCCAACCTCGACCTTGCGGACGCCGAGATCGCCGTCGAACGGCGCGCGCACCAGCTTCTGCGCGATCAGCGCCTCGGTCTTGGCGATGCCGGCCTGGGCCTGGTCGTACGCGGCCTGGGCCTGGTCGACGGTCGCCTGCGGCCCGAACTGGCGCGACGCCAGCTGCTTGGCGCGATCAAGCGACAATTGCGCCACAGTCACCTGGGCCTTGTAGTTGGCGAGATCGCCCTGATCCGGCGCGTCATAGAGCTGCACCAGCGGCGCGCCCTGCTTCACCGTGGAGCCCGGCGTGAACATGATGTCGGTGATGCGGCCGCTGACGTCCGAGGTCACGTTGACCTGATGCACGGCGGCGAGATCGCCGACTGCGGTCAACAGGTTCGGCACCGTCTCCGAACTCGCCGTCGCGACGCTGACGTTGAGCGGCGGCGGCTTCATGTTGGCGAAGAACTGCGCGATCATCTTGTCGCGGAACATGTTGAACCATACGAGACCGCCGACCAGCGCCACGAGCAGGCCGCCAACCACGATGAACCACAGCACCGGGCGGGTGCGCTTGCGCGGCTTGCCGTGGACCGGCTTTCCTGAGAGCTTGGGTTCCGTCGCAATGTTCATGTCATGCACTTTCTGCCGTCGCCGGCCGGGCCGGAGGTTGCGACAATTCGTGATCGAGGTAGCACGCAATGGCGGCGTCGGTCAGTCCGATGCCGCGCAGGATGAATTCGCTGAGCTGGCGCTCCAGGCTCGCCGCAGTTCCATACGGCACACAGGGAATGGATGGAAGCCGCGTCAATGCCGCCATCAAGACCGTGTGATGCGCGAACCAGAACAGATCGCGCGGCGCGGCCGCCAATCGCACGGCGTCACCGGAGGCAACGGCGCTGTCCAGAGAGTTAACGAACTTGGCGCCGATCAGATCATCGATCTTCGTATACAGCAGCCTTGCGAACTCGCCATCGTCGAGATGGCTCGACGCCATCAGCCGCAGCCGCTGCTCTTCTTCCTCATTGGGGCCGTCGGCAATGCCGAGGAAATGCCGGACCATCCCGGCCATCAGCATGACCAGCGTCGCGGTCGAAGGTTCCTGGCTGAGCAGCACCTCGAAATCCGGATCGGTCTCGCACTCCTCGGTGAGGATCTCCGCATAGAGCGCCGCCTTGGAGGGGAAATGTTTGAACAGCAGCGCTTCCGAGATCGCCGCCGCGGCGGCCACGCTCTTGGTCGTGGTGCCGGCATAGCCATGACGCGCGAAGCAGCGCTTGGCTGCACCGAGGATCAGCTGCCTCCGGAGATCGCTTGTCATGCGCAAGGTGGACATCGGCCGTGAGTAAATACTCACTTGATCTATGTCAAGAAAGATGCCGCGGCGCAGCAGGGTCGGCGGCCAAGTCCCTGAAATCGCAGGCGGGATTTCACCGGCGCCAAAGGCAATTCTATACCTCTCAAAGCGGCGGATCTGGGGCACCCGCTCCATCGGTGGACGCAGGGCCGCGCGGGAACCACCGCGGCGGGCACATTTTCTTCCGCCGCTCGCCGTGCGACGCTCACCGGGACAAAAACAAGAATCGGCCGGGAGGACTAGACATGACCGACGACGCAGCGCTCGCCAGCCAGTTCGATCTCGAGAGCCTGACGCCGGAGTTCTACGCCGATCCCTACCCGACCTATCGCGCGCTGCGCCGGCACGCCCCGGTCAAGCGCATGCGCAACGGCTCCTATTTCCTCACCCGCTACGACGATCTGGTCACCGCCTACAAGGCAACCAGGACGTTCTCGTCGGACAAGAAGCGCGAGTTCGCGCCCAAATACGGCAACTCGCTGCTGTACGAGCATCACACGACGAGCCTCGTCTTCAACGATCCTCCGGCGCACACCCGGGTGCGCCGCCTGATCATGGGCGCGCTGTCGCCGCGCGCGATCGCCGAGATGGAGCCGGCGCTGATCGCGCTGGTCGACGGACTGCTGGACCGGATCGCCGCCAAGGACCGCTTCGAGCTGATCGAGGATTTCGCCGCGGCAATTCCGATCGAGGTGATCGGCAACCTGCTCGGCGTGCCGCACGAGGAGCGCGGTCCCTTGCGCGACTGGTCGCTCGCCATCCTCGGCGCGCTCGAGCCGGTGCTGTCGGCCGAGCAATTCGCCTGTGGCAACCAGGCGGTCGGCGACATGCTGACCTATCTCAAAGACCTGGTCGCGCGGCGGCGCGCGGCTCCCGGCAATCCCGAGCGCGACGTGCTGACCCGGCTGATCCAGGGCGAGGCCGACGGCGAGCGGCTGAGCGAGACGGAGCTCTTGCACAACTGCATCTTCCTCCTCAATGCAGGCCACGAGACCACCACCAATCTGATCGGCAACGGCCTGGTCCTGCTGGGCCAGCATCGGGCCGAGCGCGAGAGGCTGATCGAGGCCCCCAACCTGATCCGCACCGCGGTCGAAGAGATCCTGCGCTACGAGAGCTCCAACCAGCTCGGCAACCGGATGACGACGGAATCCGTCGAGCTTGGCGGCATCGCGTTGGCGCCCGGAACATCGGTCACGCTGTGCATCGGCGCCGCCAACCGCGATCCCGCCCAGTTCGACGATCCCGAGCGCTTCGACATCACCCGCCTCGCCAACCGCCACCTCGCCTTCGGCACCGGCGCCCATCAATGCGCCGGGATGGCGCTGGCAAGGCTGGAGGGCGCGGTGGCAATTGGGCGGTTCTTGGCGCGGTTTCCGAACTATCAGCTCGAGGGCGAGCCAGTGCGCGGCGGCCGGGTGCGGTTTCGCGGGTTTGCGAGCGTGCCGTGTGTGGTCGGCTGAGGCGAGGATCACGTTGCGCGGCGTGACCGAAGCAATTCAGTCCGCAATCCGCCCTACGCGCGGCTGTCGGAAGGTCCGACCGGCGACACAAAGAGGGCGATCCCCGCCCGCTTCCGCCGACACTCACCCGTCGAAAGAATCTTCTTTCTTTTTTTCAGAATTCGTGTATACGTTCTCCCGTCCCGCCTCACAAGAGGGGCGCTTCGCGGTCGTCACGAACGTCGGGTGCGGGATGCGGTGGGCGTGTCGGTGCTGCGCGCGAGTGAACCTCGCGCGGACGAACGGCAGCGATGCGCACGGTCAAGTCGCGTGGTCCTGACACCCCGACGCTGGTGTCACGCCCGTGCCGGCGCTCACGCGCCGCGCGGGCAACGGTGGCCAGAAAGCCCGGAGCACCGGGGAGAACGCGAAGCAGCCGTCAAACCATCGCGCGGGGAATGCCGGGTGTTCTCGGCTGAACCTGTGGTTCCTGCCGCCTGCATTTTTTCCGCAGGCGGGCCATGGGTGCGGCCAGCGCCCGGCATTCCCCGTGCCCTCTTCTCGAAGAGGGCAGGACGAACGGTAAAGCTCGGACGCGAAATCGCGCCGCGAGATGGTGACCGCATGTTTCACCGCCGTCCGCTCAAGTCTCACCGCGCCAACACAACTCTCACCATCGTCATTGCGAGCGAAGCGAAGCAATCCAGGGCCGCGCACGCGACTCTGGATTGCTTCGTCGCTTCGCTCCTCGCAATGACGGGGAGAGACCGGGACTTAAAATACAGCGTGGTCGCCGCGCTCGGCCGTGGCCGCGCCGCGGATCAGCTTGGCGTAGTAGTCGAACAGCGTCTCGGAGCCCGTCGAGGGTGTCGCGTCGGCGTCGTAGCGGCCGGTGGCGGGATCGAGCACCAGCATGGATTCGGTCGCGTAGTAGCGGCCGATGCGGGCGAGCTCCGCCTTGTCGGCCAGCGACGGCACGATCCGCTTGGCAATATCGAGCCCGCCGATCATGACATCGAGCAGCACCACCGGGACGTGCCGGAAGTGCGGCTTGCGTCCGAGCAGCGCGAACAGATGCTCGCCCTGTTCGATCGGCGTGATGGCGGGGCCTGGGCCGCCGATCGGCAGCACCCGGTTCCAGCGGCGCTCGTCGTCGAGACATCCGGCCAGATAGTCGCCGAGGTCCCCGTCGCTGATCGGCTTGCACGACGTCAACCGGCCGTCGCCGAACACCAAATAGGGCCGGCCCTGCCTCACCCGCGCGACCTGTCCCGACAGCGACTTGAAGAACGCGGTCGGGCGGACGATCGAGTAGGTCAGCCCCTGCTCCATCAGATGCGCTTCGAACGCCAGCTTGGCCCTCTGAAACGCCAGCAGCGGCTTCTGCACGCAGATGGCGGACAGCAGGACGAAGTGACTCACACCGGCACTCCACGCGGCATCCAGCACGTTCACATGCGCTTGGTCGTCGATCGCCTGGGCATCCCTGGGCACGCCGGTCCGCGAGGCCATGCAGGACACCACGGCGTCGAACCGCTCACCGCCAAAGCCGTCACGTGCGAGGCAGGCGGGATCGGTGACATCCCCCGTCCTGACGGTGGCGCCCGCGATCTTTACGGCGTCTTGGCGCGGACGCACGAAGCAGACCACCTCGTGCCCGCGCGCGACGAGCGCGCGTACCGTGGCACGGCCGATCGTTCCCGTCGCGCCAAGCATGAAGACGCGGCGTGGACGGGACACAGTGGCGGGAGCCGGTTCGGAAGGAGAGATCATCGGCGTGGCAAAGACTCCGAATGCCGTTCCGACCTATATCACGGGCGGCTGGCCCATGACGCCGTCGGCTCCGCTTCGACCTCACTCCGCCGCGCGCGGGGTCTTCTCGAGGATCAGCGTGTGGATGCCGCAGGTGCCGCTGTAGAGGCTCATCACCCGTGTGCCCGGCTTGCGGCCGGCGCGCGGCTCGGAGACCTGCAGGCCGGCGGCGAGCAGCCGCGCGCGCGTCGCCTCGATGTCGGCGACGCGCCAGCTCAGGCCCCACAGCTTGTCATGGGCCTTGTCGTTGCCGGCGACCGGCCGCTTCACCACTTCGACGATCAGGTCGCCGCAGCGGAAGAACATCAACTGGCCCCATTCCTGATGGCTGCGGTCGAGCGCCATGTCGAGGCCGAGCCGCGCGCCGTAGAGCGCGGCGGCGCGTTCGGGATCCTCGGTCGAGATCACGATATGGTCGAGGCCGAGCACGGCCGTATCGGCGGTCTTGGCGGACGGCGGGCGCGGCTCGGCGAGCTCGAGGAAGAACATGCGCACGCCACGCGTGAGATCGGTCATGGCGCGGGTGCGCTTCCAATGCAGCGTCTGGCCCGAGATGCGGTCGGTGTTGTCGACCTCGGCAATCGGATCCGGCTTCAGCGCGACCCGCTCGAGCCGCCGATGCATCTTGCCGATATCGCCGGTGGCAAAGCAGATACTGGCGAGCCCCTCGCCCCAGATCTTGATGACGTTGCGGATGCGGTCGGCGGCCACGCCCTGGCCCGCCGGCGCCATCAGCTCCAGGCTCATATTGTCGAGCGTGAACAGGACGCGATCGGCGCCCTCGCCCGAATTCTGCCAGGACGGCTTGCGCGCCAGCAGCGTCTCGAACGCGGCGCTGCCGGCCTGGATGTCCTGCAGCAGGACGACGACGTGGTCGAGGCCGGTGATCACGGAAACAGCCCTCGCGAGTTCTTGGCGGCGCGCACCTTCTCCACGCCGATCGCCATCGCCGCGGTCCGGTGGGAGATGCCGTCGGTCTTGCCGCGCGTCAGCATGCGCTCGAAGGCACGGTCAAGGATCTGGTACTCCCTGCGCATCACCTCCTCTTCCTCCCAGAACAGCTGCTGCAGGTCCTGCACCCATTCGAAATAGCTGACGATGACGCCACCGGAATTGCAGAGAATGTCGGGAATGAGGAAGATCTCGTTGCGGCGCTGGTCGAGCACCAGATCGGCGTCCGGCGTGGTCGGGCCGTTGGCGGCTTCCGCAATGACGCGGCATTTCAGGTTCGCCGCCACCTTGGCGTCGATCACCCGCTCGACCGCGGCCGGCACGAGGATGTCGCAGGCCAGGGTCAGGATCTCCCGCGGATCGAAGGCGAGCTCGGTGGAGAAGCCGGCGATGCTGCCGTGCCTGGCGGCGTGCGCCATCAAGGCCGGGACGTCGAGGCCGCGCGGATCATGGAGGGCGCCGGTGTGATCGCTGACCGCAATCACCTTCATGCCCATCTGGTGGAAGCCGAGCGCGGCATAGGAGCCGACGTTGCCAAAGCCCTGCACGACCGCGGTGGACTTGGTCGGGTCGATGCCCAGCTCATCCATCACCCGCCGCGACACATGGGCGACGCCGCGGCCGGTCGCCTCGCGGCGCCCCAACGTGCCGCCGGAGAAGACCGGCTTGCCGGTCACGATCTCCATCACCGTCTGCCCCTGGTACATGGAATACGTGTCCATGAACCACGCCATCACCTGCTCGTTGGTGCCCATGTCGGGCGCCATCACGTCGGTATGCGGGCCGACGAACGGGATCATCTCCTGCATGTAACGGCGCGACAGCGATTCGAGCTCGCGCTTCGACAGCTTGGAGAGATCGACATTGATGCCGCCCTTGGCGCCGCCATAGGGCAACCCGACCAGCGCGCATTTCCAGCTCATCCAGATCGCGAGCGCGGCGACCTCGCCAATGTCGACCGTCGGAGCGAACCGCGTGCCGCCCTTGGTCGGCCCCATCGTCAGCAGATGCTGGACCCGGTAGCCTTCATAGACCGCGATCGTGCCGTCATCCTTGTGGATCGGACACGAGACGGTGATCGCCCGCTTCGGCAAGAGCAGCCGGTCCCGCTCGTCGGCTGGGATGCCAAGATGGTCGGCGATCACGTTGAACTGATTGGTGGCCATCTCGAAGACCGGACCCGCATAGACAGTCATATTCCACTCCCGAATCTGCGCTTCTGCAGGCCGGCAACCATAGCGCGACCCGAGCGCCGGCGGCAGGGGGCCACCGGTAGCAGACGGCCGATCTCAACCACCAAGGTGACGATTTGACGAAGAATTTCAGCGTTGATCCGCCTTGACCGCTTGCTAATCTGCGGCGCCGGGGCCGCGATCACCCCTTAGTGAGACAGAAATGGCAATGCAGGCCCTCTTCATCGGACAGACCTACATCGACGTGACGTTCATCACCGACCACATGCCGACGGGGGACGAGAAGCACGTGGCGTCCGACTATGCCGTCTCGTTCGGCGGCAATGCGGTGACTGCGGCATTTTGCTGCGCCAAGCTCGGCATCGTGCCCGACCTGATCGCCACCGTCGCCAATGACTGGCTCGGGCGGATGTTCCAGGACATGACCGCGAAATACGGCATCTCCGTCCATCCCCGGAAGGTCAATGCCTCCTCGCTGTCCTTCATCATGCCGAAGGACGGCAAGCGCGCCATCGTGCGCTGCCGCGACGATGCGCATATCCACCCGTTCCCGCTGCTCAATCTCGGCAATTGCAAGGCGCTGCATGTCGACGGCCACCAGCCCGACGCGGCGTTGCATTATGCCAAGCTGTGCCGCGAGGCCGGCATCCTGACCTCGCTGGACGGCGGCGGCCTGCGCACCAACACCCATGAGCTCCTGGAATATATCGACGTCGCGATCGTGGCCGAGCGGCTGTGCGAGCAGATGGACCTCACGCCGGAGAAGATGCTCGACTACCTGAAGAGCCGCGGCTGCCGCATCGGCGGCGTCACCCAGGGCGAAAAGGGCCTGCTCTGGTATGACGAGGTCGGCGCCGTGCATACGCTGCCCGCCTATCCGATCCCGCGCGAGCGCGTGATCGACACCAACGGCGCCGGCGACGTCTTCCACGGCGCCTATGTGTATTCGTATCTCGCCAATCCGGCGAAGGGCTGGAAGGAGCATTTCGAGTTCGCCCGCGCGGCCTCGACGTTCAAGATCCAGAAGCTCGGCAACGAGGCCGGACTGCCGACCCTCGCCGATATCGAGCTGGTCCGGCAGGAATTCGAAGCCCGCGTCTAGCGGTTGTGGGGGGCAGGCGGATGGGGCGGGTCGTCGTCGCCGGCAGCATCAACATGGATGTGGTGGCGGCGGCCGAGCGCCATCCGCGCATCGGCGAGACCGTCGCCGGCCGGTCGGTGATGTACTTTCCCGGCGGCAAGGGAGCGAACCAGGCGGTCGCCGCGGCCAAGCTCGGCGCGCCGACGGCGCTGATCGGCCGGCTCGGCCGCGACGCCTTCGGCGAGCAGCTGCGGGCATTTCTCACGGCTCAGGGCATCGATCTCACCGCCGTGAAGGACAGCGCCAGCGCGTCGACCGGCACCGCGATCATCACGCTGGCCAAGGCCGACAACACGATCGTGGTGATATCAGGCGCCAACGCCGAGGTCAGCGCCGACGATGTGGCGCAGGTGTCTCTCGCCTCGGGAGACGTGGCCGTCAGCCAGTTCGAGATCCCGCAAGCGACGATTGCCGCGTTCTTCCAGCGTGCCAAAGCGGCCGGCGCCACCACGATCCTCAACCCCGCCCCCGCGAGCGCCTTCGACAGCACGCTGTTTGCGCTGGTTGATGTCCTCGTGCTCAACGAAACCGAGCTCGGTTTCCTGGCCGGCATCGAGCTCGGCGACGCGCCGACGCCGCAGCAGGTGAATGAGGCGGTTCGCGCGCTCAAGCCTCGCGACGACCAGACGGTCTGCGTCACGCTCGGCGCGCGTGGCGCGGTCGCGGTTTCTGGTGCCGAGGCCCGGCTGGTCGAAGGCCGCGCGGTGAAGGCTGTCGACACCACCGGCGCCGGCGACTGCTTCGTCGGTGCGCTCGCCGCGCGGCTGTCGCAGGGCGCGGCGATTGCGGATGCGATCGGCTATGCCAACGTCGCCGCGTCGATCTCGGTGCAGCGCATGGGCGCCGGCCCGTCGATGCCGACCGAGGAGGAGGTTCGCGCGTGGCTCTAGGCCAGAGCGCTCTTCAGGTCGAAGCTGGGATCAGCGGCCTTGGCTGCATCCAAGGTGCCGCCCGCAGCCAGCAACTTGCGGCCGAACATATGGTCGCCGGCGCGGTTGACCGACTCGATGCCGACCAGTCGGCCCTCCTTGTAACAGAACGCGGAGAACGCCTTTTGCGCCGGGTCACCGCGCAGAACGACCTGGTCATAGCCGGTGGTGAGCCCCGCGATCTGGAGCTTGTCATTGCCCTGGTCGCTCCAGAACCACGGCTGTCCGTCATAGGGCTTGACGTCGCCCGTCAGCCGCGCCGCGACGCAGCGGGCGTGATCGGTGGCGTTCTGCACCGACTCCAGCCGCAGCGTCCCGCCGAAGCGCTGGCTGACGAACAGGGCGCAGTCGCCGATGGCCGAGATGTGCGGATCGCTGGTGAGCAGATATTCGTCGACGACGATGCCGGAGGCGACCTGCAATCCAGCCTCGGCGGCGAGCTCGACATTCGGCAGCACGCCGACGCCGACCACGACGAGGTCAGCGGGGATGTGCCGACCATCGCTGAGGCTGACGCCGGTGACCTTGTTGCCGTCGGCCTCGATGCTGGTGGCCTGCACGCCGAGATGGATGCGCACGCCGGCTTCCGCATGCTGCTTCTGGAAGTAGTCCGAGATCTCGGCGGTCACTGCCCGCGCCATCACCCGGGCGCCGAGTTCGAGCACGTCGACCGCGAGGCCCTTGATCCGCGCAGTCGCCGCGAATTCAAGACCGATGAAGCCGGCGCCAATGACGACGGCCCGCTTGGCATCGGCGAGCAAGCCTCGCAGCGCTTCGCTGTCGTCGAGAATGCGCAGATAGCGCACCGCCGGGAGATTGGCGTTGGGAATGTCGAGCAGCCGGTTGCGCGCACCGGTCGCGAACACGAGGTGCCCATAGTCGAGCGTCCTACCGGAGGCGAGCAGCACCCGGCGCTGATCGCGCTGAACAGCGACGGCACGATCGTAGACGAGATCGATGGTCTGGTCGGCGTAGAACTTCTGCGGTCGGAACATCAGGGTCTCGGGACCGCCGGTGCCCTTCAGATACGCCTTCGACAGCGGCGGGCGCTGATACGGCAGATGCGACTCGTCGTTGATCAGATGAATCGGATCGGCAAAGCCTGCCTGACGCAGCGAGGTCGCGAGCTGGAATCCCGCATGCCCCGCACCCACGATCACCACCGGTCCCTTCGTCACTGCACCCTGCCCCATTCTGTCATTGTCCACGCCGACGGAACCGGGTTTTGGCAGACTTGTCCGGCATTGTCACCGGTCCCGCCATACGGTTTAAATGCGGCAACAAAAGCCACGCCCCGGGAGGTATGAATGTCGGACGCCGTAGCGGAACCTGCCCGCCTGAGCATCGAAGGTCCGATCGCGACCATCACGCTCGACCGCCCGGCAGCGTTCAACGCCATCAACCTTGCGATTGCGAAGCGCTTGGAGCTGCTTGCGGCCCAGGTCGAGGCCGACGACACCATCCGCGTGCTGATCCTGAAAGGCGAAGGCCGCGCCTTCAGCGCCGGCGGCGACCTGCAGACGATCGGCGCTGCCGCCGAGGCCGACGCCATCACGCCTGTCGTCAGCGAACTGCTGCATCACTACCATGCCTTCATCGCGAGCCTGCGGCGCATGCCCAAGATCGTGCTGGCGAGCGTGCACGGCTCCGCCGCCGGCGCGGGGATGTCGCTCGCCTTCGCCGCCGACCTCTGCATTGCCGCCGAGGACGCGCGCTTCACGCCGGCCTATGCCAAGCTCGGCGTGTCGCCCGACGGCGGCGGTACAGTTGGCGTGGTCGCCACTGTGGGCATCAGGCGGGCGCTGCAGATCTTCCTGGCGGAGGACAGCTTCACGGCCGCGCAGGCCCATGAATGGGGCTTGGTCGCGAAAGTCGTCCCCGCCCCCGAGCTCGCGGCAGCCACCGACGCGCTGGCTGCGCGGCTGGCGCAGAATGTGCCGGCGGGGATCGCGGCGACCAAGGCGCTGATCCATCGCGCGCCAACCAGCTCGGTCGAAGACCAGCTCGCCGCCGAGCGCGATGCCATCATCAACTGCATGCACACGGATGAATTCCGCGCCGCCGTGAAGCGGTTCACCAGCAAGGGAAAGTAGGACTGCGCTCACCCCTTCCCTTTCCGGCGCATGAAATCGAAATCGCAGCCGTCGTCGGCCTGCAGGATCGTTTCATGGAAGAGATGCGCATAGCCGCGCTCCGCCCATTCGGGCGTTGCGGCTTGCTTCAGCGCAGCGCGACGCCGGTCCAACTCGGCGTCGTCGACCAGCAGGTCGATGCTGCGCTTGGGAACATCGAGCCGGATCATGTCGCCGCTCCGCACCAGCGCCAGCGGGCCTCCAACCGCGGACTCCGGGGTGATATGCAGCACGATGGTGCCGAAGGCGGTGCCGCTCATGCGCGCATCGGAGATGCGCACCATGTCCTTCGTGCCGCCGCGCGCGAGCTTCTTCGGGATCGGCAGGTACCCCGCCTCCGGCATGCCGGGTGCGCCTTTCGGCCCGGCGTTGCGCAGCACCAGGACGTCGTCGGCCGAGACGTCGAGATCGGGAGCATCGACCCGCAAGGTCATGTCCTCGATCGACTCGAACACGACGGCGCGCCCGGTGTGCTGCAGCAGCTTGGGGCTTGCCGCCGAATGCTTGATGACCGCGCCGCGCGGCGCCAGATTGCCGCGCAGCACGGCAAGGCCGCCTTCCGGCTTGATCGCGTCGCCGCGCGCGCGGATCACGTCCTGCCCCGGCACGTCCTCGGCAGCGGCCACGATGTCGCGCAACGATTGGCCGGTGATCGAGCGGCAATCGAGATCAATGAGATCGCCGAGCTGCTTCATCAGCTTCGGCACGCCACCGGCGTGATGGAAATGCTCCATGTAGTGATCGCCGGACGGCTTGAGATCGACCAGCACCGGCACCTCGCGACCGATGCTGTCGAATGCATCGAGTTCGATTTTATGCGGCGTCCGGCCGGCGATGGCGGTGAGATGCACGAGCCCGTTGGTCGAGCCGCCGATCGCCTGCAGCACCACCTGCGCATTCCGGAACGCCGCAGGGGTCAGCAGTTCGCTCGGCTTCGGTCCCTTCACCTTGGCCATCTCGGCCGCGACCCGGCCGCTGGCCTCGGCCGAGCGGAAGCGCTCGGCATGCGGCGCCGGGATGGTCGCGCTCATCGGCAAGGACAGTCCGAGCGCCTCGGTGATGCAGGCCATTGTCGAGGCCGTGCCCATCACCATGCAGGTGCCGACCGAAGGAGCGAGCCGGCCGTTGACTGCGTCGATCTCGCTGCCGTCCATCTCACCGGCGCGATACTTCGCCCAGAGACGTCGGCAGTCGGTGCAGGCGCCGAGCACCTCGCCCTTGTGATGCCCGACCACCATCGGCCCGACCGGAATGACCACCGTCGGCAGATCGGCCGACACCGCAGCCATGATCTGCGCGGGCAGGGTCTTGTCGCAGCCGCCGATAACCACCACCGCATCCATCGGCTGCGCGCGGATCATCTCCTCGGTTTCCATCGCCATCAGATTGCGCAGATACATCGAGGTCGGATGCGCAAAACTCTCGGCGATCGAGATGGTCGGAAACACGAACGGCATCGCGCCCGACAGCATGACGCCGCGCTTCACCGCCTCCAGGATCTGCGGCACGTTGCCGTGGCACGGATTGTAGTCGCTGTAGGTGTTGGTGATGCCGACGATCGGGCGATCGAGCGCGTCGTCCGAATAGCCGGCCGCCTTGATGAAGGCCTTGCGCAGGAACAGCGAGAAGCCGGCATCGCCGTAAGCGGTCAGTCCCTTGCGCAATCCATCGGTCATGGTCTTCTCTTCTTTCATTCTCAACGTCATTCCGGGGCGCGCGAAGCGCGAACCCGGAATCCAGACATTGTCTTGCGCTCTCACATCGAGATTCCGGGTTCGCGTCCTGCGGACGCGCCCCGGAATGACGAGGTCGGATCAACCCCAGTCGATGATCCGGCTGGTGTCGCCGTCGAACTCAGTGGTGCAGAACGCGCCGCCCTGGAAATAGTCGCCGATCGGATCGGCGGGCAGCTTGGCCTGCTCGGCCAAGGCGTGCTCGCGGAAATCCTCCGCGCGGCCGGTCGGGCGATAGCCGAGGTCATAGGCACGCTGGTTGTCCCACCAGGCGCGCTCGTTCAGCGATGCGCCATAGAGCACTTCAAAATGGATGTCGGGATGCTCGAGGCCGATGCGGCAAAGTTGCACCAGATCTTCCGGCTTGAGCCAGATCGACAGCCGGCGCTTGTCGAGCGGCTTGTCGCCGAAATTGCCGATGCGCAGGCACGTCACCTTCAGCCCATGCTTGTCGGCATAGAGCGAGCCGAGCGCCTCGCCGAACACCTTGCTGACGCCGTAGCGGCCGTCGGGACGCGGCTGCACGTCATTGTCGATCTTGCGGTGGCGGGGATAGAAGCCGACCGCGTGGTTCGACGAGGCGAACACCACGCGCTTGACGCCCTTGCGGCGGGCCGCCTCGAACAGGTTGTAGCCGCCGATGATGTTGGCCTGCAGGATGTCGTTCCACGGTCCCTCGACCGAATAGCCGCCGAAATGGATGATGCCGTCGACGCCTTCGCACAGCGCCTCGACCTGAGCGAGGTCGGCAAGATTGGCCGCCTTGAAGGTCTCCTGGCTGGAAAGATCGGCAGGCGGTTTCAGGTCGCTGAGCAGAAGGTCCGGATAGATCGGCGGCAGCAGCTTCCGCAAGGAAGTGCCGATTCCACCGCTCGCACCGGTCATCAAGATACGTGGCATTTCATCCCTCGTGTTGGGTCCGCAGGTTTGCGGTTGTGGCGGGCCAATGATAGCAGAGATCGCAACCGCGCAATAACAGGACCGGCCAAATGTCCGACGGAAACGCTCACGCGCAGGGCTGGCGCCCTGCCACCTTCTATCCCGATCCGGCGATCCAGGCGCTGGATCCGCGCTTCGAGAAATACTGGCTCAAGCTCTCGGCCGTGGAGCGGCTGGCGACGGGCCTGCGCTGGGCGGAGGGGCCAGTGTGGTTCGGCGACGGGCGCTATCTGTTGTGCAGCGATATCCCCAACCAGCGCATCCTCAAATGGGAGGAGGAAAGCGGCGCGGTCTCGGTGTTTCGCAAGCCCTCCAATTTCGCCAATGGCAACACCCGGGATCGCCAGGGCCGTCTCGTCACCTGCGAGCACGGTGGCCGCCGCGTCACGCGGACCGAGTATGACGGCTCCATCACCGTGCTGATCGACTCCTTCGACGGCAAGCGGCTGAACTCGCCAAACGACGTCGTCGTCAAATCGGACGACTCGATCTGGTTCACAGATCCGACCTTCGGCCTGCTCGGCAATTACGAGGGCTACAAGGCCGAGTCCGAGATCGACGCCAACGTGTACCGGATCGACGCGGCCACGGGCCGGGCGACCATCGTCGCCGAGGGCGTGCTGGGACCGAACGGGCTGTGCTTCTCGCCCGATGAATCCATCCTCTACATCGTCGAATCCCGCGGCGTACCGAACCGCAAGATCCTCGCCTATGACGTCTCCGCCGATGGCAGCAAGCTCGCCAACAAGCGCGTCCACATCGATGCCGGTCCGGGCACGCCGGACGGCATGCGCTGCGACGTCGACGGCAATCTCTGGTGCGGCTGGGGGATGGGCTCGCCCGAACTCGATGGCGTCATGGTGTTCGCGCCCGACGGCGCCCCGATCGGCCGCATCGCCTTGCCCGAGCGCTGCGCCAATCTCTGCTTCGGCGGCCTGAAGCGCAACCGGCTGTTCATGGCCGCCAGCCAGTCGATCTACGCGCTCTACGTCAACACGCAGGGCGCGCTGGGGGGATAATTGGCCGTCATTGCGAGGAGCGAAACGACGAAGCAATCCAGACTTCCTTCCCGGCCCCTGGATTGCTTCGCTGCGCTCGCAATGACGGAGACCAATCAAGCCGCCTTGTAGCCCGCGATGGCCTTGACCTCGAGATACTCCTCGAGACCGAACCGGCCCCATTCGCGGCCGTTGCCGGACTGCTTGTAGCCACCGAACGGCGCGGTGCGGTCGTTCGGGACACCCTGCAGGTTGACGTTGCCGGCGCGGATCTTGCGGCCGACCTCGCGGGCCTTCTCGATCGTCGGGGCCGTGACATAGCCGGCAAGACCATAGGGCGTGTCGTTGGCGATACGCACCGCCTCGTTCTCGTCCTTGGCGCCGATGATCACGAGCACTGGTCCAAAGATCTCCTCGCGCGAGATCGTCATCTCAGGCTTGACGTCGGCGAAGATGGTCGGCCGCACATAGAAGCCCTTGTTGACGCCCTCCGGCAGGCCCGGGCCGCCGGCGACGAGGGTCGCGCCCTCCTCGATACCCTTATTGATGAGGGCCTGGATCTTGTCCCACTGGCCGCGATTGACGACCGGGCCGATCGTGGTGCCCTCGCCGCGCGGGTCACCCGCCTTGGTCTTGTCGGCGACGCCCTTCGCGATGGCAGCGACTTCCTTCATGCGCGCGGCCGGCACGATCATGCGCGACGGCGCGTTGCAGGACTGGCCGGAGTTGTTGAACATATGCATGACGCCGCCGGTCACTGCCTTCACCAGGTCGGAGCCCTCCAGGATCACGTTCGGCGACTTGCCGCCGAGTTCCTGGCTGACGCGCTTCACGGTCGGCGCCGCGCGCTTGGCGACGTCGATGCCGGCGCGGGTCGATCCGGTGAACGAGATCATGTCGATGTCCGGATGCTCGCTCATCGCAGCGCCGACCTCCGGCCCGAGGCCGTTGATCAGGTTGAACACGCCCTTCGGCACGCCGGCTTCATGCAGGATCTCGGCGAAGATCAGCGCCGAGGTCGGAGTGAATTCCGACGGCTTCAGGATCATGGTGCAGCCCGCGGCCAGCGCCGGCGCGACCTTGCAGGCGATCTGGTTCAGCGGCCAGTTCCAGGGCGTGATCATGCCGACCACGCCGACCGGCTCGCGCACCACCACGGACGCAGGCAGCGTCTCCTCGAACTCATACTTCTTCAGCACGTCGAGCGTTGACATCAGATGGCCGAGGCCGGCGCCGGCCTGCAGCTTCTCCGCCATCGGCAGCGGCGCGCCCATCTCGTCGGAGACGGCGGCGCCGATCTCCTTCATGCGGCCCTTGTAGATCGTGATGATCTTCTCGAGCAGCGCGACGCGCTCCTCGCGCGAGGTCTGTGAGAAGGTCTCGAAGGCGCGCTTGGCGGCGGCGACGGCCTTGTCGACATCGGCCTTGGAGCCCAGCGCAACCTCGTACATCGCCTCCTCGGTCGCCGGATTGATGACCTGGGTGGACTTCTTGACGACCGGATCGACCCAGGCGCCGTCGATGTAGAATTGCAGGCGATTGACCATCGGAAAACCTCTTCACGTGGAAGCATCTGGAGGGGGCGGCAGCACGCGGCCGGCATCCTGGCACGCGCGATCCGCGGGATGAACCCGCCACATGCGGGGACCGGGGTTGCGTCCCGCGGATATAGGAGCAAGGCCGCGACCGGCGCAAGCCGACCGGCCTGCGTTTCGTCGCCGCTCCATTTTGCATCGCAGCAACCGCGTGTCCCCTTCGCCCCCTCCAGATCGCCATCATTCCGGATGGCAGAATTCCCGCCGTCGAAGATTCATTTCCAAGATGTGAACTGCTTCACATCGCCGTTCGATCGCTCTGGCTAATCTCCTCTTCATAGACATCCCGGCATCTCGAAAGGACGCCGGATAAGATTTCAGAACCGATATTTTCGCCAGTTCTTATTGCGCAGCCTTTCAGTACGTAGACATTTGATCCAAGTTGCGACGCCGTCTCCTTCATCCAGGTGAGGGAGACGGCGTCCCCGTTCTTGGCCCGCCCTCACACTGCCATCTTGCGATGCCGGACCGGCGCGCCAGTGAGGCTCTCGGCCGCATCGATGATCGCGTTGGCGTCCATCCCATTGTGGCGATAGAGGTCGTCGATCGTCCCGGTCTGGCCGAATTTCTCAACCCCCAGCGCCTCGACGCGATGGCCGCGCACCGAGCCGAGCCAGCCGAGCGTCGCCGGATGGCCGTCGATCACGGTGACGATGCCGCAATCGCGCGGCAGCGGCGCCAGCAGTTGTTCGATGTGGCTGAGATGTTGCACACCGCGCCGATGCCGCCGCAGGCTGCGCGCCGCCGTCCATCCGGCATGCAGCCGGTCCGCCGAGGTGATCGCGAGCAGGCCGACGTCGCGGCGGGACTCGCCGATCAGGCCGGTGGCCTCGATCGCCTCCGGCGCGACCGCGCCGGTATAGGCGACGATCACCTCGGCATTCGGTCCCGGCTTGCGCAGCCAATAGGCGCCGGCGGCGATGTCGGATTCCAGCTCCGGCGTCATGATCCGCTGCGGCTGATCGATGGTGCGCGTCGACAGCCGCAGATAGAGCGAGCCGCCCTCGCCTGCCTCGCGCTGCATGTGGGCAAAGCCCCATTTCATGATCGCGGCGAGCTCGTCGACGAAGGCCGGCTCGAACGACGACAGCCCGTCCTGCGCCATGCCGATCAACGGTGTCGCGATCGACTGATGCGCGCCGCCCTCCGGCGCCAAGGTCACGCCCGACGGCGTGGCCGCCACCATGAAACGCGCATCCTGATAGCAGGCGTAGTTCAGCGCATCGAGGCCGCGCTCGATGAAGGGATCGTACAAGGTGACCACCGGCAGCAGCCGCGCGCCGTTGATGGCGTGCGACAGGCCAAGCGCCGAGGCCATGATGAACAGGTTCATCTCGGCGATCCCCAGCTCGATATGCTGGCCCTTCGGCGAGGCCGCCCAATTGAAGGTCGACGGGATCTTCTCGCTGCGGAACAAATCCGCCTTCTCCGCGCGGGCGAACAGGCCACGGCGGTTGACCCAGGCGCCAAGATTGGTCGAGACGGTGACGTCGGGCGACGAGGTCACGATGCGCGAGGCCAGCGCGGTGTCGCTGCGGGCGAGATCGTTGAGGATCAGGCCAAAGCCCTGCTGCGTCGACATCTGCGCCGCCGCGGTGAAGGTCAGCCGCTCCGGCACGTCGAACACCGCATCATCGAGCCGGCGGCCATCGCGATTGAACGGCACCGACGCGAGGAACGACTCCAGCGTCGAAGCATCCTGCGTCAGTCCCTCGAACTTGTCCCACTCATGGCCCGGGCGAATGTTCTGCTGCGCGCGCCACTTCTCCATCTGGGCGACGGTCATCAGGCCGGCGTGATTGTCCTTGTGGCCCTGGAACGGCAGGCCGACGCCCTTGATGGTATAGGCGATGAAGCACACCGGGCGGTCGTGGTCGATGGACTCGAAGGCATCAAGCATGCTGGCCATGTCGTGGCCGCCGAGATTGCTCATCAGCGCCAGCAACTCGTCGTCGGTGCGCTTGTCGAGCAGCCGGGTCACGTCGCCCTGATCGCCGATCTCGTCCTGGATGTGCTTGCGGAAGGCAGCCCCACCCTGGAAGCACAGCGCCGCATAAAGCGCGTTCGGGCAGTTATCGATCCAGCGCCGCAGCGCCTCGCCGCCGGGTTCGGCAAACGCCTCTCGCATCAGCCGGCCGTATTTCACGATCACCACGTCCCAACCGAAATTGCGGAACATGGTTTCGAACTTCTCCCACAGGCCCTCGCGCACGACGGCGTCCAGGCTCTGGCGGTTGTAGTCAACGATCCACCAGGTGTTGCGCAGGCCGTGCTTCCAGCCCTCGGCCAGGGCCTCGAAGATATTGCCCTCGTCCATCTCGGCGTCGCCGACCAGCGCGATCATGCGGCCCTCGCGGCGGCCCTTCATCCAGCCATGCGCGTGTACGTAGTCCTGCACCAGCGAGGAGAACAAAGTCTGCGCGACGCCGAGGCCGACCGAGCCGGTCGAGAAGTCGACATCGTCGACATCCTTGGTGCGCGACGGATAGGATTGCGCGCCCTTGAAGCCGCGGAAATTCTCCAGCTTCTCGCGCGTCTGCCGGCCGAACAGATATTGGATGGCATGGAAGACGGGGCTCGCATGCGGCTTCACCGCGACGCGGTCCTCCGGGCGCAGCACCGAGAAGTACAGCGCCGACATGATGGTCGCGAGCGAGGCGGAGGAGGCCTGGTGGCCGCCGACCTTCAGGCCGTCGGTGTTCGGCCGGATGTGGTTGGCGTGATGGATGGTCCAGGACGACAGCCACAGCGCCTTGCGGGTCAGCGCGTTCAGGATGTCGAGACGGTCTGACGATGCGGATGGCGTGGCCATGGCGCGCTGCTCCCCGGGGCCTTGTTGGATTCGCCGATTTTAATCCTGTCGCACCGGCCATAATTCTCAATTTTTCGCGTGCAGTTGCCGATTGTTGAGATATTTTCCCATTCAGAATCCACTTTGAGCGATTTTATCCCAATGCCCGAGCTCGACGCCATCGACCGCAAGATCCTCGGCCATCTCCAGGCCGACGGCCGCATCACCATGCAGGAGCTCGCCGACAAGGTCGGGCTGTCGGTCTCGCCCTGCCACCGCCGCGTCAAGCTCTTGGAGGAGCGCGGCGTCATCACCCGCTATCTCGCGACCGTCGACCAGAAGGCGCTCGGGCTGCACGTGTCCGTCTTCATCTCCATCAAGCTCGCGCGGCAGAAGGAGGAGGACCTCAAGCGCTTCGAAAAGGCGATCTCGGCCTGGCCCGAGGTGCTGGAATGCTATCTGATGACGGGAAATCGCGACTATTTGCTGCGCGTGGTGGCGGCTGATTTGTCGTCGTATGAGGCGTTCCTGAAGAGCAAGCTGACCCGCCTCGACGGCATCGCCTCGATCGAATCGAGCTTTGCGCTGAGCCAGGTGAAGTACTCCATCGCGCTGCCGGTGTGAGGCAGGCCATCGCCACGACCTCAGCTGTCGTCCCTGCGAACGCAGGGACCAATACTCCGCGGCAGACGTTGCGAAGAACGACTGGTCCAACATCGTGCGCAACAACATCTCCCTGGGGTTATGGGTCCCGGATCTGCGCGTGCTGCGCACGCTTGTCCGGGACGACGGCGGAGAGCCAAGCGAGACTTTCGGCCATCTCTGGCGCTCGGCCATGAGAGACCTCGCATGAGCCCCTCTCCCTGCGCCGTCATTCCGGGGCGCCCGCAGGGCGAGCCCGGAATCCATAACCACGATCGTGCGTATGGATTCCGGGCCCGCGCCGCTGCGCGACGCGTCCCGGAATAACGACCTTTGTTGTGTCATCGGATTTGCCACAATCGTGAGTCCAGGACCGACCGGGATGGTCACATGCGTTCTCACTCCCGCGGCGCGTTGCGTCCGGGTGATGCCGATATCATCGCCCTTATGACGTGAAGGGCGCAGGGAAGGCCGGGCGCTGGCCGCGCCCGTGGCCCGCCTGCGGAAAAAATGCAGGCGGCAGGTACCACAGGTCTGGCCGAAGACGCCCGGCCCTCCCTGCGCGATGGTTTTGACGGCTGCTTCGCGTTCTCCCCGGTGCGCCGGCTTTTGGCCACCGTGCGCGACGACGCGCTGTCCGCGCGCCGCCGCGGGGACACCAGCATCGGGGTGCCAGGACCGCGCGACTTGACCGTGCGTGCATCATTGTTCGTCGGCGCGAATGATCACGCTGCAACGACACACGCCCATCGCATTCCGCTGCCGACGTCCATGACGACCGCGATACGTCCCCTCCGACGCAACGGAACGGGCTGGACTGTAATGCTGATTATACGAAATCGGCAAGCGATCTATTTTTTGCCTGACGGCTGGACAGGATTTTAGCGCGCGATCTGATTTGCCCGTCGGGTCGTTATGGCAGCGTCGAAATCATCTGCGCACTGCCCTGATCACGCCCGAACTACGTCACAGCCGAGGCCGTCATTGATCCAGATCAAACGATCTGGAAAAACTGCTCCAGCCCCCGATCAAATCCTTGATGTTCCTCGATTTGATCCAGATCAAACGGCCGCAGGCCGACCGCAGCATGGCCCAGGGACGTCCATATTGGCCGTCAAAAAGCGCCACATCTCGCCGTCAGATTCTGCGTCACAGCATGCGCTGCGACACGAAGTCACAGGGATTGCGGGACTAACAACTCCGCGCCTGTGAACGTGACGTCGGCGCGATCGTGAAGACCAACTCGCGTCCTGGAAAGCAATGCAGAACAACAGCGCTCAACGTTCGCCCCGACACGACTACGCTTCGCAACATCGAGATGCCCGGCCGCTCGCGCACGTGGCGGTGAAGGTGGCTCCCGCCAGGTATCAGCCGGCCGCACAGGCCGGCAGCCGCAGCACCGGACGGGCCGAGCGGCGATTCTGGCTGACGATGCAGACGGTCATGCTGGTCGTCGGCGTGCTGCTGGTGAACCTGCTGCTGTTCTTCCCTCCCCTCGGCATCGCCCTGATGTGGAATCTCCTGATTCCGATCGCGCCCGCGCTGGTGACGATCTCGCCCGGCCTGTGGCGCAACATCTGTCCAATGGCGACATTCCATCTGCTGCCGAACAAGATGGGCATCTCGCAGAACATCCGGATGCCGGAATGGGGCGCGGCGACGCTCGCGGTGATCAGCGTGACGCTTCTTTTCATCGTCGTGCCGATGCGACGAATCGGACTCAATGTCGACGGTCCGCTGACGGCGGTCATGCTGCTGTCGGCCGCGGTCATGGCGTTCGCGATGGGCTCTGTGTTCGAAATGCGCTCGGGCTGGTGCACCTCGCTGTGTCCGATCCACCCCGTCGAGCGGCTCTACGGCACCAACCCCGCCCTGACCTTCAAGAATGCCCGCTGCAACATCTGCGAGGCCTGCAGCAATCCGTGTCCCGACTCCACGCCCGAGCTGACGCCGACGGCGGGCGTGCCCACCAAAGTCCAGCAGTTCCTCGGCAACTTCCTGATCGGCAGCTTCCCCGGCTTCGTCTGGGGCTGGTATCAAGTGCCGGACTATCCGCCGCAGCAGGTCGACCAGGCCGCGATCATCACCGCCTATGTGTGGCCGCTGGGCGCCGCGCTCGTCAGCTACGTCGTCTTCAGGGTCGGCGAGCACATCCTGCGCTACAGGCCCGCCGCCCGCACCCGGATGCATCGCATCTTCGCGGCGGCCGCGATCAGCACCTACTACTGGTATCGCCTGCCCGGCCCGGCATCCTTGCTGCCGGACTGGTTTCCGCTGGTCTCGCATCTCATCACGACGCCGTTCTTCTTCTGGTTCCTGGTGCTGCGTTCGCCGAAGGTGAGCTGGCTGAAGCGGCCGGTGATGGCGTCGAACTACTGGTCGAGCCGGTTCGAGAGCACCGCCAACAAGAATCTCATCCGCGTGTCGCCCGGCAAGGCGTGAATCCCCGCGGTCTCATCCCACCATCGTCACAGCGTATCCGATCGAGGAGTGAACCATGTCGAACTTCAGGACCGTCACCGTCAAGGGCCGCCAGTTCCGCGTCCGCGCGGGTGACGTGCTGCTCGATGGCGCGCTCGCCAACGGCGTCGAGATTCCGTTCGACTGTCGCGCCGGCACCTGCGGCACCTGCATGGTTCACGTCTCCAAGGGCCAGACGGTGTGCGGCGAGACGCATACGCAGGGCATGATCTATGCCTGCCAGGCGCGCGTCGTCTCCGATCTCGACGTCGAGCTGGAGGACGTGCCGGAAATCGACACCAGCAAGGCGCGGCTGGTCGGCCTGCGCGAGGTCGCGCCCGACATCATGGAGCTGATGATCGCTCCGGAGAAGAGCATCAGCTATCTGCCCGGGCAGTACTTCAAGTTCACCTTCAACGGCTATCCGGCACGCGCCTACAGCCCAACGGCGTCGTTCGACGGCCGCATCGGCGGCCGCGTCATCCATCTCAACATCAAGCGCGTGCGCGGCGGCCGCGTCACGACGGCGCTCGGCAGCGGCATCCGTCCCGGCCATCGGCTGCGCATCCAGGGGCCGTATGGGCATGCGTTCCTGCGCCCGGGCGGCACCGGCCGTCTCGTCCTCGCCGGCAGCGGCACCGGCTTCGCGCCGATCTGGGCGATCGCCGCGATGGCGCTGCGCGAGTCCCGCAACCGGCCGATGGTGATCATCGCCGGCGCCAAGAAGCTGCCGCAGCTCTACATGACGCCGATCCTGGCGCAATTGGCGCGGCTGCCGAACGTCACGATCATCCCGACGGTCGAGGAAGGTCCGGTCAATCATCCCTCGATCCGCACCGGACGGATCGAGCCGCACATGCCGACGCTGACGGCCTCCGATGTCGTCTATGCCTGCGGCTCGCCGCGCATGGTGACCGCGCTCGCCGGGATGGTCGAGAAGGCCGGCGCGACGTTCTATGCCGACCCGTTCGATTCCGCGCCACCAGAAGCGCCATCCGGCCTGATCGGCCGCATCAAGACGCTCGTGGCGCGACGTCCGCCCGAGCCTGAGCCGGGCCGTGACGGCGGCAGGGGGCATGACGCGTCGCTCGATCCGTTCGAGCGGGCGCTGTCGCTGGTGCCGAAGGATCCGATCGACGACGATCTGGGCCTGCGCCGGTCGGAGCCACGGCGCAGCACGGCCGCCGAACGCGACCACGCACTCTCGCTGGTGCGCGAGCGCGCGCTGGGCGACGCCTCATCGCTGCAGGAGCGCCCGCGCCGCGCCGCCAGCCAGATGGCCTCGGGGCATGTGTGAGATGACGCAGGAGCCCCCCAGTCTCTCCGTCACTCCGGGGCGCTCGCGAAGCGAGCGAGCCCGGAGTCCATAACCACCAGCCTGCGTGATGGAGCGCGATCGTAACTCAGGCCGTCTGCCTCACGAGCGCTGCGGCGTATGGATTCCGGGCTCGCGCTGTCGCGCGCCCCGGAATGACATCGTGGGTGTGGAGGCTGCGTGCCTCAGATCAGCTTCCGCCGCGCCAGGCTGCGCATCAGCGCACCCACGCCGAACGTCCACGGCTCGCATTCGTCGCTGTTGCGCATGCGGTTGACGAGACGACCGAGTTGAGGCGCCGAGATCGTGACGATGTCGTCGCGCTTGTGGGTGAACCCCTGGCCCGGTGCGTCGCGATCCTTGACGGGCGCGAACATCGTGCCGAGGAACAGCGCGAAGCCGTCGGGATATTGATGCACGGCACCGATGGTCTGGGCGACGAGGTCGGTCGGATCGCGGCTGATCTTGCTGATGGAGGAATGGCCGTCGAGCACGAAGCCGTCGCTGCCGGTCACGTTCAGCGCCACGTCCATCTTGCGGACGTCATCCAGCGTGAAGGTCTTGTCGAACAGGCGCAGCAAGGGGCCGATGGCGCAGGAGGCGTTGTTGTCCTTGGCTTTCGACAGCAGCAGCGCCGAGCGGCCCTCGAAGTCGCGCAGGTTGACGTCATTGCCGAGCATCGCGCCGACGATCCGGCCGCGGCTCGACACCGCCAGCACGACCTCCGGCTCCGGATTGTTCCAGGTCGATTTCGGATGCAGCCCGGCATCCATGCCGGTGCCGACAGATGACAGCGTCGGCGCCTTGGTGAAGACCTCGGCATCGGGGCCGATGCCGACCTCGAGATATTGGCTCCAGGCGTTCTGCTCGATCAGCACCTGCTTGAGGTGCATCGCCTGGTCGGAGCCGGGCTTCAGCTTGGAGAAATCGTCGCCGACCAGGCGCACCACCTCTTTCCGGATCGCCTCGGCCGAGGCCGGATTGCCGCGCGCCCGCTCCTCGATGACGCGCTCCAGCATCGAGATCGCGAAGGTGACGCCGGCCGCCTTCAGGACCTGCAGGTCGACCGGTGCCAGCAGCCATGGCTTGGCCGGATCGCGGCGATCCGGCGGGGTGTTGGCGAGGATGGCGGCGAGGTCGCCGATGCGCTGCCCGCCCATGCCGCGTAGCGCCGTCGCCGGATCATCCTGCTCGCACAGCGCGCTGACGGTGGGGAAAGCCGAGGTAACGTCATAAACACCGTCATCGCGCACCGCGACCACGGCCGGTCCGTCCACGTCGGGGCGCCAGACCCGGCCAACCAGCGTGCCGCTGGTGCCGTCGTCGGGCAGGACGGTCTCGGGCGTCAGGTTGATCATGGCGTCGTGCTCCCTGTTGTTCTTGTTGCTCAGCGCACCCCTAGCATCGGTGCACGCCGGCTCCAAGCCACACGACGTCGCGCGATCACCAACTGTAGCGCACCACGCCCTTGCCGGCGTAGGAGCGGCTGATGGACGAGAATTCGCCTTCGAAGGTGGCGGCCGCCGACCAGCCGTTGCGCCAGGCGATTTCGGCCGAGGCCGTGGTGAGCGCGAGGTCGCGCGACTGCGCGGCGCCGTTGACGACGAAGCTCGTGCCCGGCAGCGCCTGGAAGCCCGCGGTCATGGTGCGATCGGGGTTGAAATTGTGCGCCCAGGCGGCGCGGCCGCGCAGCGACAGCATGCCGTCGGCGAGCGCAAACGACCGGTCGACGCGCGCGCCGAGCTCGGTGCGCGCATCCGTCACGGTCTTGCCGGCATAGCTCAGCGCGAAGGTGCCCGCGCCGGAGAGCACCTGCTCGGCATAGGACGGCAGCACGTAAGCCGTCGCCTGGCCGCCGAGATAGGGCGTGATCCCGCCCCACGGCGTGGCATAGCGGCGGCCGCCCTCGAGGCGGGCCGAATAGGCCGACGCATCGAAGCGGGCGCGGAGCTGGTCGACGCCGGCGACGGTCACGGCGCGGTCGGTGGTCACGTCGTGCCAGCCATAGGCGAGCGCCGCGGAGAGATAGTCCGGACCACTGCGATAGCGGGCGAAGGCGCCGGCCTGGAACAGGTCGGAGCGGCCGCTGCCGCCGCCATTGACGCCGAAGCTGGTGCCGCCGCCCGACAGCGCGAAGCCGGCCAGCCAGTTCGGCGACACGATGTAATCGGCGCCCGCGGCGAAGCCGACCTCGCGGATGGTGGCGTTGTTCGAGCCGAGCGCGGCATTGCCGTCGGCGAACGAACCGCCACCGAACGGCGCCGCCCAGGTGCTCCAGCGCTCATCGAAGCGCTGGGCCAGTGTGGCCTTCACCGGCATGCGCGCGAAGGCATCGCGCGGCGCGGCGCCCTGTCCTGCGTCGGCGAACGCTGCAGCCGGACCAGATGCGTTCGCGCTGCGCCCGGCGACAAAGGGATCGGTCATCAGGCCAAGGAAGATATTCATCGAGTCGAACATCGCCTGCTGCGAGGCGGTGGCGATCTCGCCGGACGCCTGTGTCAGACCGGCTGGGGTCAACGCGCCGAAAGCGAGCGGGATGCCGCCGGTGCGGTTGAAATAGCCGGTCGTGGTGTCCGTGACGTTCTGCTGGTTGGTGTTGGTCCCGGCCGTGCCGAGCGTCAGGTTCAGATAGACGTTGTCGGCGTCGTAGCTCAGGCTCGAAGAGAAGTTGGCCGGCAGGTTGGTGTTGATCAGCGTGTTGAAGGTGCCGCTGATGCCGCCGGCGGCGTTGACGATCGTGTACTGCTTGTTGACATAGCTGCCAGGGGCGAACGCCGCCTGCACGGTCGCGCCGCCGAGCGTCGCGGTGCCCGTCACGTTGACCCGGTCGGCATTGGCCGGCGACACCTCGACCATGTAGCTCGCGGCCGCCGTGAAGGTGAGGCTGCCCTGCACCGTGAGCAGCCCGATCGAATTGCCCGGCGCGAGCGCGCCGCCATTGACCAGCGTGCTGCCGACGATGCCGTTGCCGCCGAACGTGCCGCCGGCATTCACGGTGACGCTGCTGCCGGCGATGGCGCCGTTGACGGCGAGGATGCCGCCATCGACCGTGGTCGTGCCGGTGTAGGTGTTGATGCCGGACAATATCAGCTTGCCGCTGCCGACCTTGGTCAGCGAGCCTGGGCCGATGGTGCCGCACCCGCAAGGATCGGTGTCGCCGATCACGCCGGAGACCTCGGTGGAGAGATTGTTGCCGCCGACCACCAGCGTGTTGAAGGCGCCGATGTAGTAGTTGCCGGAACCCGCCAGCGAGCCGGCGGTGATGCGGCCGTCGCCATTGACACCCACGCTACCGGAGAAATCGACCACGCCGGTGCCATTGGTGACGAACTGGGCGGTGCCGCCGGTCGTATTGTCGAGGAAGCGGGTGCGGCCGCCATCATTGGTGATGATCGTGGCGGAGCCGGCGCTGGCATGATCGAAGAACAGCGTCGATCCGCCGTCATTGGTGGTGACGGTCGCGTTCGCCGCGGTGGAATGGGCGTTGAACTGGACCTGGCCGTTCATGTTGTTGATGATGGTGGCATTGCCGGCCGACGGGGTGTCGCTGCCGAAGCCGATCCCGAACATCACGTACGAATTGCCGCCATTGGTGATGACCGCATTGGCGGCCGTGGCGGCATTGACGAACGCCAGCATGCTGAACGTATCGTTGGTGATCGTCGCGTTGCCGGCGCTGGTGTTGGCGTTGAACAGCGTACGACCCTGATGGTTGGTGATCACGGCGTTCCCCGCCGTGGCGGTATCGGTGCCGCCGGCGACGCCGAACGCGGTCGTGGCGATCGACTGGTTCACGATCGTCATCGCACCGGCGGAGTTCGCGCCGAGGAAGTTGGTGGTGCCGCCGTCATTGGTGAGCGAGGTGATGCCGGAGGTGTCGGCCCTGACGATGTTGAAGATGCCGAAATTCGACACGTCACCGATGATGCGGGCGGTGTGGGTGGCGTCGCCGAGTTGCAGCGTCGCGACGCTGCCGATGAAGGTGCCGCCGGAATAGGAGTTGGTGCCGAGCAGAATCGTGGTGCTGTTGCCGAGCAGCTCGGCGCGCACGCCGGCAACGGTCTCGCCGAGATTGTTGCCGATCGTGATCGTCTGGCCGGAATTGGCGTTGTTGATGAAGCCCCAGCCGGAGCCGGCGACGCCGAAATTCACGTCGGCGCCGCCAATCGAATAGGACTGGGCGTTGCTGAGGAAGATCCAGGAATCCGGATTGATCGGCGCGGTGACCGTGATGGTCGATGCGCCGGTGGCGCCGAACAGCGCCTCCTGGCCGCTCGATGCCGGCGGCGCGCCGGCCGGCGGGCTCTCCCAGTTGGTCGAGAGATTGTAGTCGGAGGTCGCGGTGGACGAGCCGGTGCCGCCCCAGGTGTAGTCGGTCTGGGCCTGCGCCGACGTCGTCAGCCCGAGCCCACAGAGCCCGAGCATGAGTCCCAGCGCGCCCCACACGGCCCGCGCCGTCCGACACACCGCCGTTTCGACCCGCCTCCGCACGCAATCCCCCGATCTTGCTCTGCACCCCGTGATGCAATTTAAGACCTAGCAGGCGCACGGCGCCCGCCGAGATCGACGGCGTTACTGTTTCTTATTTGAAATCAGCACGTTACGCGTTTGATCGCAGGTGTAGCGGACACGCAACGCATCCACCCAAAAAGTCGCTCCCCCGTAATGGCCCGGGGCGTGCGACCGATGGCTCAAGGATTCGGCGAGCTCTCGCCGGCGACCTGGAGCAGTTGCGAGCGGCGGACGCGCTCGCGATGGGCGGTGTAGAGGCCGCTGGAGACGATAAAGGCGGCGCCGACGATGGTCCAGACGTCCGGTACCTCGCCGAACACCAGGAAGCCGAGGATGCTGACCCACAGGAGCTGGGTGTAGGAGAACGGCGCCAGCACCGAGGCGTCGGCATAGCGGAATGCCAGCACCACGATCCACTGCCCCATGGTCGAGGCGACGCCGACCAGCACGCCGAAGCCGATGTCCTGCCAGGACGGCGTGGTCCATACGAACGGCACGATTGCCGTGAGCACGCAGACGCCGGCAATCGAGGAATAGGTCATGATGGTGATGGCGTGCTCGCGGCCGCTCATCATCCGCGTCATGATCAGCGTGCAGGCCCAGGCGAACGCCGAGACGATCGGGAACAGCGCGGCAAGATGGAACGCGCCGGTGCCGGGGCGGAGGATGATCAGCACGCCGCACAGCCCGACCGCGGTTGCGACCCAGCGGCGCAGGCCGACCTTCTCGCTGAGGAAGATGATTGACAGCGCGGTGACGAACAGCGGCGCGACGAAGCCGGTCGCGGAGGCCTCGGCGATCGGCAGATAGCGTAAACCGGTGATGAACATCAGCGACGAGCCGAGCAGCGCAACGCCGCGCAGCAGCTGGAACTTGAGCTGCTCGGTGCGCATCGCGAACAGCGGCGAGCCCGGGATCATCGCCGGCACCATGATCGCTGCGAATACCACGAAGCGGATCCAGGTGATCTCGATCGAGGGCAGCGTCTTCGACAGATACTTCGCGGTGACGTCCGAGGTGCCGAGGAACACGGTCGACAGTAGGATCAGCGCGATGCCGCGGAACGGCCGGTCGGCGCGCGCGGGCGCGCGCTTGCGCGTGGCCTGCGGCTTCTCCTGCACGGATGTCGGCACGTCGTCGAGGCGCGCGGCGGCGGCCGCACTCGGTGGCGGGGTCACGGTCGAACTCGGAAGTTTGGAAACAGGACGATTCGGTGAGTGCCGACAAGACGCCAATCGCGACGCCGCGACAACCCATCGAAGCGGGCAGCACTTATGCGTTGCTACGCGCCGGGGTAGCAAACATCCGTAATTTTCCGTGATGCTGCATTACAGCATGGGCAGGCCACGCGGCTTCGGCCCGCGCGGAAAGGCGCGATCGATCGCGGCGATCTCGGCCGCGGTGAGCTCGATGTCGCCGGCCGCCGCATTCTGCTCGGCATGCTCGGGCCGCGACGCCTTGGGGATCGCGAACAGCGACGACGCCCGCGTCAGGAAGGCCAGCGCGACCTGGCGCGGCGTTGCACCATGCTGCTCCGCGATCCGCTGCAGCACCTCGCCGCCGGCGCCGCGGCGTTCCGGAAAGTCGTCATGGCCGAACGGCGAGTAGGCGACCACGGCAACACCATGCTGGCCGCACCACGGGATGACGGCATGCTCGATGGCGCGCTCCTGCAGATGATAGAGCACCTGGTTGCAGGCGATCTTGCCCTCGCCTGCGACCTCCAGCAGTTCGTCGAGATCGTCGACGTCGAAATTGCTGACGCCCCAGGACGCGATCTTGCCGGCCGCCTTGAGCTCCTCGAACGCCGCCACCGTCTCCGCGAGTGGATAGGAGCCCGGCCAGTGCAGGAGATAGCAGTCGAGCCGGTCGGTCTTCAGCCGCTGCAGCGAGCGCTCGCAGGCGGTGACGGTGCCCTTGCGCGAGGCGTTGCTCGGCAGCACCTTCGACACCAGGAACACCTCGTCGCGTCGGCCGGCGATGGCCTCGGCGATGACGAGCTCGGCATCGCCATACATCTCGGCGGTGTCGATGTGGCTCATGCCGAGATCCAGGCCGCGCCGCAGCGTGGCGATGGCGCGGCGGCGATCGGCGTGGTCGAGATACCAAGTGCCCTGCCCGATGACGGAGACGCCGCCGCCGCCGGTTCCGAATGTCTTGTGCTTCATGCGCGGGAGCATAGTGGATGAGGCGCACGGCGTCGATTGGGTGCCCTCCCTGCTCAAGGCATCTGACACGCTTCCACACCCACGTCATTCCGGGGCGACGCGTCAGCGTCGAACCCGGAATCCCGAGCTTGTCTTGCGCTGTTTCATTTCCACCATGTCGAGATTCCGGGTTCGAGGCCGTTGGCCTCGCCCCGGAACGACAGTGTTCTCGGCTAGCTCGCCGCCGCGATGGGCGGGGCGTCCGTGGCCGTCTGCGCGATCAGCCGCTTCATCTCCGGAATGCACGAGCCGCAATTGGTGCCGGCCTTGAGCTGCGCGCCGATGGCGGCGGGCGTGCGCGCACCTGCCGTGATCGCATCGCAGATGGTGTCGCGGCCGACGCCGAAGCAGGCGCAGACGATCGGGCCGCCGCCGACGCCGTCGGGCGCGCGGCCGGACAGCAGCGTGCGACGCTGGTCGTCGTCGAGGCGGTCGGCGGCGAACATCGTCTTCACGACGTTCCAGTCGCCAGCATCATGGCCGGGGCCGACGAACAAACAGGTTTCGATGCGATCGTCGGCGAACGACGCGGCGCGATAGACGCCGCCGCCGACATCCATGTAGTCCGTGACATCGTCGGTGGCGCGCGCCTTGAACCAGGCCGGCCAGCGCGACAGATCGCCGTTGTCGGCGAACAGATAGCCGAAGCCGCCCTGCACCGTCGCGCGCGCCCACCACAGGTTGGACGGCAGCGTGAGCTCGTTGCGCGACAGGATGAAGCCGCGGAATACGTACTCATAAGAACTGATCGCAGCCGGGGTCGCCTTGGCCTCGGGCTGGCCGGAGAACGGATCGGTGTAGGAGGCGACCAGCGCGCCGACGCGGCCATGCGATGAGTTGGTGGCGCTCCAATGGATCGGCGCGAACAGCATGCCGCGCTGCTGGCGCTCGCTGACGACGACCTTGAGGATGCACTGGCCGTGCTCGGTCGTGACCTTGGCGAAACCGTCATGCATCAGGCCATAGCGCAGCGCGTCATCCGGGTGCACCTCGACGAACGGCTCCGGCAGATGCGCTGATAGCCGCGGGCTCAAGCCGGTGCGCGTCATCGTGTGCCACTGGTCGCGGATGCGACCGGTGTTCAGGCGCAGCGGGCGGGCGGCGGTGGTCTCGCCGCGCAGCGCCGGCACCTCCGGCGCGACGAAGCGCGCTTTGCGATCGTTGGTGAAGAAGGCGCCTTCGGCGAAAAAGCGCGGCTCGGGCGGCCTGCCCGCGCGCGCCGGCCATTGCACCGGCGCCATCGCGTCGTATTCGTCGTCGGTGAGCGTCGCCAGCGCGCCGATGTCGAAGTCGCGCGTGCCGTCGTTCTCGAACGCCGACAACGCCGCGTGCTCGCGGAACACGTCCGCCGCAGAGTTGTAATTGAAGGCGCCCGCGTGGCCGAGCCGTTTGCCGACCTCGCTCAGGATCCACCAGTCCGGCATGGCCTCGCCGGCCGGCGCAAGGAAGGCGCGCTGGCGCGAGATGCGGCGCTCGGAGTTGGTGACCGTGCCCGATTTCTCGCCCCAGGCCTGCGCCGGCAGCAGCACGTGGACGCCAGCATCGACGGTGTCGTTGGAGCGGACGTTCTCGGACACGACGAGCAGCTCGAGCTTCTTGAGCGCGGCGCGGACCAGATCGGCGTCCGGCAGCGACACCGCGGGGTTGGTGCCGATCACCCACAGCGCCTTGATCTCGCCGCGCGCGATCGCCTCGAACATCTGCACCGCCTTGAGACCCTCATGGGTGGCGATGTCCTTGGCCTTCCAGAAGCGGCGGACGCGGTCGATGTCCGGCGGCGTGAAGCCCATGTGGGCCGCGAGCTGGTTGGCGAGCCCGCCGACCTCGCGGCCGCCCATCGCATTGGGTTGGCCGGTCAGCGAGAACGGCCCCATGCCCAGCTTGCCGATGCGCGCGGTCGCAAGATGGCAGTTGAGGATCGCGTTGACCTTGTCGGTGCCCTGCGCCGACTGGTTGACGCCCTGCGAATAGAGGGTGACGACCTTGGGAGTATCGCGGAACAGCTTGAAGAAGGCGGCGACGTCGACCTCGGACAGGCCGGTGGCGAGCGCGGTCGCCGCGGCGCTGCCGGCGAGGCTCCGGGCGCGGGCCAGGGTCTCGTCGAAGCCGCCGGTGTGAGCGTTGATGTAGTCGTGATCGAGCGCACCGCTGTCGGCGAGATGCACCAGCAGGCCGGAGAACAGCGCCGCATCCGCGCCGGGCTTCAATCCCAGGAACAGATCGGCTTCGCTCGACGTGTCGGTGCGACGTGGATCGATGACCACGAACCTGGCGCCGCGCGCCTGCTTGTTGGCCAGCATGCGCTGGTACAGCACCGGGTGGCACCAGGCGGCGTTGCTGCCGACGAAGACCAGCAGATCGGCCTGATCGAGATCCTCATAGGTGCCGGGCACGGTGTCGGCGCCGAAGGCACGGCGGTGGCCGGCGACCGACGAGGCCATGCACAGCCGCGAATTGGTGTCGACATTGGCCGAGCCGAGAAAGCCCTTCATCAGCTTGTTGGCGACGTAGTAGTCCTCGGTCAGCATCTGGCCGGAGAGATAGAACGCCACTGCATCCTCGCCGTCGCGGGCGACGATGTGCTTCAGCCGGGTCGCGACGTGATCGAGCGCATCGCTCCAGGCCACCCGCTGCATTCCGCCCTTGCAGCGGATCATCGGGTACAGCAGCCGGCTCTCCAGCCCGAGCGTCTCGCCGAGCGCCGAGCCCTTGGAGCAGAGCCGGCCGAGATTGGCCGGATGCGAAGGATCCCCGGAGATCGCCGCGCCGCCGCGACCGTCGGGCGTGGCGAGCACGCCGCAACCGACGCCACAATAAGGACAGGCGGTGCGCACCATCGGCAGCTTCGGATCGAGCGTCGTCATCGTCGTGCGTGGCCCCTTCTCACGCTGCCTGCGGCCGCGCCCCCGCGCGGCCGAACATCATCGCTGTCCGGATCGCTGCGACCGGTTCGCGGCTCCGGATCAGGTCGCGATACCACAACGCGTCCTGAGTCTCACCGATCAGCACGGCGCCGGTGAGGCGTCCCTCGGCGATGACGAGCTTCTTGTAGATGCCCCGCCTGGCGTCGTTGAGCACGATCGCCTCGCTGCCCTCGGCGCCCATGAAGTCGCCGGCCGAGAACACCGACACACCCGACACCTTCAGATTGGTCGAGACGACACTGCCGCCATAGGCCGCCTGGCGGCCGGCGAGATGCCGCGCCAGCACCCGCGCCTGCTCATAAGCAGGTTCGACCAGCCCATAACAAGTGCCACGGTGCTCGGCGCATTCGCCGAGCGCGAAAATGCCGGGCGCCGAGGTCTGCATCGCGTCGTCGACGACGATGCCGCGATTGACCGCGAGCCCCGCCTCCTTCGCCAGTGTCACATTCGGCCGGATGCCGGCCGCGAAGACCACGGCGTCGGTGGCAAGGCGCCGCCCATCGGCCAGCTCGACTCCTTCGACGCGACCATCGCCATGGATGGCCGCGGTGCTGGCATTGAGCAGAACCTCGATGCCCTTGCGCGCCACCAGCGACTTGAGCAACGCGGCGGCCGGCGCATCGAGCTGCCGCTCCATCAGCCGGTCCATCAGATGCAACAGCGTCACCCTGGCGCCGGCACGCGCCAGGCCATAGGCCGCTTCCAGCCCGAGCAGCCCGCCGCCGACGACCACCACGCACCCCTTCTTCGCCGCCAGCGCCAGAAGCACGTCCGTGTCCCGGCTGTCGCGGAATGTGTGCACACCCGGCAGATCGGCGCCCGGCACCGGCAGCCGCAGCGGCAGCGAGCCGGTGGCGAGGACCAGGCGCGAGAACGCCACGTTCTCGTCGTTCTCGATCCGCAGTTCGCGACGGCCGACATCGATGGCGGTGACGCGCGCACCGTATTTCAACGTTACCCCGCGCTCGCGCCACCAGGCCGCCGGCTTGAGCTCGATCTCGTGGGACGCGGCCTCGCCGGCCAGCACCGACGACAGCAGCACGCGGTTGTAGGCGAGCCGCGGCTCCTCGCCGATGACGGCGATCGCGTAGCGGCCGAGCGCAGTCTGCGACAATTCCTCGACCAGCTTTGCGGCAGCCATGCCGTTGCCGACGATGACGAGCGGTTCACTCAAAGCGCCTACTCCGCCGCCTGCGCCTTGCCATGGGCTTCCGCGATCATGTAGCCGGACAGCGTGCCGTAGGCCGCGGTCCAGGCATCGGCGACATCGGGCGTCCAGCCGTCGCCAAGTCCCTTCTCGAGGGTCCACAGCAGCGCGGCGCCGACCACCGGATAGTGCTCCGGCTTGGCGCCGTAATCGACGTGGCGCTTGGCGAGCGCGCTTGCCGCCGGCAGGATCGCGGGCAGATTCGTCAATCCATTGACGACGACCGCCAAGGTCGCCATCAGCTTCTTGCGCTGCTCGGTGAGATCGTCGGGAAACATCGCGCGCACCTGCGGCGCGACCTCGAACAGCCGATCGTAGAAGATGGTCGCGGCCTGATCGGAGATCGGCGCGACCCTGGCAAAGCTATTCTGAACCAATGCGATCTGAGACGGCGTCATGGGAAATCCTTATGATGGAAACGAGAACCCGTTAGTTGCCCGACGCGGAGAGCGGTTCGATGCGCTCTCCGCTTTCCAATCGTCACGCCGCCTCGACGTAGCGATGCCGCTCATACAGGAACTCCAGCACGCGCTGGCGACACTTGACGTAGGTGGCGTTGGTCGCCAGCTCGAGCCGCTTGCGCGGCCGCGGCAGGGCGACCTCGAGCACCTCGCCGATATGCGCGCTCGGGCCGTTGGTCATCATCACGATGCGGTCGGACAGCAGCACCGCCTCGTCGACATCGTGCGTGATCATCAGGATGGTATTGCCGAGCTTCTGGTGCAGCGCCATCACCGAGTCCTGCAGATGCGCCCGCGTCAGCGCGTCGAGCGCGCCGAACGGCTCGTCGAGCAGCAGCACTTTCGGCTCCATGGCGAGCGCACGGGCAATGCCGACGCGCTGCTTCATGCCGCCGGAGACCTCGTTGGGCCGCTTGTCCTTGGCATGGGCCATCTGCACCAGGTTCAGATTGTGCATGGTCCAGGCGTCGCGCTCGGCGCGGGTCTTGGTCTTGGCGAACACCTTGTCGACGCCGAGCCGCACGTTCTCGTAGACCGTCAGCCAGGGCAGCAGGCTGTGGTTCTGGAACACCACGGCGCGGTCGGGTCCCGGCGAATTGACTTCGCGCTCCTCCAGCAGCACGCCGCCGGTCGTGGCCGTGGTGAGCCCCGCAACGATGTTGAGCATCGTCGACTTGCCGCAGCCGGAATGGCCGATGATCGAGACGTATTCGCCCTTGTTGATCGAGAGGTTGATGTCCTTCAGCACTTCGGTGGTGGCGGTGCCGCGGGTGAAGGTCTTGTCGACGTGGTCGAGCTTCAGATAGGCCATGATCTCTACCTCTCAATTCGTCGCGGTGCCGCGGGTGACGATCTTGCCGACGACCGCAATCAGGCGGTCGAGCACGAAGCCGATGATGCCGACATAGAACAGCGCCAGGATGATCTCGCTGATATGCGAGGAATTCCACGCGTCCCAGATGAAGAAACCGATGCCGACGCCGCCGATCAGCATCTCGGCCGCGACGATCGCGAGCCACGACAGGCCGATGCCGATGCGCAGGCCGGTGAAGATGTAGGGCGCGGCCGCCGGAATCATGATCTTGGCGAAGAACTCCAGCGGATTGAGCTGCACCACCGCGGCGACGTTGCGATAGTCCTGCGGAATGTTGCGGATGCCGACCGCGGTGTTGATGATGATCGGCCATACCGAGGTGATGAAGATGACGAAGATCGCCGACGGCTGGCCGTCGCGGAACGCCGCCAGCGACAGCGGCAGCCAGGCGAGCGGCGGGATCGTGCGCAGCACCTGGAAGATCGGATCGAGGCCGCGCATGGCCCACACCGACTGGCCGATCAGCGTGCCGACACCGACGCCGACGACGGCAGCAATCGCGTAGCCGAAGGCGACGCGGCGCAGGCTGGCCTCGAGATGCCAGAACAGTCCCTTGTCGATGCCGCCATGATCGAAGAACGGATCGAAGATCAGCTCGCGGGTATCGCTGAACACCCGGGAGGGCGGCGGCAGCGCCGAGCCGGCCCGGCGGCAGACCAGCTCCCAAATCAGCAGGAACAGCGCCAGCACGATCAACGGCGGCACCACGCGCACCGCGGCCTCGCGGGCCATCTTTCCATAGCGTTCGGCTTTCGGCGCCTGCTTGGGCGTCATGGTCACGATGGACGCCGAGGTGGACGCCGCCGCGGTCGGCACGACCTGGGGAGCGCTATCGTTGGTCAACGCTGGCATGGACATCGGAAATCTTTCTCCGTGCAATGAGAGAGGCCGCGCGCCTTGCGCGCGCAGCGGGAGGTCCTGATCAGGCGTCGACGCGCTTGATCGACAGCGACTTCAGGTAGGCGGCGGGATCTTCCGGATCGAACACCTTGCCGTCGAAGAAGGTCTCCTTGCCGCGCGACTTGGAGGTCGGAATCTCGGCGGCTGCGACGTTCATCTCCTTGGCGGCCTCGCGCCAGATGTCCTCGCGGTTGACCTTGGCGATCAGCGACTTGGCGTCGAAGCCAGCCTCATACTTGCCCCACCGGATGTCCTCGGTGATGAACCAGAGATCGTGGCTCTGGAATGGATAGGACGCGAAGTCGCGCCAATACTTCATGATGTGCGGCGAGTTGTCGACGACCTTGCCGGTACCGTAGTCGAACTTGCCGGCCGTGCGTCCGGCGACGTCCTCGACCGGGCAATTCATCCACTGCCGCTTGGCCATGATGGTCGCAAGCTCCTGCTTGTTCTCCATCTTGTCGGCCCACTGCTGCGCTTCCATCACCGCCATCGTCAACGCTTTCGCGGCCTTCGGATATTTGTCGACAAAGGCGGCGCGCATCGCGAAGGATTTTTCGGGATGCTTGTTCCAGATCTCGCCCGTCGTGACGGCGGTGTAGCCGATACCCTGGTTGACGAGCTGCGCATTCCACGGCTCGCCGACGCAGAAGCAGTCCATGGTGCCGACCTTCATGTTGGCCACCATCTGCGGCGGCGGCACCACGATGGTCTCGATGTCCTTGTCGGGATCGATGCCGCCGGCGGCGAGCCAGTAGCGGATCCAGAGATCGTGGGTGCCGCCCGGGAAGGTCATCGCGGCCTTCACGGACTTGCCGGAGGCCTTCTTCTTCTCCAGCGCGGCTTTGAACGGCGCGGTATCGAGGCCGAGCTTGAGGTCCGCATATTCCTTGCCGACCGAGATGCACTGCGCATCGAGATTGAGCCGCGCCAGAATGTACATCGGCGTCGGCTGGTTGTTCTGCGTCACCTTGCCCGAGGAGATCAGGTACGGCATCGGGGTCAGGATGTGCGCGCCGTCGATGCCGTTGCCTTCAGAGCCGAGCACGAGATTGTCGCGCGTGGTGCCCCACGAGGCCTGCTTCTGTACGTCGACGTCGGGCATGCCGTATTTGGCGAAGATGCCCTTGTCCTTGGCCACGAACAGCGGACCGGCATCGCTGAGCGCGATGAAGCCGAGCTTGGCGCTGGCGACTTCCGGCCCCGCCCCCTGGGCGAACGCTCCGCCCGGCAAGTTCAGCTTCGCGGCTGCTAGCAGCGCAGCCGTGCCGGCGCCCGCCTTGAGAAGCTGACGACGGCTGAAGCCGTTGCGGCGAGCAGGATTGGCAGTCTTCGTCATGAGTGCTGTCGTCCTTTGTCTGAAGAGCGCTCGATGGGTGAAAAGGCCGTCCGTTGCGGGTCGCTGCGCCACGCACGAAGGCGCGTGTTCCGAGGTGGCCTCGGAAGGGGCAGCGTCACGATTCGGATGAGGATTGCGCGGACGGCATCGATGGCGTCGCGAATGCTCTTTCAAGCTTCGTGCCAACGCATCAATTTTGAATTTACAAGTAAATTCAATCGTTTAACTGCACACAGCAAATCCATCAGAGGCAGAAGGCCGCATCCAAAATTTGCGATTCGCCCACTTTGTGTGCGCCGCACACAAAGTGGGCATGGCGCGATTGTTCCATGAGCACCAGGGCAGCAAATCAGCCCTTTCAAGCAGCCGCGGCCCGGACGTCCAAACGTAATCGATTGAAATCGATGATCTTTTGATTGGCGTCAAAATTGGCACAGGCATTGCTTCGACGCCTACAAGTCAACGATGACTGCGGTTCGCCGGACTGTCGAGGCCGATGGCGCCTGATCTCCGGGACGGACGCGCGCTCGCGACCGGGGTCACCTCGGCGCGGTCGTCGTGACGCCCTTCCCCGCATTCGACATCCGATCCGCCTGCCCGTGGCGATGTCCCGCGAGAGCCAGAACCTCTCGCAAGGCAGCGCGCAATCTATTCCCGAGAGCAAACAAAGGACGTTTGAATGTCGTACCTCGCGCCTTCAGAATTCGTGACCAAGATGGTGGACGCAGGCGAGTCCAAGATCTTCATGTCGACCCGGGACACCGTCATCCGCGCCTACATGGCTGGCGCGATCCTGGCGCTCGCGGCCTGGTTTGCCGTCACCATCAATGTGAACACAGGCCAGCCGATCATCGGCGCGCTGTTGTTTCCGGTCGGCTTCTGCATGCTCTATTTGCTGGGCTTCGATCTGCTGACCGGCGTGTTCGTGCTGTCGCCGCTGGCGCTCATCGACAAGCGTCCGGGCGTGACCCTCGCGGGCGTGCTGCGCAACTGGGGCCTCGTCTTCATCGGCAATTTCGCCGGAGCACTGACCGTTGCCTTCATGATGGCATTCGTGACCACGTTCGGCTTCACGCAGGAGCCGGACAAGGTCGGCGCTGTCATCGGCAATATCGGTGAAGGCAGGACGCTCGGCTACGCGGCGCATGGCACGGCCGGCATGGCGACGCTGTTCATCCGCGGCATGCTGTGCAACTGGATGGTCTCCACCGGCGTGGTCGGCGCGATGATCTCGACGACGGTCCCGGGCAAGGTGCTGGCGATGTGGATGCCGATCCTGGTGTTCTTCTACATGGTGTTCGAGCATTCGGTGGTGAACATGTTCCTGTTTCCGTCGGGGCTGATGCTCCATGCGAAGTTCTCGATCATGGACTACCTGATCTGGAACGAGATCCCGACCGTGCTCGGCAATCTCGTCGGCGGTCTCTCGTTCACCGGCCTGACGCTCTATGCCACTCACATCAGGACGCAGCCGAAGCGTGATGCCAAGATCGCAGCCCGCGTCGCGGCCTGATTTCCGTCTCCCTTGGAGAGCCCGGCTTCAGTTAAGGTCGGACTCTCCTCAAATCGCTCGATAGCCCAAATGCCATTGCGGATCACCATCGGAGCGCATTCCGACAAAGGGCAGAAGCCGGGCAACCAGGACTTCCACGGCGCACTGATTCCCGATGAGCCGGCGCTCAGCCTGAAGGGCATCGCGATCGCCATCGCGGACGGGATCAGCAGCAGCGAGGTCAGCCACATTGCGAGCGAGTCGGCGGTCAAGAGCTTCCTGACCGACTATTATTGTACGCCGGATGCCTGGTCGGTGAAGACCTCGGCGCGACGCGTGATCGCCGCGGCCAACTCCTGGCTCTACGCCCAGACCAGAGCCAGCCAATACGCCTATGACCGCGACAAGGGTTACGTCTGCACGCTCAGCGCGGTGGTGATCAAGGCGGCCACGGCGCATCTCTTCCATATCGGCGATTGTCGCATCTATCGCCCCGCAGGCCATTCGCTCGAACAGCTCACCGACGATCATCGCGTCATCATCTCGTCGCAGCAGAGCTATCTGGGGCGTGCGCTCGGGGTCAATCCCGAGGTCGAAATCGACTATCAGGCCATTCGGATCGAGCGCGGCGACATCTTCGTGCTCGCGACCGACGGCGTTCACGAACACGTGGGCAAGCGTTTTGTCGCCAACGTGTTGAAAGAGAATTCCCACGACCTCGACCAGGCGGCCCGTATCATCGTCGCTGAGGCGCTGGCGCAGGGCAGCGCGGACAATCTCACGATCCAGATCGTGCGGATCGACGAACTCGGTGCCGGCGATGCCGCCGAGATTCCGGTCCAGGCCGAGCAGCTGCCGCCGGCGCCGGTGCTGGACGCGCGGATGATCTTCGAGGGCTACCGGATCGTGCGCGAGATCCACGCCAGCAGCCGCAGCCACATCTATCTGGCCGTCGACGTCGAGACGGAGCTCGCCGTCGCCCTCAAGGTGCCTTCGATCGACCTGCGCGGCGACCCGGCCTATCTCAAACGGTTCCTGATGGAAGACTGGATTGCGCGGCGGATCGACAACCCGCACGTGCTGAAGGCCTTCCCATCGACGCGTCGCCGCGATCATCTCTACGTCGTCACCGAATTCGTCGAAGGCCAGACCCTGGCGCAATGGATGATCGACCATCCCAAAGCCGATCTCGATGCCGTCAGAGACATCATCGAGCAGATCGCCAGGGGGCTGCAGGCGCTGCATCGCAAGGAAGTGCTGCACCAGGATCTGCGGCCTGCAAACATCATGATCGACCGGACCGGGACGGTGAAGATCATCGATTTCGGATCGGTGCGCGTCAGCGGCGTGGTCGAGGCCGATCCGGCTGCCGACCACGACAGCATCCTCGGCACCCAGCAGTATACGGCGCCGGAATATTTTCTCGGCGAGGGCGGCTCCGAATGGTCCGACCAGTTCTCGCTCGGCGTGATCGCCTACCAGATGCTGACGGGCCGGCTGCCCTACGGCGCGCAGATGGCACGTGCACGAACCCGGGCGCAGTTTCGCAAGGTGCTTTATCACCCGGCCTCCGGCGATGACCAAACCGTCCCGCTCTGGATCGATGGCGCACTCCGGCGCGCCGTCCATCCCGTCGCCGCCAAACGTTACGAGAGCCTCTCGGAATTCGTCTTCGACCTTCGGCACCCCAATCCCGCCTATATCGGCGGCGGCCGGACGCCCCTGATCGAGCGCAATCCGCTGCTGTTCTGGAAGGCGACGACTGCGCTGCTCGCGATCGCAGTGATCATCCTGCTCGCGGCTCGCCACGGCGGCTGGTAGGCGGACCTGCCGGCTGCGGATCAGGCGGGTTCAGGCGCGATCGCGCCAAGCGGCCTCGGCGCCACGCCCGCTCCCGGCTTCATGCGGAAATCGTAGGTCATCAAGTGCCATGGCCCGATGGCCAGCTTGCCGTCCGGCATCACAGCGTCGCTGCGCCGCTCGACCTGGGCGATGAGCTCGTCCTTGACGCCAAAGACGACGTCGCTGTCGAGATATTCGTCGCCGCCGACGAAGACATGGGTGATGAGCGGCTCGTAGCCCTTGGCGTCCACCAGGAAATGCACATGGGCCGGGCGCATCGGATGACGCTTGGTCTCGAGGATCATCCGTCCCACCGGACCGTCGGTCGGGATCGGATAGCTGCAGGGCAGGATGGTGCGGAAGAAAAAGCGGCCATCCGCATCGGTGATGAAGCGCGCCCGCGACGACGGACCATCGCTTTCATAGGACGGCCGCTGCGAATCGTAGAAGCCCTCGTCGTCGGCATGCCAGACATCGACCGCGGCGCCTGCCAGCGGGGCACCCGCCAGATCGGTCACCCGTCCCTGGACGAACATCTTCTCGCCCTTGAGATCCGCCGAGATGTCGGTGCCGTGGGGCGTCACCTTGTGCTCGCCGACGTAGAACGGGCCGAGTACGGTCGTCTCCGTCGCCCCTGCCCGGTCGCGATGATTGATGGCGTCGACCAGCATCGACACGCCGAGCACGTCGGACAGCAGGATGAACTCCTGCCGGCTTGCGGTGCAGGTCTGTCCGGTGCGGGTGAGAAAGTCGATGGCGGCGGCCCATTCGTCGAAAGTGAGCTCCGTCCGGCGCACATAATCGTGCAGCGACTTCACCAATTCCTGCAGCAGGAATTTCGCGCGCGGATCGGGTGTCCGTTCGAGGCTCGCGACGACGGCCTCCGTGAGCTCGCCTTCATTGAATTGTGTCATTGCCAATTCCTCCCGGCGCAAAGGGTACACGACGCATGCCTGGCCTGCCATTGGACGCGGCGCGATTTTCGGCTATCACCCGGAACAAACGGGATGCGCGGCCGATCCTCGCGCAGGCCGCCAGAAACCGATCATAGCGGAGACGCCCGATGCTCGCCCCGACACCCGCCTCGCCCGAAACCGTCGGCATGTCGAAAGCCGCGCTCGATCGCATCGATGCCCATCTGCGGCAGCGCTATGTCGAGGCCGGCCGCTTTCCCGGGACGCAGTTGATGGTCTATCGCCGCGGCAAGATCGTGCATGCGAGCTCGCTCGGCTATGCCGACGTCGAGCGCAAGGTCCCGGTCAGGGACGACACGATCTACCGCATCTATTCGATGACCAAGCCGATCACCTCGGTCGCCTTCATGATGCTGGTCGAGGAAGGCAAGGTCGCGCTCGACGAGCCGGTCGCGAAATACATTCCGGAGTGGAAGAATCTCGGCGTGTTCGTCGCCGGCACCGCGCCGGCCTTTGTCAGCCGGCCGCCGTCGCGGCCGATGCTGATCGTCGACCTGCTGCGCCACACCTCCGGCCTGACCTACGGCTTCCAGCAGCGATCGAACGTCGATGCCGCCTATCGCGACGCCAAGATCGGCGCAGTCGAAAAGGCGGGAACGCTGCAGTCGATGATCGATGATCTCTCGCGTATTCCGCTCGAATTCTCGCCGGGCGAGGCCTGGAACTACTCGGTCTCGACCGACGTGGTCGGCTATCTCGTCGGCAAGATCGCCGACCAGCCGTTCGAGCAAGTCCTGAAGCAGCGCATCTTCGATCCGCTCGGCATGAGCGACACCGATTTCCACGTGCCCGCGGCGAAGGCGCACCGGCTGGCGGCGTGCTACTCGGCCGATGCCGGCGGCGCCTTGTCGTTCCACGCCGCCGATCGCAAGGGCGGCCTGACCTTGCAGGACGACCCGGCGACCAGCTCGTTCCTGAGCCCGCCCGACTTCATCTCCGGCGGCGGCGGCCTGTGCTCGACCACGGCCGACTATCTGACGTTCTGCCGCGCATTGCTCAATGGCGGCGAGCTCGGCGGCGTCAGGCTGCTCGGACCGAAGACGCTGAAGCTGATGACCTCGAACCATCTGCCGGGCGGCGTCGACCTGCCGGCGCTGTCGCGCTCGATGTTCGCGGAAGCAGCCTATAACGGGATCGGCTTCGGTCTCGGCTTCTCGGTGACGATGGATCCGGCCAAGACGTTGATTCCCGGCAGCGCCGGCGAATATGCCTGGGGCGGTGCGGCCTCCACGGCGTTCTGGATCGACCCGGCCGAGGAGCTGATCACGATCTTCATGACCCAGGTCTTGCCGTCGAGCGCCTACCCGATCCGCCGCGAGCTGCGCACGATGGTGTACGCGGCGATCACCGAAAGCAACGTCTAGGAGCGGCGTCGTGGCGGTAAAGCCGCTCAGGGAACCGGCGATCCCCGCGCGTTGCGCTTGGCGTGCACGCGGTGCTCTCTTATGCTGACAGTCATGTGAACGGCTGCAACCGCCGAGCCCTTGCGGAGGCAGCCGCTCCAGCCTGATATGCGCTCGCCGCACAAATTCGCCTCCGCCCGACGCGTCTCCCGCCTGCGTCAGTCCCAACGGCGATCAGCAGCGCCAGCTCAAACGGGGCATCCGTGCCAAAACTCTCCCTGCCGATCCGGCTTGCTCTTCTGGTCGCAGGGACCACACTGCCGCTCATCCTGTTCGCAGGCGGAATCGTCTTGCACAGCTACATGCAGGATCGCAGCGACGCCCGTCAGCGCGTGCTGGAGACGGTGCGCAGCATCCGGCTGACGCTCGATGCCGAAATGCAGCGCATGACTGGCGGCGTTCAGGTCCTGGCGCTGACCGATGCCCTGACCACCGGCGATTTCGAACGCTTCCGGCCGATCGCGACGGGCTTCCTCGAGCAGTACGGCAAGAACGGCACGATCGTGGTCGCCGACCGCAACGGACGCCAGCTGTTCTCGTCGGCGACGACGGATACGGCTCACCTGCCGACGCGCAACAACCGCGAGATCACCCGCCGCGTGTTCGAGACCCGGCAGCCGCAATATTCCGACCTGTTCTACGGCGTCGTGAAGAAGAGCCTGATCGTCACCGTCGAGGTGCCCGTCTTTCGCGACGGCGAGGTCGTCTATGACATCTCGTTCAGCCCGCCGATCGAGATGTTCCAGACCATCCTGGAAAAGCAGCGGCCGAATCCGGACTGGACCTTGTCGCTGCTCGACCGCCAGGCGACCGTCTTCGCACGCGTGCCAAATCCGGCGGAGACGATAGGCAAGCAGGCCTCGCCCTCGGTGTTTGATCGCATGCGCAGCGAGCAGGAGGCGACGCTGTCGAGCGTATCGCTCGAGGGCGTGCCGCTGCTGTCGAGCTTCACCCATTCCACCCTCACCGGATGGACCATCGGCGCCGGCATCGCCGAGGATTCGCTGGTTGCGCCGTTGTGGCGCAACCTCGCCGTCACCAGCCTGCTCGGCGGCATCATGCTGGCGATCGGTCTGGCCTTCGCGGTGCGGATGGCGACGACGATCGCGCGCGCCGAGATGCTGCACGACCTGCTGATCGAGGAGCTCAATCACCGGGTCAAGAACACGCTGGCGATCCTGCAGGCGATCGCGGTGCAGACCTTCCGCAGCGCCAGCCGCCTTGAGCGTGAGAAGTTCGAGGGCCGGCTCGGCGCGCTCGCCGAGGCGCATAATCTGCTCAGCAAGGAGAAATGGCAGGGTTCTGAGCTGCAGGACGTGATCGAGCGCGTGCTCAAGCCCTACCGCCTCAACACGCCCGACCGCATCAGGATCTCCGGCCCGAAGGTGGCGCTGTCGCCGCGGCTCGCCGTCGTGCTGTCGATGATCGTGCATGAGATCGCAACCAACGCCGCCAAATATGGTGCGTTCTCCAACGACACCGGCACGGTCGATCTGTCCTGGGAGCTGGCGAACGCGGCCGACGCGGCGAAGAAGCTGCCGGCACGGCTGCGGCTGGTGTGGCAGGAAACCGGCGGCCCGGTGGTCTCGGCGCCGATCCAGCGCGGCTTCGGCTCCCGCCTGATCGAGCGCAGCGCGCGCGATCAGCTCGGCGGCGAGGCCACGGTCGACTTCCTGCCGCCGGGCGTGGTCTACACCATCACCTGCAAGCTCGACGATTGAGCCGCGTCAGCCGAACCTCTGCAGCGCCGGGAACGTCTCGAGCAGCCAGATGCTGAAGGTCGAGACCGCGCCAGTGAGAAAGCCGATGCCGGTGGCGATCATCAGCACGCCCATCGCGCGCTCGATGTTCACGAGATGGCCACGCATGCGGATGAACAGCGCCGAGAACTGTTCGATCATGAACGCCGCGACCAGGAACGGAATGCCGAGGCCGGCGGAATAGACGGCAAGAAGCCCGGCCCCCTTGGCGACCGTCGTCTCCGCAGCTGCGATCGAGAGGATCGCCGCCAGGATCGGCCCGATGCACGGCGTCCAGCCGAAGGCGAAGGCGAGCCCCATGACATAGGCGCCCCACAGGCCGACCGGCTTGGGGATCGGCAGCCGCCCTTCGCGCATCAGGAACGAGATCCGCGTCAGGCCGAGGAAGTGCAGGCCCATCACGATGATGACGACGCCGGCGAGGATGGACAACTGCTCCGACCAGGCCCGGATCAGGCCGCCGATCAGCGAGGCGCTCGCCCCCAGCATCACGAACACGGTGGAGAAGCCCAGCACGAACAGTGCGGCCGAGATCATCACGGCGCGACGCGACGCGGCCGGAGGCTCGTCGCTCTCGATGTGCTCGATCGTGGCGCCGGTGAGATAGATCAAATACGGAGGAACCAGCGGTAGCACGCAGGGCGAAAGAAAACTGACCAAGCCAGCAATGAACGCGGCCGGAATCGATACGTTCTGGATCATGCGAGTCCCGCGATACGCCCCTCCAGGCGCAAGCCGGGGCACGACGCTTCTTGCCGCCGATGCGGGGAATACGCAACAGACGTGCCGAAGTTACGGCGGTCAACGATGATCACGGCCTGCGGGCTTTCGCCAGGATAGAGCCCGACGCCCCCGGATCGGGGCCTCATTGGCGAAGTCCCCCGCCCCGATAGGGAGTGTCGCCTCGCTTCAACCGGCTCGTCTGCGAGCCGGCGCGCGCCTCACCGTGGGATCACGACATATCACAAATGCGCCAAATGCACCCTTGTGCACACACCGAACTGTGCTATTTCACCACTCGAAGCAACGGTGGCCGGCGCTGACCTAGCTGCAGCTTCGCATCGCGCAGCTTGTCGGGATTGTCGGCTTGAACCATCTCATCGCAAAGCGATTTCAGATCGTCCTCGCTCAGACGGTTCAGCTTCATGCGCAGGTCGAGGATGGCAACCGAGACCAAATGCGCCGATTCGCGATTGCCCGTCGCCGCGAGCATGGCGCGGCACTGCTCGAGGGACGCAAGCACTGCAAGCATTTGTTCGTCTGAATTGGCCACAGGCGTCGTTTCCGTTCTAGTAGCGTGCGACGAGATGGAGCCGAGCAACTCCCGACTCGCGGATGGCTTCCAAATACGTCATGTCGTTGCTCCCCTGCGCTTTGCCGATGCGGCTCAGCCGAGCCATGCACCTACCCCCTGGGACGGCACGACGGCGTCCTGGCATGACGCAGGGTGAAGAGACATCACCGCTCCCCGGCATTCGATGAATTAGCGCCACGATCCGTTCATCACGATAGCATGACAACGGCCCATCTTCGAATACCATTTCATTGCGGTCGAGGCAAAAACCGTCGATCTTAGGTTCGACTCGCGTTAAGCGTGTCCCTGTCCTACATGATGTGTCAGACCGCGCATCTGCTGGCAGTAAGACCATGCTGCAGAGAACTGAAGGTGGCAGACTCATCGACCCTCGATCGCTCAACCAAATCATGGCACGAACGTGCCCTGCCCGTAATTTATCGGAATCACTCTAGCAGGCGGAGAGAGCTTGTATGCGCGTTGCGGCGGAACGGGGCGTTCCTCAGAAGGAACGCCGGGAACTAGCCGAGACCCCTGCGACGCTGGCACCAGGGGAGCACGGCGGCTCGTCTGCTGGGGCAGGATCGAGCATTGAACTGAGCCGAGAGAGTGGCGGCGCCAAGGGCGCAACGGCGAGCAAGCCGGCAAGAACTGCGACGGGCCGGGCCGCCCCGGCCAAGTCGACCGTGAGCAAATCGGCGCAGGCAAGCCTCACCGACTGGGATGCAGCGCGGATATTCCTCGAGGTTGTCAGGGCCGGCAGCTTTCGCTCCGCGGCCGAGCGGCTGACGCTCTCGATCAATGCCGTACGGCGACGCATCGATGATTTCGAGCGGCAGATCGGTGCGACGCTGTTCACGCGCGATGTCCACGGCGCTCGGCTGACCGACGAAGGCGCGCTGGTGGTCTCCGCCGTCGAGCACATGGAGGCCGCGTCATTCGAGTTGCTGCGCGCGGGCGATGGTCTCGCCGGCGCTGCGTCGGGCGAGGTCCGGGTCGCGGTGACCGAGGGGCTCGGCACGTTCTGGCTGGCGCCCCGGCTGGTCGAATTTCAGCAGAGCTTTCCCAACGTCATGGTCGATCTCTATTGCGCGATGCGCTCGGCCGACGTGTCGCGTCACGAGGCCGACGTCGCCATCCACCTCTCCCGGCCGGCGGCGCTCGACGTCAAGCTGGTCCGGCTTGGCCGCATGCACCTGATGTGCTTTGCGAGCGAGAAATATTTGGAGATATTTGGCATCCCAAAGACGATTGACGATCTCGTCAAACACCGCTTGGTTCTGCAGGTGGCGGACGAAGCCGCCGCCAATGCCGCCTTCGCCACCATCTTCCCCGGTTTCGAACAGCGGGACCTGATCGCGATGACCACCAATGTCTCGAGCGCCAATTACTGGGCCGTGGCGCACGGCGCCGGCATCGGGGTCTTCCCAACCTATGCGAGTGCCCTGGGCGGGAAGATCATACCACTGGAGGTTGACCTCAAGTGGTCCTACGACATCTGGCTGTCTTATCATGCCACCACCGGACGCATCCCTAGGGTGCGTCACATGATCGACTGGCTGGTCGAGGCTTTTAACCCTGGCAAATACCCGTGGTTTAAAGACGAATTCATTCATCCACAGCAACTTAAAACAGTATATATGGGTGAACCCCTGACCCATCTATTCGGGGGCTTTCCGATGGAAGGACGGTAAAATCAGTATGAACAAATCAGCGGCAAAGAAAATGAAGCAGCGCAGTGCGGGCAAGCCCGACATCGAGCTCGGCAAGCGGATTCGCCTGCGGCGTGTAGAGCAGAAGATCTCGCAGGCCGAGCTCGGCGAGAAGCTCGGCGTGAGCTTCCAGCAGGTCCAGAAGTACGAGAAGGGCGTCAACCGGGTCGGCGCTGCGCGTCTGCAGCAGATCGCCACCGCGCTCGACGTGCCTGTGACGTTCTTCTACGACGGCGACAGCAAGGCGCGCGAGGTCGAGAGCCTCCTGTTCCTGGACTCAGCCTTCAGCCTGCGGTTGCTGCGCGCCTACAGCAAGATCAAGGACCAGACCGTGCAACGTCAGCTGGTATCCTTGATGGAATCGATCGCAGCGAACGAAGAATAGGCAAGGCTGTCTGATCCGTCAGACAGGTCTGCCCGTGATGGATATGGGCCATCTTCGCTCGAGGGCGCAACTTGGGGGCGCCAGGCGCTCTGCCAGCTCGGGCGAGTTCACTGCCTCGGCTCAAGGCCGAGCGATCGGCGCGGCCGACACACCGGCCCTTCTCGTCCGCACAGCGATCGCTGCGCGGTCTGAGGCTTCGTCGCTTTTATAATCTCGTGCTCTCTGCCGTCATAGGAAGTGGCGGCATGCCGGCGTTTCGGTTCCGTCCGGCCGACGCTGATCATGAACGCTGCGCGTCCTCTCCTGGGCCACCCGTGCACAGGTCGAGAGCTCGGCCCGAACGTCCCTTTGCCTGCCCATCATGTCCTGAACTTGCATTGACGCCGTCACCGGCGCGGTGAACGATGCCGGCCGCCTGCCCTCCTGCGGACGGACCCACATGCCGACTATCTCCGAGCTCCCCACCACCTTCGCCGGGGACAAGATCCTCATGACCAGAGCGGGCGATGGCGTCGGCATCATCACCTTCAACAACCCGGACAAGCGCAATGCGATGTCGCTGGAGATGTGGGAGGGGCTTGGCCAGGCACTGGTCGCGCTGCGCGACGATGACGCGATCCGGGTCGTGGTGCTGACCGGCGCCGGCGGCAAGGCCTTCGTGTCCGGCGCCGACATCAGCCAGTTCGAGCAGAGCCGCCACAATGCCGCGGCCTCGGAGGCCTATGCCGAGCGAAGCGCCGCCCAGCGGGCGCTGCTCGCCGGCTACCCGAAGCCGACGATCGCCTGCATCAGCGGCTTCTGCCTCGGCGGCGGCCTGCAGATCGCGATGCTGACCGACATGCGCTTCGCCGCCGCGGACAGCCAGTTCGGCATCCCCGCCGCCAGGCTCGGCATCGCCTATGGCTATGACGGCCTGCGCAACCTGGTGTCACTGGTCGGCCCGTCGCAGGCGCGGCTGCTGCTCTATACGGGCCTGCGGATCGATGCCGCGGAGGCGCTGCGGATCGGCCTCGTCGACCGGATGATGAGCAACGACGAACTGCTGCCGGCCACGCTGGAGATCGCCCGCACCATTGCCGTCAATGCGCCGCTGGCGGTCAAGGCCGCCAAGATCACCATCGCCGAGGTGCTGAAGGACGAAAGCCGCCGCGACATGGAAGCCATCAAGCGGATCGGCGACATCTGCATGGATTCGGAGGATTTCCGCGAGGGCCGCCGCGCCTTCATGGAGAAGCGCAAGCCAGCCTTCAAGGGACTTTAGAGCGCCTCCAGCACCGCCCTGGTCACGTCGATCGTGCCGGCATTGCCACCGAACTCGAATGGCTTGAGGCCGGATGCGTAGACCTGGTCGACGGCCTGCTCGATCCGCTGGGCCGCCTCGGCTGCCCCCTCGATGCCATGGGTGTCCGCCAGCCAGTCCAGCATCATCGCGGCCGACAGGATCATCGCGGTCGGGTTGGCCTTGCCCTGCCCCATGATGTCGGGCGCGGTGCCGTGGCAGGGCTGGAACACGGCGTGGCGATCGCCGATGTCGGCCGACGGCGCCATGCCCATGCCGCCGACGAGACCGGCGGCGAGATCGGACAGGATATCGCCGAACATGTTCTCGGTGACCAGAACGTCGAAATCCCACGGGCGCTTCACCAGCATGAGCGCGCAAGCATCGATGTAGAGGCGGTCCGTCTTCACGTCCGGATGAAGTTGAGCGACCTCGTCGAAGATCTTACGGAAGTAGGCGAAGGCCTTGAAGACGTTGGCCTTGTCGACGCAGGCTAAAGTCCCCGAGCGGCCGCGCGCGCGGCGCCGGGCGGCGAGCTTGAAGGAGAAGTTGAACAGCCGCTCGGATGTCTTGCGGGTGATGACGAGGGTCTCGCGCGCCTCCTCATGCGTCACGACACCTTTGCCCATCGAAGCGAACAGGCCTTCGGTGGACTCGCGGATCACGACGAAGTCGATGCCGCGCTCGGCGGCGCCGACGATCGGACTCGGCACGCCCGGGATCAGCCGCGCCGGCCGCACGCCGGCATAAAGGTCGAAATGGAAGCGCAGCTCGATCTGCGGCGCGATCTCGGTGTTGTCGGGATAGCGCACCGACGGCAGCCCGCAGGCGCCAAGCAGGATCGCGTCCGCCTCTTCGCACAGCCGGATCGTGGAGTCGGCGATCGAGACGCCGGTCGCGAGATAGTTGTTCGCGCCGGCCTGGGCCTCGGTGAACCGGAACGACAGGCCGGCCTTGGCCTCGACCTTGCGCAGCACTTCGAGTGCCGGCGCCATGACTTCAGGACCGATGCCGTCGCCGGGGAGGACTGCGATGTGGAGTGCGTTGGTGGAGGGCATGCTTTTTTCTTCGTCACACGAGGGATTTAGCGCCGTCATTGCGAGCGAAGCGACTTGTCCGCCTTAGCCCGAAGGGCGACGGCGGAAGCAATCCAGGGCCCAGGTTGAGACTCTGGATTGCTTCGTCGCTTCGCTCCTCGCAATGACGATGGAGAGGGTGTGTCCTACGGCGTCAGCACGGCGCGGCCGACCAGCTGACCCTTCTGCAGCTCACGCAGGGCATCGTTGGCCTTGGCGAGCGGCATCGGCGTCACCGGGATCGGCGCGATGTGCTTGGCGCGGACGAGGTCGAGCAGCTCCTTTGTCTCGCGGAGATTGCCGACATAGCTGCCCTGGATCGTCACCGCCTTGATCGGAATGAGCGGCAGCGCCCACGGCGCGCCGCCGCCGAACAGGCCGACGATGACCAGCTTGCCGCCCTTGGTGAGGCAGTCGAAGCCCAGCTGCGCGGTGGCGGCATTGCCGACCAGGTCGATGACGGCCCGGATCGGCTCGCCTGCGGCCTTGTTCAGTTGCTCCAGCGCATCCGGCGCCTTGCCGTCGACCGCCGCCAGCGCGCCGGCCGCCAGCGCCGCCTCGCGCTTGCGCGCGTCGATATCGACCACGATCGCACCCTTGCCGCCCATTGCCTTCAACAGCGACAGCGCCATCAGCCCGAGGCCGCCGGCGCCGAAGATCACGATCGGCGTGTCGAAATCCTTCTCGACCTTCTTGAGCGCGCTGTAGGTCGTGACACCGGAGCAGGCGTAAGGCGCGGTCGTCACCGGATCGAGCCCCTTGAGATCGATCAGGTGGCGCGGATGCGGCACCGTCATGTGGTCGGCATAGCCGCCGTCGCAATAGACGCCGAGCGAGGCCGGCTTCAGGCACATGTTCTCGTCGCCGGCGAGACAAGTCGCGCACTTGCCGCAGCCGATCCAGGGATAGACCAGCACGACGTCGCCGACCTTCAGCCCGCCCTTCTCCGCCTCGGTGACCTCCGGCCCGAACGCCACGATCTCACCGGCGCTCTCATGGCCCATGGTCCGCGGCAGCGACACGCCGCGATCCTTGAGGGACAGCGGTTTGCGGCCGTGCCCGAGATCATAGCCGCCTTCCCAGATGTGCAGATCGCTGTGGCAGACGCCGGCCGCCTTCACCTTGATCAGCACCTGTTTGCCGAATGGTTGCGGTGTCGGCTCGTCGACCTCGGTCAGCGGCGCATTGAAATCGGTGACCTTGAAGCTCTTCATGGTTTCACTCCCGTAGTCCGGTGCGGGCGCGACCGGTGGCGCATCGACGGGACGAGCGGCGAGGCTGCGCGCGGCAACGTCGCCTTGGACCTCCTCCCCGGCATGAGCGCGTCCGGCTGGTCCGGACTGTTCTTGCGATATCGCGACATTGGCTGGAAACGCGAGGAGCGGCAAGGCTGCGCGCAGCGCCTGCGGTCATGGCAGCCCTGCAGCGTTTTGCCTCAGCGAGCTCAAGGTTTTGCAGCGTCGCCTACGCCAGCCCCCCGCAGGATTTCCACGGTGTGCTCTCCGAGGCTTGCGGCCCGCGGGCCGGCCGCAACCTTCGCTTCCGACATCCGAAACGGCAGGTTGACGACCTTGAAGCTGCCGGCTGCATCCTCCACATCGGCCAGCGCGCCGCGATGCGCGATCTGCGGATCAGCCAGCGCATCGGCCACGCTGCGGTAGGCCGAACTTGGCACGCCGCCCGCATTCAATGCCTCCAGGCATTGGGCGACGGTGAGCCGGCGCGACCAGGCTTCCACGCCATCCATCAGCGCCCCCCAGTTTGCCCGCCGGTCGGAATATTTTGCGAATCTGGGATCATCGACCCAGTCCGGATGGCCGATCGCGGTCATCAGGTTCTGGAACGTCTTCTCGCTGGCGATGGCGATCATCACATAGCCGTCGCGACACTCCGCCGGGCCGAAGGTCGGCCGCGACGGCTGCGCGACGGGAAATTGCGACCATTGGATCTCGTTCAGTGTCAGGCTCAGCATCGATTCCAGCATCGAGCAGTCGATGTGCTGGCCGCGCCCGTTGCGTTCGCGCTGATACAGAGCGGAGGCGATGGCGCCGAACGCGTAGGTCCCGGTGACGACGTCGGCATGGTAGATGCCGCAATAATCGGGTCGGCTGCGCCCCGGCTGGTAGGCGAGATGCGCCATGTCGTAGCCCGAAGCCGCATGGATCACCGGGGCGTAGGCCGGGAGTTCCGCCGATGGGCCAGTCTGGCCGTAGCCCGAGATCGAGCAGTAGATCAGCCGCGGATTCAGCGCGCTCAAGGCCGCATAGTCCAGCCCGAGCCGCTGCATCACTCCAGGGCGGAAGTTCTCAACCAGGATATCGGCCGATGCGACCAGCCGACGCACCGCGGCGACACCGTCGCGCGACTTGAGGTCGAGCACGACGCTCTTCTTGCCGACGTTGAGCTGACCGAAAGCGGTAGAGCAGCCATGACGCATCGGAGGCCGGGTGCGCATGGTTTCACCTTCGACTGACTCGATCTTGATCACCTCCGCTCCCATATCGGCAAGCATGCGGGCACAGTGCGGGCCGGCGATGGTGGTCGAGAAGTCGAGGACGCGCAGTCCCTCGAAACATCCTGTCAAACGGCTCTCATCGTTTCCCACTAGACTCACCCTGGCAGCTCCCTGGTTTGAACTCTTCTCGCTCGGCACCGAGGCCGAAGGTCCGCTTTGCCGTCGCGGATTCACAAAGCGTAAGCCATCGATCGTTGTGCAGGTCGTTTCTAGATCGAACCATTCGATGTCGAAAGCGTTTGGCGTCCCGCCGCGGTGCGGCAGCGCCTTTCTTCATGACTGAATTTGGACCTTTTCTTGCATAGGACGAACATGGGGCTTGATCGAGGACATCTCTTGCGGGTTCTGTTCGTTACGACCGAAATGGACGATTTCGTCCGGGTGGGCGGACTGGCTGCCGTTTCGGCGGCACTTCCCCGGGCGCTGCGCTCACACACCGATGTCAGGATCATGCTGCCCGGCTACCGGGACGTGATCGAGCAACTCACTCACATCGAGATCGTCGGCCACTGCGCGCCCCTGGCAGAGATGCCGGGCTGCGCCCTGGGGCGGTCGTCGACCCGCGACGGCCTGCCGGTCTACGTCCTGCTCTGCGACGAGCTCTACGACCGGCCGGGCAACCCCTATGGCGACGAAAGCGGGCAGGACTGGGCGGACAACGACATCCGCTTCGGCCGTCTCGCCGCCGCCGCCGCCGAGTTGGCGGCGGGCACGCTGGACAAGAACTGGGCAGCCGATCTGGTCCACGCCAATGATTGGCAGGCCGCATTGGTGCCGGCCTATCTGGCGTGGCGCGGGGTCGACGTACCGTCGATCCTGACCATCCACAACCTCGCCTATCAGGGCCTGTTCCCGCGCGAGTCGCTGCGCCGGATCGGCGCCCCCGAATCCTCGTTCCACATCGACGGTCTGGAGTTCTACGACAAACTGTCCTTTCTCAAGGGCGGTCTGATCTATGCGTCGCATCTCACCACGGTCAGCTCGACCTATGCCCAGGAGATCACGACGCCCGAGCTCGGCTGCGGGCTGGAGGGCCTGCTCCGGCAGCGCTCCAATGCCGATGAGCTGACCGGCATTCTCAACGGCATCGACGAGAGCTGGGATCCCCGCTACTGCCAGCAGCTGGCGCAGCCCTTCGCCGCGGGCGACTGGAAGGGCAAGAAGGCCAACGCCGACTACGTCCGCAAGCAGTTCGGCCTCGCCGTGTCGCGCGGTCCGATGTTCGGCATCGTCGCGCGCCTCGTCCATCAGAAAGGCATCGACCTGGTGCTGGAAGCCGCCGATGAGATCGTCGGCGCCGGCGGCCAGATCGTGGTCACCGGCACCGGCGAGCCCGCCATCGAGCGCGCGCTGATGGAGGCCCACCGCCGCCGGCCGGACGCGATCGGGGTCGCCATCGGCTTCAACGATGCACAGGCGCGGCGCATCTTCGCCGGCAGCGACTTCACCCTGATGCCGTCGCGCTTCGAGCCATGCGGCCTGAGCCAGATGTATGCCCAGCGCTTCGGCTCGCTGCCGATCGGCCACCAGACCGGCGGCCTCGCCGAGACCATCACAGATGGCGAGACCGGATTCCTGTTCGAGAAGCCGTCGGCGGAATCCTTCCTCGGCGGGGTTAAGCGCGCGTTTTCGGCGTTCACCAGCACCGAACGGCTGAACGAGATGCGGCTGTCGGCGATGGCACGCTCATTCAGCTGGAACCTGTCGGCCGCCTGCTACAACGCACTGTACCGGAAGATGCTGGCGTCGTAGCCCGCTTGAAAGGCTGGCTTCTTACGCTGCGCGGACCGCTTCCAGGAAGCTGCCGACCTCCCGCTTGAGGCGGTTGGAATCTCCAGCCAGCGACTTGGCCGACGACAGCACCTCGGCGGAGGCCGAGCCGGTCTGCGAGGCGCCGCGCTGCACGTCCGTGATGTTGGACGAGACCTGCTGGGTGCCGTGGGCGGCCTGCTGCACGTTGCGCGAGATTTCCTGCGTTGCCGCGCCCTGCTCTTCGACCGCCGCCGCAATGGCTGCTCCGATCTCGGCAAGCCGCTCGATCGTCGAGCTGATCGCCTGGATCGAATTCACCGATTCCTGCGTCGCGGCCTGCACGCCCGAGATCTGCTGTGAGATCTCCTCGGTCGCCTTCGCCGTCTGTTCCGCGAGCGCCTTCACCTCGGTCGCAACCACCGCGAAACCGCGGCCGGCGTCGCCGGCGCGCGCCGCCTCGATGGTGGCGTTGAGTGCGAGGAGATTGGTCTGTCCGGCAATGCTGTTGATGAGCTCGACGACGTCGCCGATGCGGGCTGCGGCCTGCGACAACTCGGCGACGCGCCCATTGGTCTGGCGCACCTGCTGCACGGCGTCGCCGGCCATGCGGGCCGACGCCTGGACCTGACGGCTGATCTCGGTCACCGACGAGGAGAGCTCCTCGGTGGCGGAGGCGACCGACTGAACGTTGGCGGACGCTTCCTCCGACGCAGCCGCCACCACCGTGCTGAGCTCCTGCGAGCGGCTAGCGGTGTTTGTCAGCATGTCCGCCGACGTCTCGAGGCCCGAGGCCGCCGACGACACGGTGTTGACGATGTCGGCAATCGTCGACTCGAAGTTGCGCGTCAGCGCATCCAGCCGCTGGGCCCGATCGATCTGCGCCTGCGCGTCGCGCTGCGCGGCCTCGTCCGAGGCCTTCTTGGCGATCAGCGCGTCCTTGAAGATCTTCAGGGCGCGCGCCATCGCGCCGATCTCGTCCTTGCGGGACTCGTTCGGAATATCGGCGCTCAGCTCGCCATTGGCGAGGCGCAGGGTCACGCCGGTCAGTCCGACCAGCGGGCCGATGACGCCGCGGACGACGCCGATGACCACGGCGACCGACACGATCGCCACCAGCAGCAGAACGCCGAGCGCGATGAACAGCCGCAGCCGCGCCGCGCCGATCGCCTGATCGATGGCCTGATGCGCGGACTTCAGCGCCGCATCGCGCAGCACGATGACGTTGTTCAGCATCGGCGTGGTCCAGCGGCCCCATTCCTCAGCCGTGACCGGCGACGGCTGTCCGTCGCGCCCCGCCGTGACGATCTGACGGTAGCGCTGTTCGCCAGCACCCATCAGGGTCGTGCGCACGTGCTCCAGCGCGGCGGACACCTCCGGCGTATTGCGAACGCTGCGCGCCGCGAGCTCGATCTGCTGCCACAGCAGGGTCACCTGTCCGCTCTGCTCGGTCACCTCGGCAAGACGCGCCGGGGTCCAGCTGACGTTCTGGATGAAGAAGCGCAGCACGGCGGAGCGCGCGCCGTTGATCGTGCGCATCGATTGCGACAGCTGCGCAAGCTGGGCCGAAGGCAACAGGTTCTCGACCTCGCCGCCGGCCCCCGACAGCTCGATCGCGGTCTCGTCGATGGCGGCATTCAGGGACTCGGCCGCCCGACCGAGGCCATCCGTGGTCGTCGCCTGGATGTTCGCCGGACGTTGCGCGGCCGGAAGCGGTACAGCGTTGCGCGCCGCCGAACGGACGCCACGCAGTGTCGTCGCTGCGGCATCGATGTTGGTGGTCGGCAGGCCCGCAACTTGCGCGGCGGCCTTGGCCCGTGCCAGCGACTCGTCCGTCGTGGCGATGGCCTTGTCGAGCTTGGCGACATCATCCGCCGACGCGGACCCGGCCGCCGCGAGCAGATTCCACTGGCCGCGCTCGAGCGGGATCTGCGCATTGACCTTCAGTGCCAGCTCGAAGGCGTCCAGAACCTGCTCCGCCCGCTCGCGCTTGCGCAAGTCGCCCCACCCGCTCCATGCGAGCGCAAAGGCGAAGGCCATCGCGAAGAAGCCGGTCAGCAGATTGCCGGCAAGAATTTTCCATTTGAGACTGACCGCACCGGTCTCCGGCTTGATCGTCTCATTCTGCAGCACCGAGCGCTCGGACATCGGCCGTTCCCAATCAAATATCGCTGCCCGGCCGGTCACGCTCGCGTCGGCCGATACGCGCTGGCGCAGCGGCCTCCGGCGACGTCCCCGCGCGGTCGGCAAACACGAATCGCGGCGATGCTGCCGCGCCATAATGATTAAGAACGAATGGCGACTAATCCCTTAAACTGAGCTGATCCGAGCGGTATCTGAATGCCGCGATACCGCGCCAATCGGATCGACTCGGCTCATCGGGCCCTCTACTCCGCAGCCGCTGCAAGCGTGACCGAGGGATCGTGCAACACCACGCCGGAGAGCGGATCGTGCTCGCCCGACCAGGGCCTGCGCTGCAGGACCGATCGCGTGTGCTGATAGCCCGCAGTCCAGCGCGCGATGATGCCTCGCTCGGTGAAATCGATATCCTTGGTATGGCTCTCGCGAGCGAGTTGCGGGGCCAGCAGCCGGACGACATGCATCCGCGTCTGGCAACCGTGACTGACAAGATCGCGGATCGCCGGATCATTGCGGGCCGACTCCGGCAAATGAACCGCAAGCTGATTGATGATATGCCGCAGCCGATGCGTCTGCTGCTGGCGCGCGATATGGCTCGAGATCCGGCTCGAATATTGCGCGTCCTTGTGGCGGTTGAACACCTCCGCCATGGTCGTCGGCTCGGCTCCCTCGGGATTCCACAGATGCACGGCGAAGATCAGCGAGTCCTTTCGCGGATTGTCGTCGAACACGACCTCGGTCGGCGTGTTCGACAGGATGCCGCCGTCCCAATACAGTTCGCCATCGATGCGAACTGCCGGAAACGCGGGAGGCAGCGCGCCCGATGCCAGGATGTGGCGGACATCCAGCACCTCGTCGCGACTGTCGAAATAGCTCATCCGGCTCGTCCTGACATGCGCCGCCCCGACCGTGAGGCGTAGACCGCCATTGTTGAGACGATCGAAGTCGACGAGCTCCTGCAGCGTTTCGCGCAGCGGAGCGGTCGAGTAATAGCCGGCCTGCTCGGCACCGAGCGGATAGGACTCCCCGGCATGCGCCAGGGCGTTGGGACGGAAGAAGCCCGGAATCCCATGCGTCACGGTCGTCCAATAGGACAGCCGCTCGTTGAAATCCGGAAAGGCCGTGCGCACTGTCCAGGCTGGCCGCCGGTGCATCCGCTTCCAGAACTCCCGCAGCCGCGTCATGCGCTCCTGCACCGGGCTGCCGGCGATGAGAGCGGCATTGATGGCGCCAATCGATGTCCCGATCACCCAGTCCGGCTCCAGACCAGCCTCGTGCAGCGCCTGATAGACGCCGGCCTGGTATGAACCGAGCGCACCACCGCCCTGCAGGACGAGAACCACCTGCCCAGGCAGCCTGCTGCGATCGATCATCGCGCACATCGTGTCGTCGACGTCGGCCATGTCTCCCTCCTCATGTCTCCCTCCTGATGCATTGTCCTGTTCGCAGTTTTCCCGTCGCTGTTACATCGCCCAACCGTCAATGTGCGGTCCAACCACCATCGACCGGCAGGGCAACACCGGTGATCGATGCGGCGGCATCGCTGGCGAGAAAGACGGCGAGCGCACCGATCTCCTCCACCGTTGCAAAGCGCTTGTTCGGCTGTTGCGCCAGCAGGACATCGCGGATGACCTGATCGCGGGAGATGCCGTGCGCCCTGGCCTGTCCGTCGATCTGCGCCTCGACCAGCGGCGTGTAGACGTAGCCTGGACAGATCGCATTGCAGGTGATGCCGATCTCGGCCGCCTCCAGCGCCGCGACCTTGGTCAAGCCGATGATGCCATGCTTGGCAGCGACATAGGCCGATTTGAACGGCGACGCGACGAGGCCATGCGCCGAGGCGATGTTGATGATGCGACCGAAGCTATTCCGCCGCATCGACGGCAGTGCCAACCGCATCGTGTGGAACGCCGACGAGAGATTGACCGCAACGATGGCGTCCCACTTTTCGACGGGAAACTGCTCGAGCGGCGCGACGTGTTGAATGCCGGCGTTGTTGACCAGGATGTCGATACGGCCAAATTCCTGCAGGGTACCGGCCATCATGCTCGCGATCGCTTCCGGCTGCGTCATGTCGGCCGCAGCATAGCCGGTGCGAACACCGAACTCCGCAGCGATCTGCGACCTGATGCGGCCGATCTCCTCGGGAGCTCCGAAGCCGTTCAGCATGACGTGCGCCCCGGCACCGGCAAGTGCCTGCGCAATCCCCAGACCGATGCCGCTGGACGAGCCGGTGATCACCGCCACCCTGCCGGACAACGGAGGTAATGTGGATCGGGCTTTCAGTGAATCTACAGCCATGGCGTCGCCTTCGTCCGAGCAGTTGAGCCCCGTGCCTGCACAAATTGCCGGGCCGCCATGACCAATGGAAATGCCGTTTGGCTCGCCACACGATAGGTGCTCGCTATCGCAATCGCTGGTGCCAAGCCCCGCTTGGTAGGATATTGCACCCGGGACGTCAGCCCGATCGAACGGAGCACCTCGATGGAAATGCATCAGGTTCGGTATTTTCTTGCCGTTGCCCGGCTGCTGCACTTCACGCGCGCGGCCGAGGAATGCAACGTGACGCAGCCGTCGCTGACGCGTGCGATCAAGCAGCTCGAAGCCGAGCTCGGTGGCGACTTGTTCCGGCGTGAGCGGCCGGCCGCGCAACTCACCGAGCTCGGCCAGCGCATGCATCCACTGCTGAAGCAATGCTACGAGGCTGCCGTTGGCGCGCGAACCCTCGCCTCGTCCTTCAAGAGCGGAGAGCTCGGCACGCTCCGGATCGCGCTCGCCGACTCGGTCGACCTTGCGCTGCTGATCCCGCTGCTCGATCAGCTGCAGCGCCAGTTCAACCAGCTCGAGCTCAGGTTTCTACGCGGCAGCAGCCGCATGATCGCAGAGCATCTGAAGAGCGGCGAAGCGGAGCTCGGCATCGCCTCGGAGATCGACGAGACCTGGGATCGGCTGGATGTCTGGCCTCTCTTCACGGAGGACTTCGCGCTCGCCGTGAGCAGCCGGCACCGGCTGGCCGGGCAGGATCCGATCGCGATCGATGATCTGGGCGGTGACGCGTTGCTGTGCCGCAACTATTGCGAACATGCGGACAGGTTGCGCACGCTGCTCCGCGAACGCGGCGTCGACCTCGGACGAACTCATGATGTCCACTCCGAACGCGACCTGATCGCGCTGATGGAAGCCGGAGTCGGCATCGGTGTGGTGCCGCAAACGACCACGCTGCCGGAGACCCTGCATCGGGCCACCGTCGACGGACTCGACGTGCGGCGCACCGTTCATCTCTACGGCGTTGCTGGCCGTGAACGCACGGCGGTTGCCTCGACCGTGATGCGCATGCTGCGCGGCAGGAACTGGCAGGAATGGCTCGCTCAGCTGTCCTGAGCCGCGGCCTGGCGAAGCGCTTCGACCAGATCGTCGATTTCCATCCGCTTGCGGAAATCGGGATCGACGAAACGCGCCTTTACGAGACCGTCACGCCCGACCACGAAGGCAGCCGGAATGGGCAACACCCAGCCGTCATTGCCGTGGAAGCTCGCCAGGTCCTGGTGCGCCAGTAGTTGCTGGATCTCACGACCAAGCCAGATCGCGAGGTTGAGCGACAAGGCATAGCCGTTGTCGAGGTCCGTCAACACAGGGAAGGTGGCGCCGGCGTCCGATTTGAACTGCTGCGTGAACGCCTGCAGCTCCGGCATGATCGCGACGATCGCGCCGCCCGCGGCGTCGATGCGCTCCTGCGCCTTGATCACCGCGCGAACGTTGAGCCGGCAATAGGGGCACCAATGGCCGCGGAAGAACATCACGGCGACCGGCCCCCGGACGAGGCAGGATTGCAGGCTCACTAGCCGGCCAGCCTCATCGGGCAGGACGAATGGCGGCATCGTCTCACCGGGCCGCGGCGCAGTCTCGCCGCCGCCGTTGTCTCCGAGCCGCGCCACCAGGCGGTCGACGGCGGATGCGTAGGCCGGAAAGATCTCGCGACCCGCAGCGGCATAGGCCTCGAGCTGCTGACGCAGGGTGCCCTGCATCTCCCTGCATTGCAGGAAGGCCTGTCTGAGCCGCTCGGCATCCGCGGGTGAAAGCACTGTCATGAGCAGCTCCGGCAGGTTCAGGACCCCAACCATGATAGTTTCCCGGGCAAGCCGACCACAAGGGCGGCCTGCCCGACCGTCGCGCTCAGGGCCGATAGAAATTGCCGGTGGGATCGAGCATGCCGGACGCCGAATAGAGCTGCCCGTCGCTCATGAAGAAGACGGTGTTGTTCGGCACCTTCCTGGCGTGGCGCATCATGGCCCGATGATTGGCGTCGCCGGCGGCCATCGTCATCATGCTGGTCTTGCCGGCGCTGTAGACATAGGCCATGCCGGGCGCGAGATCGAGACCGCCTTGCGCGATGGCTGCGGTGGCAGAGACCGCGACCACGGCCGCGGCGATCAAGGTCTTGGACAGGCGGGTCATGGATATCTCCTCCTCATGAATGCTGTCGCCCGTCATCGGGCGTCCGCATTACAAGCGCGACCTGCTCTGCTTGAGAAATGCCGTTGTCCAATCGCGAGGATAGCGTCCGCCTATCGATAGCGGCGGTCTATCGGCTCCAGAGAAAGGATGCATTTCCATCATGTCCCCTGCTCCCCGATGGTGCGCCTCGCGATGCCCGCTCGGCGCGGGCCGCTGTTCCATCAGAGGAGACAATGACATGTTGATGCAGATCGCACCTACACGCGCGCGCCGCCTGAGCGCTGCTTTCGTCCTGGCCGTTGCTACGACGGTGATCGCGGCGTCCGGCGCCCGCGCCGGCGAGTGTCCGGCCGACAAGATCAAGGCCGGCGTACGTGAGAAAGCCGACGTCAAGGCGGTCGGCGTTACCGACGTCACGCTTGGCGCGATCGATCTCGCCAAGCAGCCCGCCAATATCAAGGACCGCGAGTTGCGCTTCCGCAAGCTGACCATCGCGCCCGGCGGCATCGTGCCGTGGCACAGCCATGACGATCGCCCGGCGCTGATCTTCGTTCAGCAGGGCGAGATCATCGAATATGCCAGCAACTGCGCCGAGCCGATCCTGCACAAGGCCGGCGATCTGAGAGCCGAGGTGTTCGGCACGTCGCATTGGTGGAAGAACGACGGCAAGGAGACGGTCATCCTCTATGTCGGCGACGTTCGCAAGGATCCGCACGATCACAACATGTAGATCGCGGGCCTCCGCCAGCCGCCTTCGGATCGCCCCCTTCAGGCAGGCGATCCGGATGCGGCCGCGTTGCCTGTGGAGCCGAGGAGATTGCCATGACGGATCTGTCCGCACGGTTGCCGATTGGAGCCGCCGATGTGAATGCACGAAGGGCGGCGCGGCGCGCGGTCCTGGTCGGCCTGCTCGCCTTTTTCAGCCTCGTCGATCTGTTCGCGGCGCAGGCGATGCTGCCGGTCCTCGCGCGCTACTATCAGGTCAGCGCGGCCGAGATGGGGCTTGCCGTCAACGCCTGCACGCTGGGAATGGCGATCGCGAGCCTGGTCATCGGCCTGCTCAGCCCGCTGATCGATCGCCGGATCGGCATCGTCGCCAGCCTTGCCCTGCTCGCCGGCTTCACCGCCTTGCTCGGCAGCGCGCCCGACCTGACGGTGTTCGCAGGCTTGCGCATCCTGCAGGGCCTGTGCATGGCCTCGGCGTTCGCCCTCACCCTTGCCTATCTCGGCGAGCAGTGCACCGCCAGCGAGGCCGGCGGCGCCTTCGCGGCCTATATCACCGGCAACGTCGCCAGCAATCTGGTCGGGCGCCTGCTCTCGGCCGGTCTCACCGGTGCCCTGGGCCTCAAGCCGACCTTCTACGTCTTCGCCGCGCTCAATGTCTGCGGCGCCCTTCTCGCCGCATTCGCGGTCGGAGGCGCGGCCATGCGTGCGCAGGGAACGATGCGGCTGCGCGGCGGGGCCATCGCCGATCACCTGCGCGACCGCCGGCTGCGCGCGGCCTTCGGCGTCGGCTTCTGCGTCCTGTTCGCCTTCATCGGCGCCTTCACCTTCGTGAACTTCGTGCTGGTGCGACCGCCGCTGTCGCTCGGCATGATGGAGGTCGGACTGGTGTATTTCGTCTTCCTGCCCTCGATCGTCACCACGCTGCTCGCCGGCCGGACGGTCGCAAGGATTGGCACACAGGGCGCGATCTGGGGCGCACTCGCAACCGCAGGCCTCGGCCTCGTCCTGATGCTGTCGTCACAGCTCGGGGCGGTGCTCGCCGGCATGGTGCTGGTCGGAGCGGGCACGTTCTTCGCCCAGGCCGTGACCACAGGTTTCGTCGGAAAGACCGCCGCCCACGATCAGGGCGTTGCAAGCGGTCTTTACCTCGCCAGCTATTTCGCCGGCGGCATCATCGGAACGGCCGTGCTCGGCCAGTTGTTCGACCGGTTCGGCTGGACGGCTTGCGTGGCAGGCATCGCCGCCGCGCTCGCGGTCGCGGGATACCTGGCGCGTCGGATGACGCTGCCAGGCGTTCAGGACCGGCTCGGCGCGGCCTCGGGCTGAGCCGGCGGGGCCTGCTCATCGTCGTCGGCGATGGCGCGCCAGGCCGCCCCTTCGAGATCCTCATACTGGCCGCTCTTCAGCGACCAGAGAAAGCCGACCAGGCCGGCAAGGCCGAGCGCCAGAGCGAGCGGGACGAGAATGATCATCACTTCCATGACGCGGCCTCCCCGGCCACCTTGCGGGCACGCAGCGCATTCAGCATGACGATGATCGACGAGCCGGACATCGCGGCTGCCGCGATCAGCGGGGTGACGACGCCGCTGATCGCCAGCGGCACCGCCAGGGCGTTATAGCCGACTGCGAGCCACAGATTCTGCCGCATCAGATGCAGCGCCTTGCGCGCGTAGTCGATCGCGGCCAGCACCGGCGCCAGGGGACGACCGAGGAAGACGAGATCCGCGGTGGCTTGGCTCAGATGCGCGGCCGAGATCGGCGACATCGAGACGTGCGCGGCGGCGAGCGACGGCGCGTCGTTCATGCCGTCGCCGACCATCATGACCTTGACGCCCGCGCGCTTCAGCTCCTCGATGCGCGCGATCTTGTCGGCCGGCGTGACGCCGGCGCGCCACTCGCCGATGCCGAGCGCCTTGGCGGCCGCGGCCACCGCCGCCTCGCGATCGCCCGAGAGGATCTCGACCTTGATGCCGCGCCGCTGCAGGCCGGCGACGATCTTGGCGGCGTCGGGGCGCAAGCCCTGCCGCACCGAGAACAGGTACTTGCTGTCGCCGCGGCTGAAGGCCACCACCGAGGCCTCGGGATCGACGCTGCCGGTCTGCGCAACCAGCGCCTCGGCGCCGCAGAAGGTTGGACGTCCCAGCCTGATCTCGACGCCGTCGACGACGGCGCGGACACCCTGGCCCGGCTCCTCGACCGCGCCCATCAGCGGCGACCGCGCATTGGCGGCCTGGGCCACCGCCGCGGCCACCGGATGATGGCTCGACAGCGCTAGCTGGCCGGCCAGCGCGAACACATCTGCAGGGATGTCGGCGGCGTTGACGACCTCGAGCTCCGGCAGCGTCAAGGTGCCGGTCTTGTCGAAGATGACGTGATCGGCCTCGGCGAGGCGCTCGATCGCATCGCCCGCATTGAGCAGCACGCCGGACTTGAACATCGCGCCCGACGCCACGGTCTGCACGGTGGGAATCGCGAGCCCGAGGGCGCAGGGACAAGTGATGATCAGCACGGCAATGCCGGTGACGATGGCGTCATGCCAGCTCGCGCCCATCAGCACCCAGCCGAGCACGGTGAGCGCCGCTGTTGCGTGCACGACCGGCGCATAGAGCCGCGAGGCGCGGTCGGCGAGGCGCATGTAGCGCGAGCGAGCCTGCAGCGCGTTGTCGAGCAGGCGCGTGATCTCGGCGAGCAAGGTGCCCTCGGCCGCGGCCGACACCCGGACGCGCAGCGTGCCGGAAATGTTGAGCGAACCCGCATAGACCGCCGTGCCCTGCTCGGCCGGCACGTACAGCGTCTCGCCGGTGATCAGGCTCTGGTCGATCTCGGAGCGGCCCTCAACCACGACGCCGTCGACGGCGCAGCGCTCGCCGGGCCGCAGCAGCACGAGATCGCCGGCGCGAACGGCGGCGACCGGTACCTCCGAAATCTCGTCGGGGCCGATGAACTTGGTCGCGGTCTCCGCCTTCAGCGCGGCGAGATTGCCGGCGACCGCGCGAGTCCGCCGCCGCATGTTCTGGTCGAGATAGCGGCCGACCAGCAGGAAGGTCAGCAGCATGATCGCGGCGTCGAAATAGGCGTGCTCGGCGTGGTGGAAGGTCTCGACGACCGACATGCCCAGCGCCAGGATCACGCCGATGCAGATCGGCACGTCCATGTTGACGTTGCCGCTCTTGAGCGCGCGCCATGCCGAACGGAAGAACGGCTGGCCGGCATAGGCCGCGGCCGGCAATGCGATGACGGCCGACAGCCAGTGGAAGAAGTCGCGCTGCTCCGGCAGCATGTCGCTGACATTGCCGGACCACACCGGGATCGACAGCATCATCACGTTCATGGTCGCGAACGCGGCGACGCCGAGACAGCGCAGCAGGAAGCGCGATTCCTCGGCCTCGGTGGCCTCGGCGCTTGCCTTCTCGAACGGATAGGCCTTGTAGCCGAGTTCGGCGAGGCGGTCGATGAACTTGGCCGGATCGAGCGTGCCCTGCTTCCATTCCAGCGCGACGCGGCGGTCGGTCAGGTTGACCCGCGCGAGCGTCACGTCGGGCAGTGCCGAGAGGCCGCGCTCGATCTTGGCCATGCAGCCGGCGCAGCTGACACCCTCGACCGCGAGGTCGATGTGCTTCAGGCCGGCGCCGAGATCCTTGACGTAGTGGGAGAAGTCACGCGTCACATGCATGATCGGAAGTCCCTTCAGTTCAGCAGCACGCGGTTCTTCGACATGAACAGGCGGCGGCCGCTGGAATCACCTTCGAGCACGAGGTCCCACTGGCCCGGCGCGATCGCCTCCGCCGTGCCGCGATAGATGCCGATGCCGACCTCGGCGAGGGCGACGTCCTGATCCGCGCGCTTGTCGGCCGGACGCTCGAGCCGGCCCTGGAAGGTCAGGCCCGAGACGGGATTGCCGCTTGCGTCGCGCGCGTTGACCTGCAGGATGGCGGCGCCGCCGGCGCTACGCTCGATATGCGCCTCGACCTGCCAGCGCCGCGCCTCCTGGGCGCGCGCCGCCGCGATCTCCTTCTCGTAGCCGAGGCTGGCGCTGTAGGCGCTGTCGACCTCGGTGCCCGGCAGGGTCGAGATCGCCATCTTCATCATGTAGACGTTGACGCCGATCACGGTCCCGAAGAAGGCGAGGAGCATCGCGAGCACCATGCCTCCGGTCAGCTGGAAAGAAGGATTGGAACGGCTGGCCATTGACAGGCTCCTTAGCTCTACGGGCTGACGAAATTGTCGGTGGCGGAGGCGACGACGCCGAGACCGATATCCGTCACATGGAACTTCACTGGGATGGACTTCGCGGGATTGTTCTCCTCGGGAGCGGTCACCAGGAGGCGCAGCTCCTCGGTCTGGTCGCGCCCGATCACGATCATAGGCCGGTCCGGCGTCACCGAATCCGCACCGACGACGTGGACGGTCGAATTGGCAGGCCCCTCGATGTCGATGGCGATGACGCGATCGAAGCCGTGCTTGTTGAGGACGCGCACCGTATAGGCATTGCGGATCGAGCCGTCGGACAGCTTGATCGCGATCGGATTGCGATCGTGCAGCACGTTGACCTCGAGCAGCGACCGAGTCGCGAGCTTGTAGACCATGGCGCCGCCGACCACGGCGATGATCGCGGCATAGACGATGGTCCGCGGGCGCACGAGCTTGTAGATCGGCGGCTTGCCTTCCTGTCGACGATGGATGTTGATGTCGTTGTCATAGCCGATCAGCCGCGTCGGGCGGCCGATCTTGGTCATGACGGTATCGCAGGCGTCGATGCAGAGGCCGCACTGGATGCAATCCATCTGGGCGCCGTCGCGGATGTCGATGCCGGTCGGGCATACCGCCACGCATTGCTTGCAATCGATGCAGTCGCCGGCCGGCTGGCCGAGCGCGCGCAATTCGGCGGCCTTCTTGACCGACATGCGGCTCTCGCCGCGGTCATAGCGGTAGGTGACGTTGAGCGCCCATTCGTCGGTCAGCGCCGCCTGGATGCGCGGCCACGGGCACATATAAACGCAGACCTGCTCGCGCATGAAGCCGGCGAGCGTGTAGGTCGTCGCGGTCAGGATCGCGATCCAGACATAGGCGAGCATCGGCCCCTGGAAGGTGATGAGATCCTTCACGAGCGTCGGCGCATCGCTGAAATACAGCACCCAGGCGCCGCCGGTCCACCACGCGATCATCAGCCAGATCGAATGCTTGAGCACGAGCTCCGAAATCCGCTCCAGCTTCATCGGGTCGCCGGAGGCATCCTTCTTCATGCGCTCCCGCCGGTCACCCTCGATCAGGCGCTCGACGGCATAGAACAGGTCGGTCCACACTGTCTGAGGGCACAGATAGCCGCACCAGATACGGCCGCCGATCGCGTTCATCAGGAACAGGCCGATGGCGGCGATGATCAGGAGGCCGGTGAAGTAGTACACCTCCTGCGGCCACAGCTCGATGAAGAAGAAATAGAAGCGGTGGTTCGGGAAGTCGATCAGCACCGCCTGGTCGGGCGCGCCGAGGCCGCGATTCCAGCGCACGAACGGCAGGAAATAATAGACGCCGAGGCAGAAGCCCATCAGGCCCCATTTGATCCGGCGGAAAGTGCCCGAGACGCTCTGGGGATAGACCTTCTTGTGCGCAGCATAGAGCGGACCGTAATCGTCCACGGGCTGCAGGTCCTGAGGCTTCAGGTCGTCCGGTCTTACCGTCTGGTTCATGGCTGGCGGATCATGGCTGGGGGGTCTTCTCGCAGTTGCGGCCGAAGGTATGTCCACCTCCGGCCGCTCAGTTGATCCAGCTCAATCGAAGGGAAAGTTCCGTTGGATTTCCGTTACTTTCCGCCACCCAGCGAGTGGACATAGACCGCCATCGCCTTGATCGTGGTCGGGTCGAGACGGCCCTCCCAGGCCGGCATGACGCCGGCGCGACCATTGGTGATGGTCTCGATCAGGGTCGCCTCGTCGGAGCCGTACAGCCAGATCTTGTCGGTGAGGTTCGGCGCGCCGAGCTCCGGATTGCCCTTGGCGTTGTCGCCATGGCAGGCCGCGCAGTTCTCGGCGAAGACCTTGGCGCCGGCCTTGGCGTCATAACCCGGCCGGGTCGGCAGGCCCGCCAGCTCCCGAACGTAGTTGGCGACCGTGACGATCTCCGCCGGCTTCAGGACACCGTCCTTGCCGAAGGCGAGCATCTGGCCCTCACGCGTCTTCGGGTGACCCGAGCGCACGCCGTACAGCAGGGTCTGCTGGATCTGCTCCAGCGAGCCGCCCCACAGCCAGTCGTCGTCGTTCAGGTTCGGGAAGCCCTTGGCGCCGGCCGCGCCGGTCCCGTGGCAGGCGGCGCAATTGTCGCCGAACACCGTCTTGCCCTTGGCGCGCGCCAGGGCCAGCATCGCCGGATCCTTCTCGATGTCGGCGAGCGAGGCGGTCGCGAGCGCGGCCATCTTGGCGCCGCGGATCTTCTCGAGATTGGCAAGCTCGACCGCCACGTCCGCACGGGACGAGTAGCCGAACAGGCCCTGGGTGTTGCTGGAGATGGTCGGCCAGGCCGGATACACGATCCAGTAGCCGATCGCCCAGACGATGGTGATGTAGAAGGTGATCACCCACCACCGCGGCAGCGGGGTGTTGAGCTCCTTGATGCCGTCCCAGGCGTGGCCGGTGGTGGGGGTGCCGGAGACACTGTCGACTTCGGTATGGTCAGCCATGATGAATTAATCCTCCCGCAACGGCATGCTCGCCGCCTCGTCGAAAGCGGCCTTGTTGCGAGGCCAGAGGGCATAGGTCACGATCGCGATGAAGATCGCGACGAAGATCGGGGTCCACAGCGTCGTCACGAGTGACGACGCGATGTTTTCGACTGCAATGATGGGCTTCATGATGTTCGCCTCTGATCTCAGCGCAGATTGGCTTTTTCGTTGTAGATCTTGAAGTCGACCAAGGTGCCGAGCATTTGCAGGTACGCTACCAGCGCATCCATCTCGGTCGGCGCACCCGCCTTGCCGTCGAAGTTGCGCACCACCGCCTTCGGATAGCGTTTGGTGAGCGCCTCGGCACCGGCACCGTCCGGATCGACCTGCGCCTTGAGGTCGGCGGCGGCGTTGGCGATCTGGTCGTCGGTGTAGGGCACACCCACCGCCCGCAGCGTCTTCAGGTGATCGGCGACGTTGTCGGCGTTCAGCTCGGTCTCCTTCAGGAAGGGATAGCCGGGCATGATCGACTGCGGGACGATGGCGCGCGGGTTGGTCAGGTGGGTGACATGCCAGTCGTCGGAGTACTTGTTGCCGACGCGGGCGAGGTCAGGACCCGTACGCTTGGAGCCCCACTGGAACGGATGGTCGTACATGCTCTCCGCGGCGAGCGAGAAGTGGCCGTAGCGTTCCACTTCGTCGCGCAGCGGACGAACCATCTGCGAATGGCAGAGATAGCAGCCCTCGCGGACGTAGATGTTGCGGCCGGCCAGCTCGAGCGGCGTATAGGGACGCACGCCGTCGACCGCCTCGATCGTGCTCTTCAGGTAGAAGAGCGGAGTGATCTCGACGAGGCCGCCGATCGCGATCACCAGCAGGATGCCGATGACCAGGATGATCGAGTTCTTCTCGAAGACTTGGTGTCGTTGCCAGAAAGACATGGTTGATACCTCACTCCGCCGGCTGAAGGGCGACGGGCGACTGAACTTCTTCCTCACCGACACGGACCGTCATCCAGAGATTGTAGGCCATGATGAGTGAGCCGATCAGGAACAGCGCGCCACCAGCGGCACGGATGATGTAGAAGGGGTGCATCGCCTCGACGGTCTCGATGAACGAGTATTCGAGGAAGCCGAGCGCCGTGTAGGACCGCCACATCAGACCCTGCAGGATGCCCGAGACCCACATCGCGGAGATGTAGAGCACGATGCCCAGCGTGGCCGTCCAGAAGTGCCAGTTCACGAGCTTGAGGCTATAGAGACCCTTGCGGTTCCAGATCCACGGCACCAGGCAGTACAGCGCGCCGAAGGAGACGAAGCCGACCCAGCCGAGCGCACCGGAGTGCACGTGACCGATGGTCCAGTCGGTGTAGTGGCTGAGCGAGTTGACCACCTTGATCGACATCATCGGACCTTCGAAGGTCGACATGCCGTAGAAGGCGACCGAGACGACCAGCATGCGCAGCACGGGGTCCGTCCGCAGCTTGTCCCACGCTCCCGACAGGGTCATCAGGCCGTTGATCATGCCGCCCCAGGAGGGCATCCACAGCATGATCGAGAAGGTCATGCCCAGGGTCTGCGTCCAGTCCGGCAGCGCCGTATAGTGCAGATGGTGCGGGCCGGCCCAGATGTAGAGGAAGATCAGCGCCCAGAAGTGGATGATCGACAGCCGATACGAGTAGATCGGACGCTCAGCCCGCTTCGGGATGAAGTAGTACATGATGGCCAGGAAGCCGGCGGTCAGGAAGAAGCCGACCGCGTTGTGGCCGTACCACCACTGGAACATCGCATCCTGCACGCCACCCCAGGCGATGTAGGACTTGGAGCCGAACAGCGACACCGGAAGCGCCGGATTGTTGCCGAGGTGCAGAACCGCGATCGTGACGATGAAGGCAAGATAGAACCAGTTCGCCACGAAGATGTGCGGCTCCTTGCGCTTGATGATCGTCGTCAGGAAGACCAGCAGGTAGACCACCCAGACGATCGTCAGCCAAAGATCCGAGTACCATTCGGGCTCGGCATACTCCTTGCCCTCGGTGACACCGAGCAGATAGCCCGTGCCCGCGATCAGGATGAAGAAGTTGTAGCCGATCACCACGAACCAGGGCGCGAGATCACCGGCGAGACGCACGCGGCAGGTTCGCTGCACGACGTAGAACGAAGTCGCCAGCAGCACGTTGCCGCCGAAGGCGAAGATCACCGCCGAGGTATGCAGCGGCCGCAGGCGGCCGAAGCTGGTCCATGGCAGGTCGAAGTTCAGCGCGGGCCAAGCCAGTTGCGAGGCGATGATGAGTCCGACCGTGAAGCCGGCGATGCCCCAGAACATCGACATGAACGAGGCGAACTTGATCGGACCGAGATTGTAGTTCGGCCGACCATTGATCTCCTGCGGAGGCAGCTCGCGGCGCTCGAAGTAGCGGTTGAGGATGAAGAAGACGGACGCCGCGCTGGCGGCAGCCGCGAGCGAGGCGTGGAACGCGAAGGCCGTATCCAGTGCCTTCGCCGCAGCGAAGACGCACAGGAAGGCGGTGACGGCAAAAGTGAGCGACAAGCCACTTTCGCCGATGGTCATGGATTTTGTGGATGAGGACGCGCTCATGCGGAATCTCGCTGAAAGAACACGAGCCCAGCAACCACAATCGTTCACACGTGGAATTGATCGAAATCAACTTTGCGACCAGTTCGCCGGTAAACAGGCGGAGTGTTGCACGACGACGCGGCCCGACGCGGCTTCGCTCGCAGACACGGCGACGGCCGGCATGCAGCGATGCATGCCGGCCGTCATTAGACGTTCGTAGCAGGCTTCGGACTCAGCGCGCCGCGCTCAATCCTTGGCGGCAGCCGCCAGCGCTCGCACGATGTCCTCGCGGGCGACGATCCCGACCACGCGGTTGTCGGCATCGGTCACGGGAAGGCTGCGGATGCGATGCTCGACCATCAGCTGCAGCACGCGCGTCAGCTTCGTATCCGGCCTGACGTAGATGAACTCGGACGTCATCACGTCGGCGACCGTCCGGTTCATCAGGTCGCTGTAGCGCGGCAGCATCTGATTCGGCGTGAAGGCAAAGCATTTCAGCACGTCGAACTTGGTGACGATGCCGATCACCTCGTCGTTCTCGACGACGGGGTAGGTGTTGAAATCGTCGCGGTCGAACATCTCGCCGAGCTCGCGGATCGTCGTCTCCCGGGTCACGGTCGTGACGTTCCGCGTCATGTAGTTGCCGGCGGTTTCCTCGAGAAATCTGTACAAGGCGGCAATCCTGTTCTCGAATGGAGCGGGTCGAATTTCAGTGCGACAGCAGAACGCAACGCTCGCTGCGCGTCATCAGATGCTCGGTGACCCCGCCGAGCACGAGCTCGCGGAATCGGGAATGGCCATAGGCGCCCGCCACGACGAGACCGGCCGAAACATCGGTGGCGACGGCGTCGAGCGTAGCCGCAACGTTGCGCCCCTGCCCCGGTTCCGCGACGCGCGCCGATGCGACGATCTTGTGACGGCCGAGCCATGCGACGACGTCCGCAAGACGCGCCGCGCAGGCGTCATATTCCGAGGCGGTCTCCGGGATCTCGGCGACCACGACGCCGCTCGCCTTGGCGAGCAGCGGCAGGGCATCGGTCAAAGCGCGGCGCGCCTCCGGTGTCTCCTTCCAGGCCACCAGTACGGTCCCGAGATCGAGGCTGCTGACGTTGTCCGGCACCATGAGCAGCGGGCGTCCGGCCTGCATGACGAGATCCTTGGGATTGGCCACCGCGAACGCATCGGACACCCCGGGCGGCACGCCGCCGGTGACGAGAATGTCGGCGGCACGGGCCTGCGCCAGCACGTAGCGCGCGGGGAAATCCACGGCGCTGCGCCAGCTCAACGACGCAGCCCGGTCACCCACTGCGGTGCGGAACTGCTGCTCGAGCTCGGCCAGTCGATTCCGCAGCGCGGCCTCACCCTGCTCGATCAGATCCTGCGCCTGCTCGCCGGTCGTGAAATACAGCGGCGGCGCGAATTCCGCGGCCGCCACGCCGATGACACCTGCGTCAAAGCGCGCCGCCAAGTCGGCCGCGACCTGAAGGCGGGCCTCATTCGGCTGACTGAGCGCAAGGCTCACCATGACAGTCGCGAACGTCATCCCGCCTCTCCAAACATTGCTTCCATGCAGCTCTTAGAGGTGAAATCACCTGCCGTGATGAGATAGATCAAGGTGCGGCGGTGAAGCACGGGCGGCAGGACACCGTTGGAACCCGGCCCAGGATCGGAGAAAGCCTTGAATTGTCGAACCAAAGTTTAAGTCGGACCGGGTTGCAGGGGCGCAATCTGGTATAGGATACCGCGGTGGTCGGCCTCCCGGCTGCGGCGATAACGGCGAATCGGACAACGGCGAATCGATCAAAGGCCTCGAATTGCGCGACTTCACCCACCCCTTCCCGGATGCATCCGCCAGGCTCGACGACGCTCCCGAGGACGCTCGGAGGCTGGGCTTCGGCGCGTGGGATCTCGATCTGGCCTCGGGCGAGTTCTACTGGTCGGTGACGACGCGGAAGCTGTTCGGCGTGGCGGCCGATCAGCCGGTGACCTACGGGTCCTTCCTGGCGCTGCTCGCGCCCGAGGATCGCGCGCCGGTCGAGGCGGCGATCGAGGATTCGCGCCATCGGAGCACCGGGTTCGACATGTCGTTCAAGGTGTCCGGCGGCGGCCACTGGATTCGCGTGCTTGCCGGCGTGGTCCCCGACGAGGCCGGCGCGCCGCATCATCTGCGCGGCATCGCCCTCGACATCGACCAGGAGAAGCGGCTGGAGGAGACGCTGCGGCTGCGCGAGCAGCATTTCCGCTCGATCCTGGACACCGTGCCGGACGCGATGATCGTGATCGACGGCAGCGGCACGATCCAGTTCTTCAGCTCCGCGGCGGAGCGGATGTTCGGCCTCACCGAGGCAGAAGCGGTCGGCCTTGACGTCAGCGAATTGATGCCCGAGCCGGACCGCTCGCGCCATGCCGGCTACCTCACCCGCTACCATGCCAGTCGCGAGCGCCGCATCATCGGCATCGGCCGCATCGTGACCGGCCGCCGCCGCGACGGCACGACATTCCCGATGCATCTGTCGATCGGCGAGATGCAGTCCGGCGGCAAGCCCTATTTCACCGGCTTCGCCCATGATCTCACCGAGCATCAGCAGACCCAGGCACGGCTGCGGGAACTGCAGTCGGAACTGGTCCACGTGTCGCGCCTCAGCGCCATGGGCGAGATGGCCTCGGCGCTGGCGCATGAGCTGAACCAGCCGCTCGCCGCGATCAGCAATTACATGAAAGGCTCGCGCCGGCTGCTGGCCGGCAGCAGTGATCCGAACACGCCCAAGATCGAGAGCGCGATGGACCGCGCCGCCGAGCAGGCAATTCGCGCCGGCCAGATCATCCGCCGTCTGCGCGATTTCGTCTCGCGCGGCGAATCGGAGAAGCGGGTCGAGAGCCTGTCGAAGCTGATCGAGGAAGCCGGCGCCCTCGGCCTTTCCGGCGCCCGCGAGCAGAACGTCCAGTTGCGCTTTCAACTCAATCCGGAGGCCGATCTCGTGCTCGCCGACCGGGTCCAGATCCAGCAGGTCCTGGTCAATCTGTTCCGCAATGGACTCGAGGCGATGGCTCATTCCGAACGCCGCGAGCTCAGTGCGACAAATTGCAGACTCAGCGACGACTTGATCGAGGTCTCGGTATCCGACACCGGAACGGGATTCCACGACGACGTCATGCCCAATCTCTTCAAGACCTTCTTCACCACCAAGGACACCGGAATGGGAGTCGGCCTCTCGATCAGCCGGTCCATCATCGAGGCCCATGGCGGGCGCATGTGGGCCGAGAACAACGAAGCGGGCGGCGCGACGTTCCGCTTCACCCTGCCGGCAGCCCCAACCAAGGTTGAGCACGATGGCTGAACGGGCCAAGGTCTATGTGATCGACGACGACGAGGCGATGCGGGATTCGCTCAACTTCCTGCTCGATTCATCAGGCTTTGACGTCACGCTGTTCGAGAACGCGGAGGTCTTTCTCGGCCGACTGCCGATGCTCCCTTTCGGCTGCGTCGTCTCGGACGTGCGGATGCCCGGCATCGACGGCATCGAGCTGCTCAAGCGCATGAAGGCCGCCGGCAGCAGCTTTCCGATCCTGGTGATGACCGGCCATGGCGACGTGCCGCTCGCGGTCGAGGCGATGAAGCTCGGCGCGGTCGATTTTCTGGAGAAGCCGTTCGAGGACGAGCGACTGGTCGCCATGATCGAAACGGCAATCCAGCAGGCCGAGCCGGCCGCGAAGAACGAATCGGTCACGCAGGACATCCTGGCCCGCGTCGCCAGCCTGAGCCCCCGGGAGCGCCAGGTAATGGATGGACTGATGGCCGGTCTCTCCAACAAGCTGATCGCGCGCGAATACGACATCAGTCCGCGCACCATCGAGGTCTACAGGGCCAACGTGATGACCAAGATGGGAGCGAACAGCCTCTCCGAGCTGGTGCGTCTGGCGATGCGCGCAGGCGCGCTGAAGGATTGAGCTAGATCAAGCTACCTTGACAGAATCGAGTGTTATCTTGCGCCTCGGTTCAACATCACATTCTCGCGGCACGTGCGATGTCGGCTCACACAAAACCTACGGTCTACGTAGCCGACGACGATGCTGACGTCCTCGGCTCGCTGCGCTTCCTGCTGGAGGCCGATGGCTTCGACGTGCGCACGTTTCGCAGCGGCACCGCGCTGCTCAAGGCCTCGGACCACGCGCCCGTCGACTGCTTCGTGGTCGACTACAAGATGCCGGAGATCAACGGCGTCGAGCTCGCCGAACGGTTGCGCAAGCAGGGGGCGACCGCGCCGGTGGTGCTGATCACGGGGCACTACGATGACCGGCTTGCGGCGCGCGCGGCGGCCGTCGGGATCCAGGATTTCCTGCTCAAGCCGCTGCTCGACGACAATCTGGTGAAGCGGATCCGCAAGGCGATCGCCAACGACCATTCGGGTACCGCCCAGCGCGTCTCCTGAGCGGGCCGGCTACGTATATCTACGTAAGGAACCCCCCTTAAGATAACGGCCGAAATGTCCTTAACGGGAGCCGCCGTGTACCACATCGCCATCCGCCGCAAGGAGATGGTCATGCTCAATCAGTCGATTACCAATTCGGTCGTCAGCACCAACGCCCCCCACGCCGTCCCCTCTCCTGTCGTCTCTCCTGCCGCCAATCCCTTTGCCGAGATCACCGGCCATGCCGGGCTCATCGCCAGCGAGTTCTCCTACAAGAAGGACGAGGAGATCTATGGCGAGGACGAGCCGGCCGAGTACGTCTACCAGGTGATCTCCGGCGCGGTTCGCAGCTACAAGCTGCTCTCCGACGGCCGCCGCCAGATCGGCGCCTTCCATCTTCCCGGTGACGTTTTCGGCCTCGAATTCGGCTCCATGCATCGCCTCGCCGCCGAGGCCATCATCGATACCACCGTGCGCCTGGTGAAGCGCCGCAGCCTCGAACAGGCAGCAGGCGTCGACGTCGCGGTCGCCCGCAAGCTCTGGACCATGACGGCCGGCGATCTCCGCCATGCCGAGGACCACATGCTGCTGCTGGGACGCAAGACTGCGATGGAGCGCGTCGCGACCTTCCTGCTCGAGATGGACCGCCGCCTCGCCGTCGCCGGCATGATGGCGCTGCCGATGTGCCGCCGCGATATCGGCGACTATCTCGGCCTGACCCTGGAGACCGTGTCGCGCGCGCTGTCGCAGTTGCACAGCCAGGGCGTTCTCGGCTTCTCCGGTGCCCGCCAGATCGTGCTGCGCAACCGTCAGCGCCTGCGCAGCATGGACGCCTGAGCGGCCCTGCCCGTTCACGCCCTGCGCTCGCGCTGCCCGGTCTCCGGCATCAGCAGCGCGATCAAGAGAAGACCCGTCAGCGCCACGCCTGACAGACCCATGAAGGCGGTGGCGCTGCCGTAACGGTCGCTGGCGAAGCCGGCGACGACGGTGGACAGCGATCCGCCGATCCCGGACGCCGTCCCGACGATTCCCTGCGCCAGATTGAAATGCCCGCTGCCGAAGGCGACGTCGGCCACCGTCAGCGGAATCATGACGGCGAACACGGCCGCCGTGACGCCGTCGAAGATCTGCACCGCCACTAGCACGTAGGGATCGTGCACGACCGCGAACAGCGCGCCGCGCATCGCGAGCGCGGCAAACCCCAGCATCAGCAGCGGCCTGCGGCCCCATTGCTGCGCGACCGCGCCGACCGAGGGCGAGGTCAGCGCCACGATCGCCTGCGGCACCACGATGCAGAACGCGATCAGCATCGGCGCCCATTCGCTCGATTTCGTCGTCACCACGCCGGCCATCAGCGGCAGCATCGCCGCATTGGCGAGCTGCAGCAGGAACACGCCGAGCGCGAACACGAGCAGCGCGCGCTGGCGCAGCAGGCCGAGCAGATTCGACAGCCGCGCGACCTCCTTGTCCTCGTGATGGGCCCGGCCGTGCGCCCGCGCGACGTCGATCTCGCGCTCGCGGATGCGCGACAACGCGATCAGCGTCGGAAAGGCGAGAATGAAGGTGACCAGGAACACGGCGCGGCTGGACAGCAGATAGCCGCAGGTGCCCATCACGGCCGCAGCCACGCCATTGCCGAGCGACGCGAACCGCGCATTGCGGCCGAGCCGCTCCGCCATGCCGCGCGGCCCGACCAGGCCGAGGCTGATCGCCGCGATCGCAGGGCCCAGCACGCAGCTCGCCGCCGCATGCAACGTCGCGGCACCCGCGACCACGGGAAAGATCGGCCAAGCGGCATAGGCCAGCGCGCAGCAGCCGATGGTCGCGATGGCAAGACCGGCGACGCGGCGCTCGGATCTGGCCGCATCGATGATCGCGCCGCCCGGCATCTGCCCGATCAGCCCGACGATGCCGCCGATCGACAGCACCAGGCCGATCTGGGCCTGCGTCCATTTCTGCGTCGTCAGATAGACCGCGATGAAGGGACCGAAGCCGGTCTGCACGTCGGCCAGGAAGAAGATGAACCAGTCCAGCCCGCGCAGGCTCTGCCGCGACGGCGCCGGTCTCGCAGTCGACTGGCCATGATCCTGCCCGGCATCCGGACGCGCGCCCGCCTCTGCCGCGCGGTCAGGCTCGGGCTCCCGGTCAGGCGATCTCGACGGCCGTGCAATCGGCATGGCTCTCACATCTCAACTCATGAGGCTGACGGGACAGAACATCCCCACCGTGTTCCGCTGCACGCGCAGGCCGGACCGGCAATCGCACACATCAACTCAATGATCGAAATCCCAGGGTGACAGCTTGCCGGACGCGCCGAGCACGACGACGGCCTTGTCCTCCTTGTATTCGGGCGCGGCCTTCACCTGCTCCTTGGTGAGGTCGAGCGTGACCTGGTCGCTCTTCTCGGCGATGTGCTTGAAGTCGAGCGCGGTCCAGTCGACCACGATCTTGCGGCTGCCGACACCGAGGAAGCCGCCGAAATCGATCACCGCGGCTCGCACCGTGCCGGTGGAATCGACGATGACGTCGACGATGTGGCCCATGTCCTCGCCGGTCGAGCTGCGCACGTCGCGACCGAGCACGCCATGCGCATCGCGCGCGCCGAGGATGGTGACCGAGGGCGGCGGTGCCGGCTCCTTCGCGGGCGCCGCGGCATCCTTGGCAGGCGGTGCCGGCGACGGCTGCTGCGCATGCCCGTCGCCGACATACGGACCGATGAGCAACGGCAGCGTGACGAGACAGCCGCAAGCAGCTCGGTGGAGAGCGGGTTTCAACGCCATCATTGCGCCAGCACCAGCGAGACCTGGATCTGACCGCGCCGCCGCAGCACCTCCATGGAGATGTCCTCGCCATGGCGGCGAATGCGCAGGTCGATCGTCGAGCTGCCGAGCCTGAGATCGCGCAGCACCACCCAGTCCAGGAAGGCGGGCAGCCGCGGATTGCGCAGACGGATATCGCCGCGCGCGGCGTCGAACTCGAGCCCGAGCGCCGCCTCGAGCAAGGTGAACGGCGTCGCGCTAGCCCAGGCCTGCGGCGCGCAGGCCACCGGATAGAGCGTCGGGCCGCGATGCTTTTCGCGCCGGAAGCCGCAGAACAGCTCCGGCAGCCGGCGCAGATCCATGTAGGACGCGGCTTCGAACAGGCCGCCGAACACCTGCTCGACCGCATGCTTGAGGCCATAGCGCGACAGGCCCAGCGCAATCAGCGCATTGTCGTGCGGCCAGATCGATCCGTCGTGATAGGACATCGGATTGTAGCGCGCTTCGCCGCAGGCGACGGTGCGGATGCCCCAGCCCGAGAAGAAATGCGGCCGCAGCAGTTCGGCGGCAAGCTTGCGGGCGCGATCCTCGCGTACCATGCCGCTGAACAGCAGCTGCCCGGCGTTGGACGTCCGGACGCGGCAGGGCTGCTTGTGGCCGTCGAGCGCGAGCGCATAGGTGTTCAGATCCTCGCACCAGAAGGCGTCCTCGAACCGTTCCGCGAGATCAGCGGCCTCGGCCTGGAGCCGGTCCGCCATCTCGGCCTTTCCGAGCCGACGGGCGCAACGCGCCGCCAGCTGCTTGCCGGCAAACACATAGCCCTGCACCTCCGCAAGCGCGATGTAACCTTCCGCGAGACGTCCATCGGCATGGAACACCGCGTCGTAGGAGTCCTTCCAGCCCTGGTTGGCGAGACCCTGCTCGGAGGCGCGCTGATATTCCACGAAGCCATCGCGATCGGGATCGCCGGGGCCGTCGATCCAGCGCAACGCCAGCTCGATCGCCGGCCATAGCTCCCTCAGGGTGTCGATGTCGCCGGTGCGCTCGATATAAAGCCCGGCGAGCAGCACGAACAGCGGCGTGGAATCGACGCTGCCATAATAGCAGCCGAACGGCACCTCACGCAGCGCCGCCATCTCGCCGCCGCGCATCTCGTGCAGGATCTTGCCGGGCTCGGCATCGGACAGCGGATCGGTCGTGCGCGCCTGATGCACGGCGAGCCGGCGCAGGACGCCGCGGGCAATGCGCGGATCGACCCACAGCATCTGCATCGCGGTGATCAGCCCGTCGCGACCGAATGTGGTCGAATACCAGGGAATGCCGGCATAGGGATAACGCCCCTCCGGCGTATCCGTCATCAGGATGTTCAGATCGGCCGCTGCCTGGCACAGCACCTCGTTGAGGATGTCGTTGGAGGTCTCGATGCTGGCGGCGCCAACGGTGCATCGGCGCATCTCTCGGCGATGGGCGAGCAGGCTGCGGAAGAAGGGCCGGGGCCGCTCGCCGGCCTTGGCGTTGCACATCACGGCCACGAACAGCGAGGCCGATTCCTGCGGGGCAAGGTCGAAATGATAGGTTGCGACATTGACGGTGAGATGCGTCGGACGCGGATCGAAGCTCACGTCGGTGGTGCGCAGGACATTGTCCAGGCCGCGGTAGTGCAGGACCACCTCGGACGGGTCCACCAGCCGGCTCGAGCCGATGCCGCGCCGCGGCCGCACGGTGCCTCGCACCTCGAAAAGGTCGGCAAAATCATTGTCGAATGTCAGCTTGAGATCGAAGCTGGCATGGCGATCGCCATGGTTCTGCAGCCCGATGCGCTGATAGGCCGTGCCATGCCAGAGAAAGATCGTGCGCACGATGTGCAGCATATCCTTCGGCAGCACCAGGCGGCCCTGGCTGTAGATGTCGGGATTGGTGAGATCGACGGTCAGCGCGGAGTTGTCGTCGCGCAGGCTCGAGCCGAGCAGCAGGGGCTGAACGTCGTCCAGCGTCAATTCGAGCCGCGCGAGATAGCGCGTATCGGCGTTGAAGAGACCGTCCGGTCCGCCGGCCGAGGCGCCGATGTCGCCATGGCCGTCGAGGACGATGAACGTATCGTCGTGCTTGAGCGAGCGCCGCGGCCGGGACGCCGGCCCCGTCATGGGAATATAGAACGGCTGCTCGGCAGGCTCGTCCGTCTGGGTGATCAACGACAGTGTGCTTGCGACTTCGGCGGACATGTTGGCCTCATGCGATGTTGAAGTGCCCAGACAACCGAGAGTGCACGTTCTCGACGCGACCCGACGCTACGATCAGGCGGCGAACTTGGCGAGCCGGTTCATCTCCTGGGTGACGAGCTCACGATACGGGCCCTCGTCCTGCATCAGCCGGTCAGGCGCGCCGTCCTCGATGATCCTGCCCGATTTCAGCACCACCACGCGGTCAAAATTCCGCAAGGTCGCAAGGCGATGCGCGATCGCAATGACGGTGCGGCCGCGCATCAGACGACTCAACGCCTCACGGATGGCCTCCTCGGACTCGCTGTCGAGCGCGGCGGTGGCCTCGTCGAGCAGAAGGATCGGCGCATCCTTGAGGAAGGCGCGCGCGATCGCGATGCGCTGGCGCTGCCCGCCCGATAGCTTGACGCCGCGATCCCCAACCATCGTCTGCAATCCTTCCGGCAGCGTCTCGACGAAGTCGCAGCGCGCCGCGATCGCCGCCCGCAACACCTCGTCGTCGGTCGCACTCGGACGTCCGTAGCGAATGTTCTCCAGAATGGAGCGATGAAACAGCGAGATGTCCTGCGGAACCACCGAGATCGCCTCGCGTAGGCTCTGCTGGGTGACCTTGGCGATGTCCTGGCCGTCGATCCTGATGTGCCCGGCTTGCGGATCATAGAACCGTTGCAGCAGCGTGAACAGGCTCGACTTGCCGCCGCCAGACTGTCCAACCAGGCCCACGCGCTGGCCCGGCTGCAGGCGCAGCGTGAAATTCTCGAACAGCTTGTGACCACCAGGATAGTGGAAGGTGATGTTGTCGAAGGCGATGGCCGCACCGCTCTTGACCAGCGGCTCGGCCTGCGGGTCATCGCGCAGCTCGTGCGGCTGCAACAGGGTCGCGATCGCCTCGCTCATGCGCGCCACGTGCTGGGTGACATCGACCAGCGCCACCGCCAGATCCCGCGTCGCGTTGAGAATGCAGAGGCCGAGCGTGCAGACCAGCACGACGTCGCCGGTCGTCGCCCCGCCCCGCTGCCACAGCGAGATCGCCCACGCCATGAGCGCGATCGTCAGCACGATCGTCACCGTCGCGTGCAGAATGCGCAGCTTCTCGAGATAGCGGAGACTGCGCCCGCGTGCCTCCAGCTCCCTGTCGACCGTCGCGTCGAACCGGTCGTGCTCGTGGCGCAGGCCGCAGAACGCGCGCACCAGCGGCATGTTCGAGATCACGTCGACCATCTCGCCGTCGACCATGGCCGCCTTGTCCGCGAAATCGTCATGCAGCGGCTTGCCGGCGGCCGCCAGACGGAACACCGCCGCCACCATCATCGCCGCGATCAGCAGCAGCCCGATGGCCATCGGGCCGCTCACGGTTCCGATCAGGCAGATCGCCGCGACGGTGGCGAGGCATGGCGGCAAGACGTTCCAGACGAACATGTTCTCCACGGTGAACACGGCGTTCGACGTCGCCGTGATGCGGCTCGACAGCATGCCCGGCAAACGGTCGCCGAAATAGCTCGGCGAATGCCCGGTGAGATGACGGAAGATGTCGCGCCGGAGATCTCCGGTGACACGGACGAAGGTGAAGCTCGCGATCCAGCTGGCGACGCGCCAAAGAATGTTGTCGGTCGCGATCAGCGCCATCAGCAGCCCGAACGCGGCCCAGACGTTGCCGCCGCCCGCAGGCCCTGCCGAGAGGCTGTCGACGAGGGATTTCACGCCATATTGCGTGCCTACCGAACAGGCAACTGCACCGACGACGGCCATCAGAATCACGAGGTGGGCGGCGGGGCGTTTGCGCAGATAGCGCATCACGAAGGGAAAGGGTCGGTGCGCGTAGCCTGAAAGCTGATCCATGGTGTTCCCGTTGATGAGCGAGGTCGTGGCGACACCTGATGCGGCCAGATGAACGACGAACGGTTTCCCGGGTTCCGTGCGCCTTCGCGGCGCATCCCTGCCCTCCGACGATGACGCGGCAGCAGCGTTGGAAAGCGGGGATGGCATCAATGAGACGGCACGGAACACGTTGTGTCGAAGAAAGAGTGATCGCGTGAGGGGAACTTCGCACATGCGACAACGTTCCCGCTGTGGCAGTGCCGGTGCCATTGGGGATTCATCCATGATCGGTCACGAACAGGAGACGATGAGATGCGCATTGCGCAAATAGCTCCATTGACGGAGGCCGTGCCTCCGAAGCTCTACGGCGGCACTGAGCGGGTCGTCCATTGGTTGACCGAAGAGCTCGTTGCCCTCGGACACGACGTCACCCTGTTCGCCAGCGGAGATTCCCAGACCTCGGCGAAGCTCTCTCCGACATGGCCGAAAGCTCTGCGCCTCGACGGCTCGGTGAGGGATCCGAACGCGCTGCACATGGTGATGCTCGAAAACGTGCGGCAGCAATGCGACGACGAACAGTTCGATATTCTGCACTTCCACCTCGACTACTACCCGTTCTCCCTGTTCCACCGGCAACCCACACCGTTCCTGACCACCTTGCACGGCAGACTCGATCTTCCGGAGCACCAGCCGGTGTTCTCGGTCTTCAAGGATGTTCCCGTCGTTTCGATCTCGGACTCGCAGCGCCGGCCGGTTCCGAATGCGAACTGGGTGCGCACCGTGCTGCATGGACTGCCCGCAACGCTCCTGGTGCCCAGGCCGGTGACGCCGAGCTATCTCGCCGTGCTCGGACGCATCGCCCCGGAAAAGGGTGTCGACCGTGCCATCAAGATCGCGATGCGCTGCGGGATTCCGCTGAAGATCGCGGCCAAGATCGATCGCGCCGACCAAGACTATTATGAGCAGACGATCCGTCCCTTGATTCACGGCAATCCGCTCGTCGAGTTCATCGGCGAGATCAGCGATCACGAGAAGCCAGAGTTCCTGTCCGGCGCGCTCGGCCTGCTGTTGCCGATCGATTGGCCGGAGCCGTTCGGCCTGGTGATGATCGAATCGATGGCCTGCGGCACGCCGGTGATCGCCTACAACCGCGGCTCGGTTCCCGAAGTGATCGACGACGGTGTGACCGGCTTCATCGTCGAGGACGAGCTCAGCGCGGTAGCGGCCGTCAGTCGCCTGCCCGAGCTGAGCCGCGCCCGCGTGCGCGCGCAGTTCGAGCGACGCTTCACCGCGCGCCGGATGGCGCTCGACTATCTCGCGGCCTATCGCCGCCTGATCGACATCGCTGCGCCGCGCATCCGGCTGGTCAGCAGCGCCGAGTAGCATGAGGAGGCCGGGCAAGTTCGGCGAGCCCGGCCTCCGCCTCATCTCAGGTGACGGCAGCCCGCTTCGGCTCGACGATCTCGAACATGCGCGGGAACTCGTCCATCAGCGACATCAGCTCGGCCAGCCGCATCGGATTGCCCGCGAAGCTGATCTTCCCGGCCGCGACCGCTTCCGGAAAGCTCGTGGCCTTGGCAATGACCGCATCGAGCGTCGAACGCGCCAGCGTGAACCCCGCATCGGCGGTCGACGCCTGCACGCCGACCGCATAGGTCAGCGCACAATTCTGCAAGGTGAGCACGAAGCGCTCGCCGGTGTCGGTGAACGTCCAGTTCAGCACGATATGCTTGCCTTCCGCCTTGGGCCCGTTCAGCCTGACCCCGAGCACGTCCCATAGCTGCTCGGTGCGCAGCGCCGCCAGCGTCTCGCGCGGCAGGCCGGGCCGGGCCGGAACCTCCGGCATACCCTGGCGCAGCTCTTGCGCGCCGAACAGATAGGCATTGCGCCAGGTCGCGCTCTCGGCGGCATAGCCGAGCTGCTCCAGCGTGTCGGCCAGCAGCGCGCGCGCCTCGGCATTGTCTGGCTCGGCGAAGACGAGATGACCCACGACCTGCGCGACGAAGCGGTATTCGCCGTTGGCAAAGTCCGCGCGCGCCCGCGCCAGCAGCGCCTCTGTCCCGCCCATATAGGCGACGTATTTCCGGCCGGCCTCGACCGGCGGCAGCGGATCGAGATTGACGGGATTGGCATCATACCAGCCGAGATATTTCTGGTAGATCGCCTTCACGTTGTGGCGGATGTGGCCGTAATAGCCGCGCGCATGCCATGCCCCTTCGAGGCTCCGGGGCAGCCTGATCTGCTCGGCGATCTCACTTGCGGTCAGGCCATGATTCATCAGCCGCACGGTCTGGTCGTGGGCAAATTTGTAGAGATCGCGCTGTTCGCGGATCATGCCGTCGACACGGCTCGCGCCCCATATCGGCCAATGATGCTGGCCGCACATCACCTCCGCCTTGCCGCCCCACAGTTGCAGCGCCTCGCTGAGATATTTCGACCACGCCAGCGCGTCGCGCACGTCGGCGCCGCGAAACGGCAGCAGGTTGTGGAAGTTGTGCGTGCAGTTCTCGGCGAGGTTCAACAGGCGATAGCGCGGCACGAAGAAATGCATCTCCGCCGGCGCCTCGCTGTTCGGCGCCATCTGGAATTCGAAGGTGAGACCGTCGATGACCCGGGTGTCCCCGGTCGCCATGATCAGGTCGGTCGGCCGCAGCAGCGCAACGGCTCCCGCCGCCATGGTCTTGCCGAGCCCACAATCGACATGGCCCTTCGGCCCCTTCGCGAGCAGCGGCCCGAACTGATATTGCGCCCGGCGCAGCATCGCAGGGCCGGCGATGATGTTCTCGGAGACCGCATGCTCGATGAACAGGTTCGGCGCGATCAGCGGCACGCGGCCGCTGGCCATCGCGTCGTCGTCGACCACGCCGCGCGCGCCGCCCCAATGATCGGTGTGGGTATGCGTGAACATCACCGCCGTGACCGGCCTGACGCCGCGGTGCTGGTAGTACAGCTCCAATGCGGCCTGCGCGCCCTCGATCGAGGTCAGCGTGTCGACCACGATCACGCCGGTGTCCCCCTCGATCAGCGTCATGTTGGCGATGTCGAGCCCACGCACCTGGTAGACGCCGGGCACGACCTCGAACAGGCCGTGATGCATGTTGAGCTTCGCCTGCCGCCACAGGCTGGGATTGACGGTCGGCGGCGCCTGCTCCGCGTCAAGGAAGTGGTAAGGCGCGAGGCTCCAGACGGTGCGCCCCTGCGCCGTCGTCACCTTGGCCTGATCGATCGTGCCGAGAAAGCCGCGGGCGGCATCATCGAAATCGGCGGTGTCGCCGAACGGCAGCGCCTCCAGCACGGCCTGCTGCGCTGCGCTCACGGCCGCGCTGGCCTCCTTCGGATCCTTGGTGCCATCTCCGCTGACCGGCGCGCTCATGACTGTTTCCTCCGCAACGACGTTGGCACGATGCTAGTGCGCGGGATCGCGGAGCGCAAATCGCGGGCCGCAGAACAGCCCCTCAGAGCACGTGATCGACGGCCTCGTCGATGGCGGCATAGACCGTCTCGACATCCCCGGCGGTGACGCAGTAAGGCGGCATGACGTAGATGGTGTGGCCAAGCGGACGCAGCAGGACGTCGCTGTCGCGGAAGAAGGCCTGCAGCTTCGGGCCGACCTCGGCGAGGTAGCCCGGCTCGTCGGCATGGAGATCGAGCGCGGTGATGGTACCGCAGCGCCGCAGGTCGGAAAATCGCTCGTCGTAACGCAGGCGGTCGAGGCAGCGCTCCTGCGCGGCCGCGACGGCGGCGACCCGGGCCCGCGTCTGCGGCTGCCGCCACAGCTCGAGATTGGCGCTCGCTGCCGCGCAGGCGATGGGATTGGCGGTGTAGGAACTGGAGTGAAAGAACGTGCAGGCGCGGTCGGTCGAATAGTGCGCCTCGTAGATAGCGGGACTGCACAGCGTGACCGCAAGCGGCATCGCGCCTCCAGTCAGTCCTTTGGCGTAGCAGGCGATATCGGGGGCGATGTCCGCCTGCTCGCAGGCGAACAACGTGCCGGTGCGGCCCCAGCCGGTCATCACCTCGTCGGCGATGAACAGCACGCCGAACGCCTTGCAGATCCGGTGCATCTCGCGCAGCACCTCGGCCGGATACATCAGCATGCCGCCAGCGCCGAGCACCAGGGGCTCGACGATGAAGGCGGCCGGCCGGTCCTTCTCGCAAATTGTAGCGAGCGCATCCAGAGTCGCCTGTTCCCGGCCCTGCACTGGAAACGGGACGACGGCGACGTCGAACAGCAGCGGCTCATAGGCCGCATTGAACACGCCGCGCGCGCCGACCGACATCGCGCCGATGGTGTCGCCGTGATAGGAATGCTGCATCACCGCGATGCGCGAGCGCGGCTCGCCGATGTTCTTGAAGTAGCCGAGCGCCATCTTCAGCGCGACCTCCACGCTGGTGGCGCCGCTGTCAGAGAAGAACACGTGCGTGAGGCTCGGCGGCACCAGCGCGAGCAGCCCGGCGGCCACCTGCTCGGCCGGCTCGTGGCTATGTCCGGCGAAGATGACCTGATCCAGCCGCTCGGCCTGGTCCTGGATCGCGCGCACGATATGCGGATGGCAATGGCCGTGCGTGACCACCCACCACGACGCGATCGCGTCGATGATCCGCCTGCCGTCGGCGGTGAAGAGATAGGCGCCCTCGCCGCGCGCGACCGCCGTCATCTCGGGCTGGAGCGCATGCTGCGTGAAGGGATGCCAGATCGGCGAGGTTGCCTTGCGCATCATGGTTCGAAATCCGTGCGCTGGAATTGGGTGGCGAACACGTGCTGCAGCGATCGCGCCGTCAGCGGCGTGACCCAGGGCAACCGGCCAAGGCGCCTCACCTCGCCGAGCCGGCAGATCGTATCTTCGTTGTCGTCGTGGCCGTCGCCGATGAAGGCGATGCCGAACACGTCGATGCCGCGACTGCGCAGCGCCGCCAGCGACAGCAGCGAGTGATTGATCGTGCCGAGACTGGTGCGCGCGCAGAGCACGACCGGGAGCTGCCATCGCGCGAAGACATCGAGATAGAGCGTTCCGGAATCGAGCGGCACCATGACGCCGCCGGCTCCCTCGATCACGACAGGGCGGCCGACGACCTGCGGAGGACGGAGGCGGAGCGGATCGATGCTGATGCCTGCGAGGCGCGCCGCGCGATCCGGCGAGGCCGGCTCGGCCAGCCGATAGGCTTCGGGCAGCACGCGGTCGTCGGCGAGCTCGGCGAGCCGCTGGACGCAGCAGGAGTCCGTCTCCTCGGCAAGGCCGGCCTGGACCGGCTTCCAATAGCAGGCCCCGAGCAGCGCCGTGAGGCCGGCGGCGAACACCGTCTTGCCGATCCCGGTGTCGGTCCCGGTGACCACGATGCGCAGCGTCATGGCCGCGGCCTTCCGATCTCATCGGCGAGCGCGTCGAGCAGCGCCGCGATGGCCGGCTCGTCGATGTTCAAGGTCAGCGACAGCCTGAGCCGCGCCGTGCCCGGCGGCACCGTCGGCGGGCGGATGCCGCGGACGTCGAAGCCCCGCGCCTGCAGCGCGGCAGCCAGGTTCATCGCGCGCGCATTGTCGCCGACGACGCAGGGAATGATCTGCGACGGCGACCAGCTTTCACCGAAGCGCGCGGCGATCGCGCCATGGGCGAAGGCAACGAGCTGCTCCAGCCTCCGCTGCCGCTCCGGCTCTTCCCGCAGGATCGCAAGCGCCTCCATCACCGCCACCGCCATCAGCGGCGACGGCGCCGTGCTGAAGACGAAGGGTCGGCAGCGATTGATCAGCGTGTCGCGCAGCACGCGGCTTGCGGTGACCAGCGCACCGGCTGCGCCCAATGCCTTGCCGCAGGTGTGAACGGTCACGACGCTCTCGCGTCCCTCGTAGGCTGCGGCCAGACCGCGGCCCTGCGCGCCGTGGACCCCGGTCGCATGGGCCTCGTCGATCAGCAGAAAGGCATCGTGGCGCTCGGCGATCGCGATCAAATCCGCCAGCGGCGCGAGATCGCCATCCATGCTGTAGAGGCTTTCGACGACGATCCAGGGCCGGCCCACCCCGCCGCCCCTGCGCCAGATCAGGATCGCGTCCTCGGCCGACTGGGCGTTGTTGTGGATGAACTGGCACGTCTCGGCACGGCCGGCGCGCGCGCCTTCATGGGTGCTGGCATGAACCAGCGCATCGAGCACCAGCAGGTCGTCGCGCTGCGGCAGCGTGGTGAGCACGGCGAAGTTCGCCATGTAGCCGGAGCCGAAGAACAGCGCGCTCTCGGCACCGAAGAAGCGCGCCGCGTCCGCCTCGAGCCGTTCGTGCTCCTCGCAATTGCCACGCAGCAGGCGCGAGCCGCCGGCGCCGACCGGCGTGCCGGCCTCCATGGCCGCGGCGACCGCGCGCTTCATCCGCGGAGCCTGTGCGAGACCGAGATAGTCGTTGGAGGAGAAATCGAGACCGGCCCGTGGACTGAGGCGCCGCAACCGGTCATCGGCCGCGAGTCTCTGCAGACCGTCGGAATAGATCGCCAATCTGTCGGGCGGCATGGGCATGGCTCCGCTCTCTTTCGGTCAGCCGCGGACGTGGACCGGCACGACAAGGCAGTTCCGTGGGCGCCGTCGCGCCGAGATCGCGCTGAGGGTTGAATCAGGCCGGGGACGAAGCCTCCGCGCCCTCGCCGGCGGCGATCGGCGCGCCCGGGCGCGCCGACAGCGACGATGTCATGCCGAGCCGCGCGAGCAGATCGGCGTCGCGGTCGCGTTGCGGATTGGCCGTGGTCAGCAGCACGTCGCCGATGAAGATGGAATTGGCGCCAGCGAGCAGGCACAGGGTCTGCAGCTCGTCGCTCATATATTGCCGGCCCGCGGACAGCCGCACCACGCTGGCCGGCATCATGATCCTGGACACCGCGATCAATCGCACGAGCGCAATCGGATCGGGCCGCGCGGCCGTAGCGTTGACCGGCACGCCCTTGACCTCGTTCCACATGTTGATCGGCACGCTGTCGGGATGCTCAGCGAGATTGGCCAGCAGCACCAGCATGCCGAGCCGATCATCGACCTCCTCGCCCATGCCGATGATGCCGCCGCAGCACACCTTGATGCCGGCCTGCCGCACATGCGCGAGCGTGTCGATGCGGTCCTGCAGCGTGCGCGTGGTGATGATGCGGTCGTAGAATTCGGGCGAGGTGTCGACATTGTGGTTGTAGAAGTCGAGCCCGGCCTCCCTCAGCCGCTGTGCCTGCGGCGGGGTCAGCATGCCCAGCGTGACGCAGGTCTCCATGCCCAGATCCTTCACTGCGCTGACCATGTCGCAGACCTGATCGAGGTCGCGGTCCTTCGGACTGCGCCAGGCGGCGGCCATGCAGAAGCGCTCGGCCCCGGCGGCCTTCGCGCGCCGCGCGGTGGCGACCACCTCGTCGCGGTCCATCAGCTTGGTCGCCTTGAGCCCGGTGTCGTAATGCGCGCTCTGCGAGCAGTAGCCGCAATCCTCCGGGCAGCCGCCGGTCTTGATGCTGAGCAGGCTCGCCGTCTCGACGCGGGTGGGATCGAACTGCCGGCGATGCGCCGACTGCGCCAGGAACATCAGGTCCGGAAATGACAGGCGATAGAGCGCCTCGGCCTCGTCTCTGGTCCAGTCATGACGGATGGCATTGCCAACCGCCATTCGATCAGGGCCCGCGCCGCTTTGATCCGCCATGCTCGCTCCACGCCAAATTATAGATTATCATAGACATTATCTATGATTTCTCTGTATTCGAGCACCGTATCGGACGAGAGCTTCCGCTGCATCGGTTTTTTCGATAGATAATCTATGACTATGCCGGACGAGAATCTCACCACCGCTCAGCGGATCGCCGAAGCGATCACCGATCGCATCGTCAGCGGTGCGCTGCCGCCCGACGCGCCGTTGCGGCAGGACCACGTCGCGCGCGAGTTCAACTCCAGCCACGTGCCGGTGCGCGAGGCATTTCGGCAGCTCGAGGCGCTCTATCTGGTGGTCGCGGCGCCGCGACGCGGCGTGCGGGTGGCGCCGCTGGATGCGAAGTCGACCAGGGAGATCGTCGAGATGCGCACAGCGCTCGAGGTGATCGCGCTGCGCAATGCCGCGCCGCGATATACGCCGGCGCATCTCGCCGCGATCGAGCTGGCGCTGATCGAGGCCGATAATGCCGAGACCATCCAGGAGTTCGAGACCGCAAACCGCGCCTTTCATCGCGCGCTGGTCGCGCCCTGCGCGATGCCGCGGCTGCTGGCGAGCCTCGACGGACTACGCCTCGCGAATTCGCGCCTCGTGCTGGCGATGGCCCGCAATGCCGGCTGGCGTCCGCGCACCAACCAGGATCACCGGCTGATCCTGCAGGCCCTGCGCGCCCGCCAGATCGGCCACGCCTGCGAGCTCCTGACGCGGCACAACCAGACGATCGAGCGGCTGGCAAGGCCGGGCGTGTAGCCGGCTTCAACCCGTTCCTTGCGACCGGGCGCATACCGCCATGCGCCCGCGACGGCTGGGGCGCTCGCCTGCTCCCGTGTACATGCTGATCCGGACGCGCCCCGCGAACCGAAGGTCTCCAAAGGTCTCCATGTCCAACCGCCACCACGCTTCGAGGCTCGCCGGCGACGGCACCGCCGACGGCCTACCGCCGGGCCAGCGTCCCTGGGCGATCGCGGCGATCTTCACCGCGCTGTCGATGGCCTCGCTCGACGTCGCCATCGCCAACATCGCGCTGCCGTCGATCTCGGCCGATCTCCACGTCTCCCCGGCCGAGGTGGTCTGGGTGGTCAACATCTACCAGATCGCGCTGGTGGCGACCTTGCTGCCGCTCGGCGCGCTCGGCGAGATCGTCGGCCATCAGCGCATCTATCTCGGCGGCCTCCTGCTGTTCACGCTGGCCTCGGTCGGCTGCGCGCTGGCGTGGTCGCTGCCGACCCTGGTCGTTGCCCGCGCGTTGCAGGGCCTCGGCGCCAGCGGCATCATGAGCGTCAACACCGCGCTGGTGCGCTACGTCTATCCTGGAAAAATGCTCGGCCGCGGCCTCGGCCACAATGCGCTCGTGGTCGGCATCTCCTTCACCTTCGGCCCGACCATTGCGTCCGCCATTCTCTCGCTCGGCTCCTGGCCTTGGCTGTTTGCGATCAACCTCCCCTTCGGCCTGATCGCCATCGCGATCGGCATGAAGATGCTGCCGCGCACGCCGCGCGCCGAGCATGGCTTCGACTTTCTCGGCGCCGGGCTCGCTGCGCTCTGCCTCGGCCTGTTCATCACCGGCATCGGCAGCGCCGCGCATGGCGCGACGCCGGCCATGGTGGTGGCAGAGCTTGTCGGCGCGCTCGTGCTCGGCGTCATCCTGACCCGCCGCCAGGCCGATCACCCGGCGCCGATGCTGCCGATCGATCTGTTCCGCCGCGGGGTTTTCGCGCTGTCGGCGGCGACCGCGGTTTGCTCCTTCTCGGTGCAGGGCCTCGGCTTCGTGTCGCTGCCGTTCTATTTCGAGGACATTCTCCAGCGTTCGCAGGTCGAGACCGGGTTCTTCATGACACCCTGGCCGCTCGCGGTCACGATCATGGCCCCGATCGCCGGGCGGCTGTCGGACCGTTTTCCCGCCGGCCTGCTCGGCGGCATCGGCCTGGTGATGCTCGGATCCGGCATGGCGCTGCTCGCCATGCTGCCCGAGAACCCGAGCATCGCCAACATCGTCTGGCGCATGCTGATCTGCGGCATCGGGTTCGGCTTCTTCCAGGCGCCGAACATGAAGGCCATCATGTCAAGCGCCCCGCCCCATCGCAGCGGCGGCGCCAGCGGCATCGTCGCCACGGCCCGGTTGACCGGTCAGACCACCGGCGCGGCGCTGGCCGCCTTGTGCTTCAGCCTTGCGGGGCACGACGGAGCCACCCTTGCCTTGGCCCTCGGCGCAGGTTTCGCCGCGCTGGGCAGCGTGATGAGCTTTCTGCGGCTTGCCGTAGCTCCGCCGCGCGGCCCATGAGCCGAAGCAACTACAACCCCGGCTCATCACAAATCTTCCCGCGCGGCAAACGCATATTCTTGATTTGAAGGATGCAAACGTTCGCGCCACATTGCCGCCCTCTGTTCAACTGGCGAGTTGAACGAAAGGGATCTGCGATGGCAAACCTCACGATCAACGGACAATCCTATACTCTGGACGTCGAGCCCGACACGCCGCTGCTGTGGGCGATCCGCGAGAATGCCGGACTGACCGGCACCAAATATGGCTGCGGCATTGCACAATGCGGCGCCTGCACCGTGCATCTCGACGGCGCGGCCGTGCGCTCCTGTGGCGTCACCGTCTCCGAGGCCCAGGGCAAGCAGATCACCACCATCGAGGGGCTCGCGAGCGACAACGGGCTGCACAAGGTGCAGCAGGCCTGGGTGGAGAACGACGTTCCGCAATGCGGCTACTGCCAGAGCGGCATGATCATGGCCGTCGCGGCACTGCTCAAGGACAATCCGAAGCCGAGCGATCAGGACATCAACGACGCCATCACCAACATCTGCCGCTGTGGAACCTTCGCGCAGGTGCGCGAGGCGATCCACGCCGCGGCCAACGCCTGAGGAGGACGGCATGAACCAGCATGTGACGCCGCGCCTCGACCGCCGGTCCTTCGTCATCGGCACCGCCGCACTCGGCGGCGGCCTCGCCCTCGGCCTCGATATCCCCTTCGGCGGCCCGCAGGTGGTGCGCGCAGCCGATGGCTCACCCGAGGTCAATGCATGGGTCGTCGTCCGGCCCGACGACACCGTGGTGATCCGCATCGCCCGCTCGGAAATGGGCCAGGGCTCGCTGACCGGGCTCGCCCAGCTCGTCGCGGAGGAGCTTGCCTGCGACTGGAGCAAGGTCACGACCGAATATCCGACGCCCGGCCAGAACGTCGCCCGCAAGCGCGTGTGGGGCGATTTCTCCACCGGCGGCAGCCGCGGCATCCGCTCGTCGCAGGACTACGTCCGCAAGGGCGGTGCCGCCGCGCGCATGATGCTGATCCAGGCGGCCGCCGACGAATGGAAGGTTCCGGCGGCCGAATGCACCGCCGCCAACAGCGTCATCACCCACAAGGCGTCGGGCCGCACGACGACCTACGGCAAGGTGGCGGAAGCCGCCGCGAAGCTGACGCCGCCTGCCGACGTCAAGCTGAAGGATCCGAAGGACTGGACCCTGATCGGCAAGGGCGTGAGACGGCTCGACACCGCCGACAAGGTCACCGGCGCGATGATCTACGGCGCCGACATGAAGCTGCCGAACATGCTCAACGCCGCGATCAAGGACTGTCCGGTCACCGGCGGCAAGCTGAAGAGCTATGACGAGGCCAAGATCGCCGGCATGAAGGGCGTCAAGAAGGTGGTCGCGATCGATGGCACCGCCGTGGCCGTGGTCGCCGACACCTGGTGGCACGCGAAGACGGCGCTCGATGCGCTGCCGATCGTGTGGGACGAAGGCGAGAACGCCAAGGTCTCCTCGGCCTCGATCGCCAAATGGCTCGCGGAAGGATTGGAGTCCGGCCCCGCCTTTGTCGGCAACGAGAACGGCGACGCCAAGGCGGCGCTGGCGAGCGCCGTCAGGAAGGTCGAGGCCGTCTACAACTATCCCTATCAGAACCACGCCACGATGGAGCCGATGAACGCCACGGCGCTCTACACGCCCGAGCGATGCGAGGTGTGGTGCGGCACGCAGAACGGCGAGGCGGCGTTCGCCGCGGTTCTGGAAGCCTCAGGGCTGCCCGCCGACAAATGCGAGGTGCACAAGCTGATCCTCGGCGGCGGCTTCGGCCGGCGCGGCCAGACCGACTATGTCCGCCAGGCGGTGAAGATCGCCAAGGAGATGCCGGGCACGCCGATCAAGCTGTTGTGGTCGCGCGAGGAGGACATGACCCATGGCCGCTATCACCCGATCACGCAGTGCAAGCTGACCGGCGGCTTCGACGCCGACAACAATCTGACGGCACTGCACATGCGCATCTCCGGCCAGTCGATCCTGTTCAGCCTGCGGCCCGACGCGCTGGTCAACGGCAAGGACCCCGCGACCTTCCAGGGGCTCGCACCATCGGGCGAAGCCACGATCGGCTACTCCGTGCCGAATTTGCTGATCGAACACGCGATGCGCAACCCGCACATCAATCCGGGCTTCTGGCGCGGCGTCAACGTGAACCAGAACGCGATCTATCTCGAATGCTTCATGGACGAGCTCGCCGATGCGGCCGGCCAGGATCCGCTGGACTTCCGCCGCAAGCTGATGGCCGATCATCCCAAGCATCTCGCGGTGCTCAACGCTGTCGCGGAGAAGATCGGCTGGGGCACGCCGGCGCCGGACGGCGTGTCCCGTGGCCTCGCTCAACTGCACGGCTATGGCAGCTACGTCGCGGGTGCTGCCGAGATCTCGGTGATCGACGGCAGAAAGATCAAGATCCACCGCATCGTCGCCTCGACCGATCCCGGCTACGTCGTCAACCCGGCGCAGGTGGAGCGGCAGATCGCCGGCTCGTTCGTCTACGGCCTCTCGGCGCTGTTCTACGGCGGCTGCACCGTGAAGGACGGACGGATCGTCGAGACCAACTTCGACAGCTACAACTCGATGCGCATCGCCGAGATGCCGAAGGTGGAAGCGATCATGATCCCGAGCGGCGGCTTCTGGGGCGGCGTCGGCGAGCCGACCATCGGCGTCGCCGCACCCGCCGTGCTGAATGCGTATTTTGCCGCCACCGGGAAGCGCATCCGCTCGTTGCCACTGCGCGACCAGAACATCACCTTCGCATGACCCGCGTGGCGGCGGCCGTTGGGACCAATGGCCGCCGCCGTGCTATTGCAATGATGATGACGATGTCCCGGCAGCGCACGCGCAGAGAGGTCGGCGGCCTGATCGCGGCGTCAGTTGCCATGATCGCCGCCCCTGCCGTGCTGCGCGCACAAGCGATGGCGCGCGTCGTCGTGATCGGCGGCGGCTTCGGCGGCGCCAGTTGCGCCCGCGCGCTGCGCCAAGCCGATGGCAAGCTCGACGTCACCCTGGTCGAGGCCAACACGACCTTCACGGCGTGTCCGCTCAGCAACGAGGTCATCGCTAGCCTGCGCGATATCAGTGCCCAGCAGTTCGGCTATGACAAGATCGCAGCCGAAGGCGTGAGCATTGTGCTGCGGGCGGCCACGGCGGTCGATGCGCCCGCCCACAAGGTCACGTTCGCCGACGGCAGCGCGCTGGCCTATGACCGCCTCGTGCTGGCGCCCGGCATCGACCTCGATTTCACGGCCCTGCAAGGCTACGACGAGGCCGCCTCCGCGGTCATGCCGCACGCCTACAAGGCCGGCGAGCAGACGCTGCTGCTGCGGACGCAGATCGAGGCGATGCCGGATGGCGGCACCGTCGCGATCGCCGTCCCGGCCAATCCGTCGCGCTGTCCGCCCGCGCCTTACGAACGCGCCAGCCTGATCGCGCATTATCTCAAGGCGCACAAGCCGAAGTCGAAGGTGCTGATCCTCGATGCCAAGGACAGCTTCTCGCAGCAGAAGCTGTTCGAGCAGGCGTGGCAGCAGCTCTACCCCGGCATGATCGAGCGCATTCCGCTGTCGCAGGGCGGCCGCGTCACCGGCGTCGAGATCGCCACGCGTACCGTCGTCACCGAGTTCGGCAATTACAATCCCGATGTGACCAACATCATCCCGCCGCAGAAGGCCGGCCGCATTGCCGCCCTCGCCGGCGCGGCCGACCGCACCGGCTGGTGCCCGATCGATGCCGCGACCTTCGCCTCGAAGCTCGTCCCCGACGTCCATGTCATCGGCGACGCCTGTCTCGGCGGCGGCATCCCGAAATCGGCCGGCGCCGCCCAGGCGCAGGGCAAGGCGTGCGCGGCCGTGATCGTGCGCGATCTGACGGGACGGCGGTCGGAGCCGCCGACGCTGACCGGCATCTGTTACAGCATCGTCGCGCCGGACGACGCGTTCTCGCTCGCCGGCATCTACCAGCCCAAGGGAGACATCTTCGCCGAGATCGAGGGCGGACGGGCCAGCCCGGTCGACGCATCGCGCGAGACGCGCGCGCGTGAGGCCGCCGCGGCGACGGCCTGGTTCAAGGCGCTGACCCACGATGCCTTCGGCTAGCCTTGTCATCGCCGCGCTCGTGGCCGCCCTGCCCGCCGCTGTCGCGGCGCAGACACTCGCGCCCGCTACGATCACCGGCGACGGCATCGCCTCGTCCCTCACCGGACGGCCCGGCGACGCCACCCGCGGCCGCGCACTCGTCGTCGCGCGCAGCTCGACCTGCATCCTCTGTCACTCCGGCCCGTTTCCGGAAGCGCACTTCCAGGGCGATCTCGCACCCAGCCTTGCCGGGGCCGGCAGCCGTTCGACGATCCCGCAGCTCCGCTTGCGGCTGGTCGATGCCTCCAGGCTCAATCCGGAAACGATCATGCCGTCCTATTATCGCATTGACGGGCTGACGCGCGTCGGTTCCGCCTGGCGCGGCAAGCCGATCCTGTCGGCAGAGCAGATCGAAGACATCGTCGCCTATCTCGCGACCTTGCGCGAGTGAGCCCATATGACCGGCATGTTCGAACCGTCCCACATGTCCCGCCGCCACCTGCTGCAACTGGCGGGAACGCTGACCGCCGCGGGCGCACTGCCGCTGATCACGGTCCGGCCTGCGCAGGCGACCCCGGCGATGCTGGCGTCCGCGATCCGCAACCTCGTCGGCGAGGCAAAGGTGAACGCCGGCAAGATCCGACTCGACATCCCGCCGCTGGTCGAGAACGGCAACACCGTGCCGATGACCGTCAGCGTCGATCACCCGATGACGCCTGACGATTTCGTCAAGAGCATCCACGTCTTCAACGAGAAGAACCCGCAGCCCAACGTCGCCAGCTTTCACCTGACAGCCAGCGCCGGCCGCGCCCAGGTCACGACGCGCATCCGGCTCGCCGACACCCAGAAGGTCGTGGCGATCGCAAAGCTCTCCGACGGCTCGTTCTGGTCGGCGAGCGTCGACGTCATCGTGACCTTGGCCGCCTGCACCGAGGAGATGCCGTGATGCCTGCCGCCCTCGTCAACGTTCCCGCCAAGGCCAAGCGCGGCGCCGTCATCGAGATCAAGACACTGATGAGCCACGTCATGGAGCCGGGCTATCGCCATACGGCCGCAGGCGAAGCCATCCCGCGCGACATCATCACCAGCTTCACCTGCCGCTTCAACGGCACCGAGATCTTTCGCGCCGACCTCTATCCGGCCATCGCCGCCAATCCGTTCCTGTCGTTCTTCACCACGGCTACCGAGAGCGGCCGCTTCGAGTTCGAATGGATCGGCGACAACGGGTTCGTCGCCACCACCGCCGCCGCGATCACGATCGAATGATGCGGTCTGCGTTTCTCACTGTCGTCACGGCAATCGTCGTGACCTTGCCCGTGCTTGCCGGCGAGATCGCAGAGTCCGAGCGCCGCTCCGGCTATGACTTCATGTCGTCGGACACCAGGGCGATGCAGGACGACGACACCGCCAATCCGGCGATGCTGTCGGTGCTCGACGGTGAGGCGCTGTGGACGACGAAGGCAGGCACGGCCAACAAGGCGTGCGGCGATTGTCATGGCCCGGTCGATGTCAGCATGAAGGGCGTCGCCGCGCGCTATCCCGCCTTCAATGCCACCAGCGGTGCGCCGGTCGATCTCGGCCAGCGCGTCAATCTCTGCCGCAAACAGCATCAGGAGGCAGCGCCGTTCGCAGCAGAGAGCCGCGAGCTGCTGGCACTGACGGCGCTGATCGCGAAGCAATCGCGCGGGATGCCGATCACCGCTGGCGACGATCCGCGGCTCAAGCCCTTCATCGCGCGCGGTCGCGAGCTGTTTTTTCAGCGGCAGGGCCAGCTCAATCTCGCCTGCACCAATTGTCACGATGACAATTGGAGCAAGCATCTCGCCGGCTCCGCGATCACGCAGGGACAGCCGACGGGCTATCCGATCTACCGGCTGGAATGGCAAGGCATGGGCTCGCTGCAGCGCCGCCTGCGCGGCTGCATGACCGGGGTGCGCGCCCAGGCCTACGATTTCGACGCCCCCGACATGATCGCGCTGGAGCTGTATCTGATGTCCCGGGCGCAAGGGATGCCGGTGGAGGCGCCGGCGGTGCGGCCGTGAGCGGGCAAGGTCTCGCGAGCTATCAGGCAAGTCGTTCGAGCTTGCAGAACGCCGCTTACGAACGAGCCGTGCCATGGGTTACGCGTCGTGGCCGGCCATGACGGCATGGAGACCCCCGGCGACCCAATATGCTCAAGATCCTGCCTTCCGTCCCTTTCTCACCCCTGCCGCCGTCGGATCGATCGCGGCGAGAGGTCCGTCCGAGGCCTGCTTCATCAGGGGATCGGCGGCGATGAAGTCGATGAAGGTACGGACCTTGGCGGAGAGATATTTTCGGCTGGGATAGACCGCCATCAGCGGCGCTTTGATCGTCAGCATCTCCGGCAGCACCGTCTCGAGCCGGCCGCTGGCGAGGTCGTCGGCCATCAGCCAGCGCGGCAGCACCGCCATGCCCATGCCGGCGACAGCGGCGTGATGCAGGAGCGTCTCGTTGCCGCTGATCAGCACCTCGTTGAAGTTGACCGTCACCTCGCCCTCTCCGGTCGGCAGGATCATGGCCCGCAGCGGGTACAACGCGTATTTCAGCATTGCATGGCCATTGAGATCGGCCACCGCCTTCGGCCGCCCGGCGGCGGCGAGATAGCTCGGCGCGGCGACGAGCTGCATCAGCACCGGCGACAGCGGCCGCGCGATCAGCCCATCGCCGGGCGTGGCCGAGACGCGCAGCGCCAGATCAACCCCCTCGTCGACGAGATTGACCAGGCGTCCGCTGAGATCGAGATCGATCACCACGTCCGGATAGCGCGCGCGGTACGCTGCGAGCGTGCCGGCAAACAGCGGATTGGCGAACCATACCGGCGCGCTGACCTTTAGGGTGCCGCGCGGGATCACGGTCGCCTTGCTGACGACGGCCTCGACCTCGTCGAGAGACTCCAGCATCGGCCGCACCTGGTCGAAATAGACTTGGCCGGCCTCGGTCAGGCCGACACGCCGGCTGGTGCGGTTGAGCAGCCGGGTCGAGAGCCGCTGCTCCAGCTGCATGACATGCTTGGAGGCCATCGCCGGCGAAAGCCCCAGGCGATCGGCGGCGGCCGCGAAGCTCTTGAGCTCCGCGACCTGGCAGAACACCCGAATACTGACCAACGTATCCACTTATCATCAACCAATAGAAAATGATGACTTAACGAAAAGCATAATGATCAAACCAGAAGAAATTATCAATGTCGGGCACGTTTTCATTTGGAGCTCCGACCATGTCCAGCACCGCATCGACCACCGATCTCAGCCCACTCCAGCCCCCGCTGGCGCTGCGCATCGGCCTGTGGGTCGCCCAGACCCTGCTCTTCGCCCTGTTCTGCTTCGCCGGCGTCACCAAGGTCTTCACCCCGATCAAGGAACTCGCCCAGATGATGCCGTGGACCGGCGAATATTCGGTGGCCTTCGTCCGCACCATCGGCCTGATCGATCTGGCTGGCGGGCTCGGCATCCTGTTGCCGTCGCTGACCCGCATCATGCCGCGCCTGACCGTGCTGGCCGCAATCGGCTGTGCCACGCTGCAGGTGTTCGCGTTCGCCTTCCACATCTCCCGCGGCGAAGCGGCGGTCACGCCCCTGAACATCCTGCTGCTGGCGCTGTCGCTGTTCGTGCTGTGGGGCCGCAACGGCAAGGCGCCGATCGCGCCGCGCGGCTGATCCGAGCATCGCCGGCGCTGGCCATCCAGCGCCGGCGCATCGCGTGCTTTGAAGGAAGCCATGATGAGCGAACCGATCCCTGACGTGTCGCGCCGCGGCTTTCTCGCTGGCGCGACAGCCCTCGGCGCCCCAGCCCCCGCCGTCCCGGCCGTCGCCCAGCATCGCGCCGGCATTGTCGTGCTGATCGACCGCAACGACCCCCATGTGATGGGTCACGCCATCAGCTATTCCGGCAATCTGACGCGGCATTTCGGCAGTCTCGGACAGACCCCCGCGATCGAGGTCGTCGCCAACGGCACCGGCATCGACGTATTTCGCGCCGACAAATCACCGCTCAAGGAGCCGCTCGCGGCGCTGCGGCAGATGTATCCGCATATCGGCTTCAGCATGTGCGCCTCGTCGAAGTCGATCGCGGAGAGCAAGGAGAACCTCACGATCCAGCTGATCGACGGCGCCAGGCTGGTGCCGTTCGGCATCGGCCGCGTCGTCGAGCTGCAGCGCAAAGGCTGGGCCTACGTCCATGGCTGAGGTTTTGAGCGCGCCCGCACGGCGCGATCTGCTGCTGGCGGCGGCCAGCCTGCTGCTGCTGACAAGCAGGCCTGCTTGCGCCGGCGCACAGGACCCGAGCCCGCCGGTGTTCCGCAGCGGCCGCACCCAGTTCATCGTCGAGCGGCCGCGCCGGGCGCTGCCGCCGTTGAAGCTGCAGGACATGGGCGGCAAGGACGTGACGCTCGCGCCCAAGCCCGGCCATGTCACGCTGGTCAATCTCTGGGCGAGCTGGTGCGCGGCGTGCAAGGTCGACCTGCCGACTTTGGCCGGGCTGGAGCGGATGCGGATTCCGGCGCTCGACGTCTGGACCATCTGCACCGACCGGCGCGACATCAAAAGCATCCGCCGCTATGCCGAGGCGATCGCGATGCCCCGCGCCTCCTACGCCGATCCGCATGCGCAAGCGACCAATCCGGCCAATGCCGATGCCTCGATCTTCGCGACGCCGGCGATGCCGATCACCTATCTGATCGGCACGACGGGATTGATCGAAGGCTATGTCACCGGGGCGGCCGAATGGCTGTCCGAGCCGGGCCAGGCGCTGCTGCGCTATTATCTCGATCAGCCGGGCGCGTGAAAATCATCACCGGCGGCCATGCCGCCGGTTGTCGTTCTCGTTGAAAAGATACCTATTCTGCCGGCGCCGCATGCATGTCGGCATGCGCCAGGTAGCTCTCGGACATGCCGAGCCGCCCCAGTGCAAACAATCCGCCTGCGACCACGAAATAGGCCAGCGCCACCGCCGGCGTGACGCCGAAGCCGCCACCGATGCCGACGGCCTCGCCATGCATGAAGCCGAAATAGGTCATGACGGCACCGGCAAGCGCGAAGGCCGCCGCCTTGGTGAAGTCGCGCTCGATCACGAACACGCCGATCGCGCCGAGCACGAGGCCGGCGAGGATCGAGCCCCCGCCCATCACTTCGAGCCCGTGATACAGCACGCCTTGCTGCGGCAGCGCCGCGATCGCAGCGGTCTTGACCGCATCGACCTTGTCGGCTGCGAGGCCGCCGACGCTCTGCGCCGCGGCCACCGTCGAGGCCAGCATGGTGTCGATCTGCAGCTTGGCCCAGGCGGCGAGATGCGGCGTGAAGGCGAGCACGATCGCCGGCGCGTGCTTGACCGGCGTGGTCTGGAACGCCTGCGCGCCGATCAGCATGCCGATGTACAGCAGGATCGGCGAGATCGCGACCACCGGCACCAGCGCCAGCAGCACCGAGATGATGCCGAGCCAGGACAGCACGATCACCATTAGCCCGGTCGCCGCGGAGTAGCCGATGCGGCCGCCCATCGCCTTCCAGCCGGGATGGCCGATATAGACGGCGTTGATGAAGGGGTTGCCCATCATGCAGCCGATCAGGCTGACGACGCCGTCGGCTGTCAGCACCCGCGTGGTCGGATATTCGTCGCCCGCGGCTTCCGCGCTCTCGACATTGTCCATCGCCTCGACGAGGTCGTAGATGCCGAACGGGATCGCGGTTACCAGGATCACGCCGAGATATTCGAAGCCGGAGAACACCGTGCCGAACGCCGGCAGCGGCACCGAGAAGCCGAAGCTCGCAAAGGCGTCCCCGACGCCCTTGACGCTGAGCCCGCCGAGACCGAGGCCCAACAGGTTCGAGCCCCAGGCGATGATCATGCCGACCGCGATCGCCACGAGGCCGGCCGGCAGCCCCTTCGGATATTTCACCCCGCCGAACCAGCTCACCAGAATGATCGCGAAGCACACCAGGCCGATCTGCGGCGTCATGTACATCTCGAGCGCCGGCCGCATCGAGATGAAGGTGACCGAGACGCCGGCCAGCGTGCCGAGCAGCGCCGCGCGCGGCGTGATCTTGCGGATATAGGGCGCGACGAAGCCGCCGATCATCAGGATGAAGCTCTGGAAGAACACCCAGACGAGGCCGGCCGACCAGCCCTTCAGCGGATCGCCGGTCTTGAGCGTGATCGGCAGCATGATCACGAAGGTCACGATGAACATGTGCGGGACACTGACGCCCGAGGGCAGCGCGCAGACGTCGCTGCGTCCGGTCTTCTGCGCCAGGCGATAGGCAAGGAAGGCGTAGTACAGGGTCGACAGGCACATCATGAGGCCGAGCGCCGGCAGGATGCGGCCGAACACCAGGCTGTCCGGCATCTTCAGCACGAAGCGCAACAGTCCGGTGAGGACGAGCATGTTGACGAGGATGTTGGTGCCGAAACCGAAGAACGCGTTCCAGTCTCCGGGTGTCCAGAGCACCGGCTTGAAATCCGCTCTTACCGAGCTTGCCGTCCCGCTTCCGCTCATCGCCTTGCTCCCCTGTTGCTTGCAGCGACTACATGACCGAACTCATTCGTCTCGACTCGTCTCTCGGTTCATCTCTCAGTTCATGGCCTTCAGAACCGCGGCGGAGTCAGCGACCCAGCCGAAGATGCCGCCCTGGGCCTTGATCATCTTCAGGCCCATCTCGTGGAATTCCGGGAAGTAGGACGCGCAGCCGTCGGAGATGACGACGCAGCGATAGCCCCGGTCATTGGCCTCGCGCACGGTGGTGTTGACGCAGACCTCGGTGGTGACGCCGCACACCAGCAGGTTTTCGACGCCGTGATGCTTCAGCACGTCACCGAGTTCGGTGGCGTAGAAGGCGCCCTTCCCCGGCTTGTCGATCACGACCTCGCCGTCGACAGGATAGAGCGCGGGAATGATGTCGTGGCCGGCCTCGCCGCGGATGAGGATGCGCCCCATCGGACCGGGATCGCCGATGCGAAGCGACGGCGCGCCGCGCTCGACCTTGGCCGGCGGCGCGTCGGAGAGATCAGGCGCGTGCCCCTCGCGCGTATGGATCACCAGCATGCCGCTCTTGCGCGCCGCCGCCAGCACGTTGGCGATCGGCGCGACGGCGCGTGCAAGCTGCGAGACGTCGTTGCCCAGCGTCTCGCCGAACCCGCCCGGCTCCATGAAGTCGCGCTGCATGTCGATGATGACCAGCGCGGTCTTGAAGAGATCGAGCGTGATCGGCTCCGGCTCGGCCGTGATCGTAGCGGTTGCCGATGCAGATGAGTTCGCCATACCAGCCGCTTGCCTCTCCACGAGAATGCCTCGCAACAGACGAAGCAAGCGCTATGCCATTGTGTACAATCCAGCGGAGCGCGACGGCCCTGGCGAAGGACGAACTAATTCAAGGGGTTGAGAAGCGCGCGGGCAATGCCCGGTCGCTGAGCAGGTTTGTTTGCAGCGATCGCAGCTCATTTCATGAGCGGCCATTGCATGCAACGATCACCCTGCTGCATCCCCGTGCGCCAAGGGAAGCCAGTGAATTGAGGAGAGTCTCAACTGCGCGAGCTTGCCCACCGATCGCGCCAAACCGCACGGTGTCGTCCCGGGCTTGACCCCATGGGCGTTCGCCGGGACGACGGCGGTGGTTGTGGCGTGAGCTCAGCGTCCCACGACGATCACGACGCCTGCCGCGCCGCCGGCTTGCGCTCGACCGGGTGGATGTCGATGCCGCGCAGCCGTCCCAGCCGCAGCACGTCCATCGCGACGGTACGGCCGATGCGGTCGCGGTCGAGCACGCGGATCAGGTCGTCGACGCCGTTGATGTCGACACCGTCGAGCTTGATCACGACGTCGCCAGGAAACAGGCCGGCGCGGGCCGCGGGCCCGTCCGGCTCGATCTGCATCAACAGCGCGCCCATCTTGTTCTCGACGCCGGCCAGCAACGCATGTCGCCGCGGCACCGGCGCGGTCTGCCCGGACACGCCGATATAGGCGCGGCGGACGTAGCCGTGGCGGATGATCTCCGACAGCACGAACTGCGCGGTGTTGCTGGCGACGGCAAAGCAGATGCCCTGCGCGCCCTGGATGATGGCGGTGTTGATGCCGATCACCTCGGCGGCCGACGACACCAGCGCCCCGCCGGAATTGCCCGGGTTGAGCGCCGCATCGGTCTGGATGACGTCCTCGATCATGCGGCCCGAGACCGAGCGGATCGAGCGGCCGAGCGCCGAGACCACGCCAGCCGTCACCGTGGATTCGAAGCCGAGCGGATTGCCGATCGCGACCACGAGCTGGCCGCGGCGCAGGCTCTTGGAGTTGCCGAGCGCGGCGTAGCGCAGGTCGCGCGCGTGATTGGCGCGCAGCAAGGCGAGATCGGTGTCGGGATCGACGCCGAGCACCTGAGCGTCGGCGACGACGCCCTCGACGTCGCGCAGCCGGATGCTCTTGGAGGAGCCGACGACATGGCTGTTGGTCAGCACGAGACCGTCGGGCGAGATCACGATGCCCGAGCCGAGCCCGCCGCGCTCGGCGCGGGAGCCGGCGGTCGACCCAGCCCTGGGGCCGGTTTCGACGCGCACGACCGCAGGGCCGACCCGCTCGGTGACGTCGATGACGGCATTGGAATAGGCGTCCAGCAGCGCGCGGTCGTCGGCCGGCGCAGCATCAGACGCGCGCGCCGGCGACAGCGCATCGCCGGCGAGATCGGAGGTAAAGTCCAACATGGCAAGATTTCCTTCGCCCGGTCAGATGGGTAGCAGGCGCCCCCCGCGCAAGGTGGCGATCCGGCGGCGCCGTTCCGCGCCGTCCTTGGCGAGACTCACGCGCGCTGTGATAGGACTACGGCCGGGTATTTGATGAATCTGATTGCGGGAGGAAGCATGCGGCTGCGAGACCGGCTGTTGTCGTTGTGTGGGGCCATGGTGCTGGGAGCCGACATGACCGGCGCATCGCTGGCGGCGAGCGCCACGGTGCGCAGCGGCGACACGATCCAGCTCGGCGACACGGTGTTCCGGCTCGACGGCATCGATGCGCCGGAGGTCGACCAGCTCTGCATCGACGATCACGCCGATTCCTGGAGCTGCGGCGTCGAGGCCCGCGAGCAGCTTGGCAAGCTGATCGGCAGCCGCTCGGTGCGCTGCGACGATCTCGGCCCCGACAAGCCGCTCAAGACGCGCAGGATCGGCCTCTGCACCATCGACGGCGACAAGGTCAGCCTGAACCAACAGGTCGCGCGCGCGGGCTACGCCATGAGCGCGGATCCGGCGATCAAGTATCGCGCCAAGGACGATGTCGCCGCGGCCAAGGAGGCGGTGCGCGGGCTGTGGAAGGGATGTTTCGTCGCCCCAGCCGAGTTCCGCGCCGACAAAAAGGACGGCGCCCTGCTCGGCGCGGCCTGCCGCGCCGACCGCGACCGCGAGATCCGTGCGGTGCTCTTCCCGGACGCGCCGAGCGCGCCGCCGGGCTGCAGCATCAAGGGGAAGTTCGCGGTGCGCGCCCGCGTCACCGGCAACATCGGCATCTACCATCTGCAGGGCTGCCCGAGCTATCCGGCGACCACCGAGCCCGACCGCTGGTTCTGCTCGGAGGACGATGCACGCGCCGCCGGCTTCCGCCGTGCATTCAACTGCCGCGCGCCGAAGAAGTGAGATCGGACGGTCGACGAGCCGGCACGACGAAGCAATCGAGAGCTGTCGCGCGGCCCCTGGATTGCCGCAACGATGCTCAGTGCTGCATCTGCAGCAGCTGATCCATCGGCATCATGTTGTGGTTGAGGTTCGCCATGATCCACAGCGAGCCGCCGACGACGAGAAACACGATCAGCAGCCCGAAGGCCAGCGCCAGCACGTTGTTGGTGTTGTCGGGCCCGGTGGTGATGTGCAGGAAGAACACCAGGTGCACCCCCATCTGGGCGATCGCCAGGACGATGATCGCGACCGGGATCGACGGCTGCCAGACGAGGTCGGTGCCGGCGATGAAGAACGATGTCGCCGTCAGCAGGATCGCGAGACCGAGGCCCGCGACATAGAACAGGACGCGGGAACGCAGGCTGCCATGCTGCTGCTCGCCGGGCGCGAGATCGAATTCCGCGGGGGCTTGATCGGTCATGTCGCACTCCCGAGCAGATAGACCACGGAGAACACCGCGACCCAGATGATGTCGAGCGCGTGCCAGAACAGCGCGAAGCACAGGATGCGACGCTCGATGTCGGCGCGGAAGCCCTTGGCGACCACCTGCGCCATCATGGTCAGCAGCCACAGGATGCCAGCCGCGACGTGCAGGCCATGGCAGCCGACAAGAGTGAAGAACGCCGACAGGAAGGCGCTGCGGCTCGGCCCGTCGCCGCGGCCGACGAGGTCGACGAACTCTCGGACCTCGAGCAGCAGGAAGCCGGCGCCGAGCAGGCCGGTGACGGCCATCGCGACCTGGAACCAGAGCTGGTTGTGGCGCTCGGCGGCAATGCTCGCCATGCCGCAGGTGAAGCTCGACAGCAACAGCAAAGCGGTCTCGACCGCGACGTTGCGGACGTCGAACAGTTCGGCGCCGCCCGGACCGCCGGCGGTCGCACCCGACAGCACAGCGAAGCTCGCGAAGAAGCACGAGAACATCACGATGTCGGAGAGCAGGAATATCCAGAAGCCGAATCCGGTCACGATCCGTTTCGGCGCCGGCCCAGGATGCTCGGCGGCACGCAGTTGATGCGGATCGGCATAGGCAGGCGCCTGAGCGACGGTGGTCACCGACATCGGCCCACTCCCTTTGCGACGACTTCAGTGGGCATGCGCCGTTCCGCCTTCCGGCCGCGACTGGTTCTCGCTGAGCTGCGGTCCCGGCGCCGGAGGGATCTTCTGGCTGGCGATGTTGCCGAACAACTCGGGATCCGCGAGCCGGTAGGTCTTCGGGCGGGTCTCGACGGACTGCGCCGCGAGCTCCTTGTAGCCCGCCTCGTCGAGCACCTGGCCGCTCCTGGCAGCATTCGTCACCCAGTTGGCGAAGTCGGGCTGCGAGACGACGTTGGTGTCGAACATCATGTCGGGAAAACCGTCGCCGCTGAAATGCGAGGCCAAGCCCTTGTAGGTCCCGACATGATCTCCGCGCAGGTTCAGCCGCGTGACCATGCCGTTCATGGTGTAGATCATGCCGCCGAGCTGCGGGATGAAGAAGGCCGTCATGACGCTGCCGGATGTCAGCTCGAAGCGCAGTGGCGCGCCGATCGGGACGGTCAGGCTGTTGACGGTGGCGATGCGCTGGTCGGGATAGATGAACAGCCACTTCCAGTCGAGCGACACCGCCTGGATGCGGATCGGAAGCCCAGTGCCGTCGACGGGCTTGCCCGGGTCGAGCTGGTGCGAGCCGATCCAGGCGACGCCGCCGAGCAGGATGACGGTGAGCGCGGGGATCGACCACACCACGAGCTCGACCGCGCCCGAATAGGCGAACTCCGGCCGGTAGCGCGCCCTGGTGTTGGAGCTGCGGAACCAGAACGCGAAAGCGAGCACCGCGATCGATGTCGGCACGATGATCGCCAGCATGATGATGACGGAATCGATCAGGATCGTCTGCTCGGCGGCGGCGATCGGCCCTTGCGGATCGAAGATGTTCATACGCTCATCCGGCATTCATCCGCGCTCCCAACCCACACCGGGTCGAGAGGTTCCTGCGCCGCAAAGATCCGCTCAGCGGCTCACGCGCCAGATCGTGCTGTTGCCGTCTTCGGAGATGAGCAGGCTGCCGTCGCGCGCCACGGTGACGCCGACCGGCCGGCCCCAGACTTCGCGATCGTTGACGACGAATCCGGTGACGAAATCCTCGTATTCGCCGGTGGGCACGCCGTCCTTGAGCCTGACCCGGATCACCTTGTAGCCGGTGCGCTTGGACCGGTTCCACGAGCCGTGCTCGGCAGCGAAGGCATCGCCGCGATACTCCGGCGGAAACAGATTGCCGTCGTAGAATGTCAGACCGAGCGAGGCCGAATGCGGCTGCAGCAGCACGTCGGGCACGGTGATCCTGCCCTTCAGGTCGGGGCGCTCGCCGGCATGGCGCGGGTCGGGGTTGTCGCCGATGTAGTACCAGGGCCAGCCATAGAAGCCGCCCTCCTTCACCCGCGTGACATAATCCGGCACCAGATCGTCGCCGAGCCCGTCGCGTTCGTTGGTCGAGCACCACGGCGTTCCGGTCGCGGGCTGGATGGCGAGGCCGACGCAGTTGCGGATGCCGGTGGCGAACAGGCTGCGGTTCTTGCCGTCGGGATCGAACGCCAGCACGCCGGCACGGTCGGCCTCCCCGCCCCAGGCCGCGCCGAGCGGGTGCGCCTTGATCCAGGCACTGACTCCGCCGGCTGGCTCTCCCAGCGCTTCGCCGACATTGCCGGTGGAGCCGACCGACACCAGCATGCGCTTGTCGTCCCTGGTGAAGACGATATCGCGCGTCGAATGGCCGTAGCCGGCCGGCAGATCGGGCACGACGACCTGCAGCGGCCCCTGCGCCTTCATGTCGCCGGCACGATAGGGAAAGCGCATGACGCGCTCGGTGCTCGCGACATAGATCCATTGCGGATCGCTGCTCGGGTAGAAGGCGATGCCGAAGGGATGGCCGAGACGGTCGGCGAAGATCTCGCTCGACGCGACCTTGCTGCCGTCCTCGCTCGGACGCAGCACGCGGACGCGCCCTGCCCGGGTCTCGGCAACGAAGATGTCGCCATTCGGCGCGGTGCGGAGGATGCGCGGCCCGCTCAGCCCCTCGGCAAACAGCGCGATCTTGAAACCGTCGATGACCTTCGGCACGGCGGAGGCCGGTCGGTGCATCACGCGGGAGACGTTGGCTGCGGACGCCGTCGCCCCCGGTTTGGGCAGGTCTTCGGGACGGATCAGCCTGATTGTGCCAGGTGCATCACCCTGCCAACTGCCGAACGCGTCCTTGCCTTTCAGCACAACAGGTTCGGCTGCGGCGGCGGTCGCCGCCAGCGCGCTCAAGGTCGCCACGACAGCCGTGCTGATCAGTCTCGTCATGCGGTCCTCGCGCGTCTCGAACGGCCGGCAGTCTACCCCGGTCGAGGACCGGCGATCACGTGTCGCGGCGACGGGACGCGATCACGACAGCGCCCCGAGCACGCCGCGCGTCGCCTGGTCGATCTCCTCGACATAGCGGCGGCGCGCGAAGGACTCGGTCAGGAAGCCGATCACCTTGCGGCTGTTCTCCGATTCCAGCACCGCCAGCTCTTCGGCGCCGGAATCGTCGAAGATCTTCATCGCCGTCTTGACGTTCATTTCGGGCAACAGCGCGACGTCGAAATATTTGGCGAGCTCGACCACCTGGATCTCGTCGGCGATGGAGTCCAATTCGCCCGAGAACAGATCGGGCAAGGAGACCAGCCCGCAATAATCGTCGCTGTTGTTCACCACCACCACGGCCTGGCGCGTGCCCAGCGCGAACTCGCGCCGGCAGGCCGCGATGCTGGTCGTGGTCGGCACCTTGGCGACGTCGGAGCGCATCAGCCGCTCGACCGTGAGGTTGCGCAGCCAGCCGACGTCATTGGCGCTGCGGATGGTCTCGCCGCGCAGATGCAGGCGCCAGGTCGAGAACGAGTGGCCGAACAGGACGCGGACGCACACCGACGTCACGATGCAAGCGCCCAGCACGACGGCCGTGACGTCGACGCTGCGGGTCATCTCCAGCACCAGGAACGACATCGTCAGCGGCCCGCCGACGATGGCGACACCGAGCGTCGCCATGCCCGTGAGCATCGCCACCAGCGGGTCGATCGCGAGCCCGAGGCCGGCCAGCGCGAGCAGTCCCGCAAACAGCTTGCCGAGCAGGCTGCCGACGAACAGCGAGGCGAAGAACAGACCGCCGCGGAAGCCCGAGGCCAGCGAGATCAGGCAGGCGGCGAGCTTGAGCACGATGATGGTGGCGATCATGCCGACCGCCATCTCGCGATGCAGGTCGAGCAGCATTGCGCCGTGGCCTGCCGCCAGCACCTGCGGCGTCACGATCGCCATGGCGCCGACACAGACCCCGCCGATCACCGGGCGCAGCCACACCGGAATGCGGACGAACAGCCGCTCGACCGCCGGCGAGGCACGCATCACCACGATGCCGATGCCGGCGACGAGGAGCGCCAGCACGAACAGCGCGATGTATTGCTCGAAGCCGACCGCGCCGACCTTGGCGACCTCCAGCGAATACGGCGCGCCGGCGAGATATTGCGAGGTCAGCGCACCCGCCAGCGAGGCCGCCAGGATCGGCGCCGCGCTGCCGACGGAGTAGACGCCGACGATCAGCTCATAGGCATAGAACGCCCCCGTGATCGGCGCGCCGAAAGCGGCCGCAATGGCGGCGGCCGCACCGCAGCCGAGGATGAGGCGCATATCGTTGCGGCGGAGCGTGAGATACTGCCCAAGCAGCGAGGCGACGCCGGCACCGATCTGGGTGTAGCCGGCCTCGAGCCCGACCGACGCGCCGGAGCCGTTGGAGACCAGGGTCTGGCCGCTCACCACGATGCTGTCGCGCATCGACAGCCGTCCGCCGCGCAGCGCATTGGCCTCGACAGGGTCGACCGCGGCCGCAATCTTCCAGCGCCGCCGCAGCCATTCCATGATGCCGAGCGCAAGGCCGCCGCAGGCGGGCGCGATCAGGGCGACGGCCGGGTTGACCGAGGTATGAGCGCTGAGCCGGACATCGATCGGAATGCCGTAGACGACCACATGCGCGACCTGCGCGATCAGGCTCATCACCGTCACGATCGCACCCGTCGCAACGCCGATCACCAGCGCCAGCGGTATCAGGTAGAACTCGTTGCTGCGCAGCAGGGCCCGCAGCCGCGTGACCACCCGGTTCGAAGCCTTGCGATCGATGATATGCGACAGCGTCGACAGCACGGAGAGCCATTTCTTCTACGATGAGGCCTCGCCGTGGCAATAACCTGTCGCAACTAGCGGAACAAGCGCGAATTCCTGTCCGATCGAAACGTGGTTGACTGGTCCGGAAAGTGGAACCGCCGCGGCTCGCGCGATCCTGCGCCTCAACTGCGCGGCACCGCCGAGGTCACAAGCGGCCCAGGTGCAAAACAACGGCGCCCGCCACGGGAGACTCCGCAACGGGCGCGCGCAACTCAAATCGAGGAGATGTCCCGTTCAGATCCGCTCGATGATGATCGCGGGTGCCATGCCACCGGCCGCGCACATCGTGACCAGGCCGCGCTTGAGATCGCGCCGCTCGAGCTCGTCGAGCAGCGTCCCGATCAGGATGGAACCGGTGGCGCCGATCGGATGTCCCAGCGCGATCGAGCCGCCGTTCACATTGACCTTGGCGCGGTCGAGCTCGAGGTCGCGGATATACTTCTCGGCGACGACGGCGAACGCCTCGTTGATCTCGAACAGGTCGATGTCATCAAGCTTGAGCCCGGCCTTGGCCAGCACCTTGCGCGTCGCCGGCACCGGGGCGTTCAGCATCAGGGTCGGGTCGTCGCCCATATTGGCCATCGCCACGACGCGTGCACGCGGCTTCAGGCCATGGGCCTTGGCATAGGACGGCGACGCCAGCAGGATCGCCGCCGCACCGTCGACCACGCCCGAGGAGTTGCCGGCGTGATGCACGAATTCGATCTCGAGGCCGGGATAGCGCTGCAGGATCAGGTTGCGATACGTCGTACCCTTCTCGTCCAGCGCGTAGTCGGCGATCGCCGGAAACGCCGGCTTCAGCGCGGCCAGCGCCTCGGCCGTGGTCTGCGGCCGGGGGTATTCCTCGTGGTCGAGCGCGACGCTGCCGTCCTCGCGATGCACAGGCACCAGACTCTTCTTGAAATGGCCGGCAGCGATCGCAGCCGCCGCGCGCTTCTGGCTCTCCAGCCCGAGCGCGTCGACGTTGGCGCGGGTGATGCCTTCCATGGTGGCGATGGCATCGGCGCAGACGCCCTGATGCGACTGCGGATGCAGCGCGCGCAGATGCAGATTGCCGGCATCCATCATCAGCGGCCCCTCGCCGCGCCGGCCTTCCATCGACATCATCTCGCAGCCGCCGGCGACGACGAGGTCCTCCTGCCCAGCCATGATCGAGGCCGCGGCGATGTTGACGCTGGTGATGCCGGAGCCGCAGAAGCGATCGAGCGTGACGCCGGAGGCACGGATGTCGTAGCCGGCATCGAGCGCCGACATGCGGCCGAGGTCTCCGCTCTGCGGCCCGCGCTGCGACGAGCAGCCCCAGATGATGTCATCGACATCGCCGGTATTGATGCCGGTGCGGTCGGCCAGCGCACGCAGCACGGTGGCGCCGAGATGCTGCGGGTGCAGCCCGGCGAGCGCGCCCTTGCCGGCCTTGCCAATACCGCGCGGCGTTCTGCAGGCATCGATGATGAGCGCGTCGACCATGGTGTTTCCTTTGCCCGATGTTGTTGTGCGCTGACCGCGCGCGGCGTCTCGGCGGCCGCACGCCTCTCTTTGCTGTCGCATAGCACTGCGCATGCGGTCTTCACAACGGCGCTTGAAGCTGCCGGCGCATGACCAGAACGCACGCCATGGCTTTGACACAACTCACCTTTCCGTCGCACGAACAATTGCGCGGATCGGCGCGCTCGGGCTGCCTTCTCGCAGACTGGTTGAAGAGCAGCCCATCTCGCCCAGGCGCGCTGCAACGCAGCTCGAACGGAGGGTCTCGGCAACGTTGGCAGTTGGACTGCAGAGCATTGTCCAACCAAGCGAACTGACCGTTCACCCAATGCTTCTTGTCATGCTGCAGAGGCTGCAAGATCCTCGATCAGGAACGACTGGGATCACAGCGATCCGCCGGCTCGGGAGCCGGAACCCCCATGATCACGACGCCACGTTGAGAGGTCGCCCGACCTCTCCTTCGTGGCGTGACGATAGCAAACACGAACGATGCCGGAGCCTGGCGGGCAGCGCCTGCCTGTGACCGCGGCCATCCCGAGGAGGACGCTCTGATGTTGAGACGAGACCTGCTGGCCACCATGGCCGGACTGGGAGCGGCGAGCGTGCTCGGAGGCCCTGCCCTCTCCGCCGACGAGGCCAAGATCCCCAGCATCGCCGGCCCGGATCCGGCACCGAAGACCCCGAGCTTCAGGGCGCCACCGGGCAGCGTCGATACCCACACCCACATCTTCGGGCCGGCCGCGACCTATCCATTCTCGCCCACTCGCCCCTACACGCCGCCCGACGCATCGCTGGAGATGTTCCAGGCGCTGCACGCCAAGATCGGCGTCGAGCGCGCCGTCATCGTCAACGCCACCGTCCACGGCACCGACAATCGGGTCGTGACCGATGCGATCGCGCAGAGCAACGGCAACTACAAGGGCGTCGCCAACATCAACGCGGCGATGTCCGATGCCGACCTCGCGGCGCTCGGCAAGGCCGGCATCTGCGCCTGCCGGTTCGCCTTCCTCCGCCGCCTCGGCGGCGTCGGCGACATGAACGTCTTCCGCACCCTGGTGGACCGCGTCGCGGCGATCGGCTGGCACGTTGACGTTTATCTCGAGGCCGGGACGATCCAGGAATTCGTGCCGATCCTGAAGGCGCTGCCGGTCACCTATGTGATCGACCACATGGGCACGATCAGCGCCGCCAAGGGGATCGACGATGCCGGGTTCAAGGCGCTGCTCGACCTGCAGGCGAGCGACGACAAGTGCTGGATCAAGATCACCGGTCCCGAGCGCGCTTCGGCCTCCGGCCCCCCGTTCCACGACGCGGTCCCGTTCGCCCGCAAGCTGATCGACAACGCGCCGGATCGCGTCATCTGGGGCACCGACTGGCCGCATCCGAACGTCAAGATCATGCCCAATGACGGCGATCTGGTCGATCTGATCCCACTCTACGCCCCGGATCCGGCCATGCAGCGAAAGCTGCTTGTCAGCAATCCCGAACGGCTGTTCAAGTTCGAGCCCAAGAGCTGAGTCACCGCCAGCTGCGAATTCGCCCCTTCAGCAACAGGACCGATCATGACCACCACGACCCTCACCGCCGACAGCAAGGCAGGCGCCCGCCGCGGCTGGTGGAAGGAGCTTTGGGTCCAGGTCATGATCGCGATGGCAGCGGGCATCCTGCTCGGTGCCATCAAGCCGGATCTGGGCGCCCAGATGCAGCCGCTCGGCGACGCCTTCATCAAGGCGATCCGGATGCTGATCGCGCCGATCATCTTCTGCACGGTGGTCAACGGCATTGCCCACATGGCCGACATGGCCAAGGTCGGCCGCGTCGCGATCAAGGCGCTGATCTATTTCGAGGCCGTCACGACGCTGGCGCTGATCATCGGCTTGACCGCGGTGAACCTGTTTCAGCCCGGCGTCGGCATGAACGTCGACCCGGCGACGATCAACTCCGCGACGATCGAGCCCTATGTCAAGCAGACCGCTGCGGTCGGCTTCGTGCCGTTCCTGCTCAACATCATCCCGCAGACCTTCGTTGGCGCCTTTGCCGAGGGCAATATCCTGCAGGTGCTGTTCATCTCGGTCATGTGCGGCTTTGCGCTGATCTGGCTCGGCGACCGCGCCAAGCCGGTGACGGACGTGATCGATGTCGCCGGCCGGATGATCTTCGGTGTCGTTCGGATCGTGATGTGGGCAGCGCCGCTGGGCGCATTCGGGGCCATCGCCTTCACCGTCGGCAAGTTCGGTCTGGGCTCGCTGGCCAAGCTCGGCCTGCTGCTCGGCAGCTTCTATCTCACCTGCCTGATCTTCATCGCCGCCGTGCTCGGCCCGATTGCCGCCTTCACCGGCTTCAGCCTGTGGAAGCTGATCCGCTACATCAGGGACGAGGTGCTGGTCTGCATCGCCACCACGTCATCGGAGACCGTGCTGCCGCGCATGCTGGCCAAGCTCGAAGCCGCTGGCTGCGAACGCAGCATCGTCGGTCTCGTCATCCCCACCGGCTATTCGTTCAATCTCGACGGCACCTGCCTCTACCTCGCGACCGCCGCGGTGTTTCTGGCGCAGGCGACCAACACGCATCTCGACATCAGCCACCAGATCGGGCTGCTGCTGATCCTGCTGGTGACGTCGAAGGGCGCGGCCGGCATCGCGGGCGCCGCCTTCGTCGTGCTGGCCGCCACGCTCGCCGCGACCGGTACGATTCCGGTCGCCAGCGTCGCGCTGGTGCTCGGCATCCATCGCCTGATGTCGCAGGGGCTGACGCCGACCAACCTGATAGGCAATGCAGTCGCCACCATCGTCATCGCGAAGTGGGAGAACGGCTTGGACGCGACATGCCTGCGCGAGGTGCTCGATGGCCGCAAGACGGCATCTGATACAAATTGACATCATCCCAGCAGTCCTGAAACGACCTCTGCCGCATTGATGCCGATCAAACGGCGCATGACCTAAAATTAATAGTTATCTCCTTCGTCTCGCTGCTGCGCTCAGCTAATGAAGCGCGGCGGACGACAGGTTGATATCCCGGCGTCGTCCAGCGAGAACGATCAGAAACGTTCACGGAGCAGACGCCTGCGGACAACGGTCCCGCATGATACCGCGTGCGAGACGATCAATCGGAGACGATCATGAACAAGCAGCTTCTGCTCAAACTTCACCGTTGGATCAGCCTCGTCTTTGCGCTGCCATTGCTTGTCATCATCGTGACCGGGCTGATCCTCTCCTTCGAGCCGATGGCGCAGGTCGCCGCCGTCAAGCCGCAAAGCGTCGATCCGGCGCGCGTGGTCGCGCTGATCAAGCAATACGATCCCGACGGCAAGGCACGCGGTCTGTCGATCGACGCCTCCACGCAGCATCTGACCTTGCAGGGGGCGCCGGGCGCCGAGGTCGACATGACAACCGGTGCCGCCGTCGAAAAGCCGGCGATGCCCAGCGTCTTCTCGTGGGCGCGCAGGACCCACGAGCATCTGATCGGAATCCCCGGCCTCACCCTGATCTCGACCATCGCCATGATCAGCATCATGATCATCGGCATTCTGATGGGACTGCCGCGGCTGCGCAACACGCTGTCCGGCTGGCACAAGGGCACGGCCTGGTTCACGCTGCCGCTGATTTTGCTCAGCCCGCTCACTGGACTCTGCCTCGAGCTCGGCCTGACCTTCGCAGGCGGCACTCCTCCTGCCGCAGCCAAGCGCGTCTCGCTGCCTGACGCCGTCAGCATCGTCGCCAAGGACCACGACCTGTCGTCGGTGAACTCGATCGGCAATCGCGGCGGACGGATGATGGCGCGCATCATCGAGGGCGATGAGCTCAGGGCCTATGCCGTCACGTCCGACGGGCTCTCCGCGTTGCCGCGCAACTGGCCGCGCCTGCTGCATGAAGGCAACTGGTCTCTGATCGGCAGCGCGGCCAACGTTCTGATCTCGGTCGCGCTGTTCGCGCTGCTGGTCACTGGCCTGCTGATCTGGACGCAACGCCGGCTGCGGCGCCCGAGCCGCGTGCGCGACGTGCCGGCGAAGCCGGTGGTCGCATCCTCGATGCCATCCTGACCAGCGCTACGTTGCAGACGCCGGCTCGCACCGCGGGCCGGCTTCCAGCGCGATCTGCACGCGCTGCTTCGCTCGGGCCTGCCCTGGACAATGTGGGCGCGACGGCGCTTCTTCGATCATTGTGAGAAACGACGTAGCTGCCCGCCACCGCGGGAAGGGCAGCGGCGCGTTCTCGGCGTTCGTCTCGGAGCTGTCATGCCCGCGTCCCGATGCAGACGAGCGCCGGCGCCGCGCAGCGGTGCGCGAGACGTGAAGCTGTGAGCAAGCTCGCTTTGTCATCAACGTGACTTGACTAGGCCGGAACCGCCACGCATCGTCGGCGACAGAAAACGAAACGGTTTAGTTTTATGTCCGATGATGTCAAAATGTTTCATGCCTGTTTGGGGCTGGTCCCGAGATGCAGCGCGCTGCCCTTGCGGCTCGGCCTCCTCGGCTGCAGCATGCTGCTCGCGTCCTGCGCCGTCGGTCCGGACTTCATGTCTCCCGACGCGCCGGCCGCAACCGGTTATGTGGCCGAACGTCGGCTCGCCGCGACCGCCGGCGCCTCGACACCGGGCGGCAATGTGCAGAGCTTCGCGCCCGGAGGCGATCTGCCCGGCACTTGGTGGGCGCTGTTTCATTCCCGGCAGATCAACGCCTTCGTCGAGGAGGCGATTCGCAACCACCCGGACATCGAAGCCGCACAATTGGCGCTGCGTGCTGCGCGCGAGAACGCGCTATCGCAGCAGGGCGCGCTGTTTCCGCAGCTGAGCGCGAGCGGCTCGGCCGAGCGTACGCAGGCCTCCAGCACGCAGCAGGGACAATGGCCTGGTCAGACCTCGCTGTACACGCTCTATGGCACGTCGGTGAGCGTCAGCTACGCGCTCGACCTATGGGGCGGCACGCGTCGCCAGGTGGAGGCGCTGCAGGCGCAGGCCGACTACCAGGCCTTCAAGATGGAAGCGACGTATCTGTCGCTGACCGCCAATGTCGTCACCGCCGCGATCAGCGACGCCTCGTTGCGCGATCAGATTGCCGCGACGGAGGAGATCATCAAGGCGGAGACCGACCAGCTTGGCCGGATCCAACACCAGTTTGACGTCGGCGCCATCTCCAAATCCGACGTGCTGGCGCAGGAAGCAACGCTGGCGCAGGCCAAGGCGACCTTGGCGCCGCTGCAGAAGCAACTCGCACAGCAGCGCAATCAACTGATGGCCTATCTCGGCCGGCTGCCGAGCCAGGATCGCGGCGAGCATGTGACCCTCGCGGAGCTGCGGCTGCCGCGCAAACTGCCGATGTCACTGCCCTCCTCGCTCGTCCGGCAGCGTCCCGACATCCGGCAGGCCGAGGCCACGCTGCACCAGGCCACAGCGACGGTCGGCGTCGGCGTCGCCAATCTGCTGCCGCAGGTGACGCTGTCGGGCAGCTACGGCGCAAGCGGACCGGGCCGGCTGTTCTCGCCGACGACCATCGTGTGGGATGCGGCCTCGAGCGTCAGCCAGAAGCTGCTCGACGGCGGCACGCTGTATCACACCAAGGAGGCGGACGTCGCCACCTTCGAGCAGGATCTGTCGCTCTACAAGAGCACCGTCATCACGGCGTTCCAGAATGTCGCGGATTCGCTGCGCGCCATCCAGTACGACGCCGAGGCGCTGAAGGCCCAGGCCGCCGCCGAGAAGGCCACCGCCGACAGTCTCGCCATGGCGGTCGAGCAGTTCAGGAGCGGCGCGGTGCCCTACGCCAACGTCATCAACGCGCAGCAATCCTATCTCAACGCACGCGTCTCCCGCATCAAGTCGCAGGCCACGCGCTTCAGCGACACCACGGCGCTGTTCCAGGCGCTCGGCGGCGGCTGGTGGAATCGCCAGGACGAGACCCCGGCGGCGCTGCCCCGCGCCAATCCCGGCTACTTCGCCGGTCCCAATCGTACGACCCAGGAAGCAATGTAATGAAGAAACGCATGACGATCATGCTGGCCGCCATGGCGGTGCTGTTCGGCGGCCTCTACGGCTTTCAGACATTCAAGGGCATCATGATCGCCAAGGCGATCGGCGCCATGGCCAACCCGCCGCAGACGATCTCGACGGTCGTTGCGGCGACCGCACCATGGCGCTCCAACCTCACCGCGGTCGGCTCGCTGCGCGCCGTCAACGGCGCCGATCTGGCGCTGCAGGCCGCAGGCATCGTGCAGGGCATCCAGTTCAATTCGGGCGACACCGTCGAAGCCGGCCAACAATTGCTGCAGCTGGTCGCGACCGATGACGTCGCCAAGCTGCAGTCGCTGCAGGCGACTGCCGAGAACTATGCCATCGTCGTCAAGCGTGACGAGGAGCAGATCAAGTTCAACGCGGTCAGCCAGGCCACGCTCGACAGCGATCGCGCCAACCTGAAGAACGCGCAGGCCCTGGTGACGCAGCAGAAGGCGATCGTCGAGCAGAAGACCCTGAAGGCGCCGTTCGCCGGCCGGCTCGGCATCCGCGCCGTCGATCTCGGGCAGTATCTCGGCGCCGGCACCACCATTGTCACCCTGCAGAGCCTCGATCCGATCTTCGTCGATTTCTATCTGCCGCAGCAGTCGCTCGCCGACATTCGGATCGGCCAGGACGTCGGAATCGCCGTCGACGCCTATCCCGGCGAACGCTTCACCGGTCAGATCTCCGCGATCAACGCCAAGGTCGATTCGACGAGCCGCAACGTCCAGATTCGCGCCACCCTGCACAACGATGCGACGCGGTTGCTGCCGGGCATGTTCGCCAAGGTCGAGATCGCGACCGGCAAGCCCGAACAGCTCGTCACGCTGCCGCTGACAGCGATCGTCAGCAATCCCTATGGCGATCTCGTCTACGTGGTCGACGATCTCAAGGACAGCGAGGGCAAGGCGCGGCAGACGTTCGTGAAGAGCAAGCCGGCCAAGGGCGACCGGATCGCGATCACCGACGGCATCAAGCCGGGCGAGACGGTGGTGATCGCGGGACAGATCAAGCTGCGCAACGGCAGCCCGGTGAGAATCGACAATTCGCACGTGCCGGTCGCGGAAGCCGCGCCGGATGTCGTCGACCAATAATCCGGCCAGCCCGCACCATCAGAGTCATCACTATGCGTTTCACAGACATCTTCATCCGCCGGCCGGTGCTGGCGCTCGTGGTCAGCGCCCTTATTCTCGTGCTCGGCCTGCGTTCGATGACGACGCTCGCCATCCTGCAATATCCGCGCACGCAGAACGCCATCGTCACGGTGAGCACGGCCTATGCCGGCGCCGATAGCGACATCATCGCCGGCTTCATCACCACGCCGCTGGAGAATGCGATCGCCCAGGCCAACGGCATCGACTACATGACGTCGACCAGCGTCACCGGCAGCAGCACCATCACCGTGAACCTGCGGCTCAACTACGATTCCGGCAAGGCGATGACCGAGATCAACGCCAAGGTGAACTCGGTGCTGAACCAGCTGCCGACAGGCACGCAGCAGCCGACCCTGACCTTGAAGGTCGGGCAGACCATCGACTCGATGTATATCGGCTTCGCCAGCGACGTGCTGGCGCCGAACCAGATCACCGACTACCTCACCCGCGTGGTACAGCCGAAGCTGCAGGCGGTCTCCGGGGTGCAGACCGCCGAACTGCTCGGCGCCAAGAAATTCGCGCTGCGCGCCTGGCTCGACCCCGACAAGCTTGCGGCCTATGGCCTGACGGCAACCGACGTGTCGACGGCACTGTCGGGCAACGACTACATCTCCGGGCTCGGTACCACCAAGGGCCGCCTCGTGCAGGTCGATCTCGCCGCCGCGACCAACCTGCATTCGCTGGAGCAATACCGCAATCTCGTCGTCAAGCAGGTCAATGGCGCCATCATCCGCCTGCGCGATGTCGCCAATGTCACGCTCGGCAATGACGACTACGACAGCGCGACGCGCTTCAACGGCAAGACCGCGGTCTACATCGGCATCCAGGTGGCGCCAACGGCGAACCTGCTCGACGTCATCAACGGCGTGAAGGCCGTTTATCCGGAGCTGCAGCGACAGCTGCCGAACGGCATCACCAGCGAGATCCTGTACGACTCCACCGATTTCGTGAACTCGTCCATCGACGAGGTGATCCATACGCTGGTGGAGGCGATCGGGATCGTAATTGTCGTCGTCTTCATGTTCCTGGGATCGTGGCGCTCGGTGCTGATCCCGGTGATCGCCATTCCGCTGTCGCTGATCGGCACCTTCGGCCTGATGCTGCTGATGGGCTTCTCCATCAACCTGCTGACCTTGCTGGCGCTGGTGCTCGCGATCGGCCTGGTCGTCGACGACGCCATCATCGTCGTCGAGAGCGTGCACCGCCTGATCGACGAGGGTGTGCCGCCGGTCGAGGCTGCCATCCAGTCGGCGCGCGCGCTGGCGAGCCCGATCATCGCGATGACCGTGGTGCTGATCGCGGTCTACGTGCCCGTCGGCTTCCAGGGCGGCCTCACCGGCGCCCTGTTCACCGAATTCGCCTTCACGCTCGCCGGCGCCGTCACCGTCTCGGCGGTGATCGCGCTGACGCTTTCGCCGATGAACTGCGCCTGGCTGCTGCGCCGGACCGAGCGCGACGCCACCACGGTCGAGGCGCGGCTGGTGCGTGCGATCGACCACGTGCTCGAACGGCTCGCACAGGGCTATCGCCGCGGGCTCGAAAGCGTGTTCGCGACCAAGCCGGTGGTCGTGGTGTTCGCGCTGCTGCTGCTGGCGATGATCCCCTGGCTCTATGTCAGCTCCACCAGCGAGCTCGCGCCGGACGAGGACCAGGGCATCGTGCTGTCGCTGACGAATTCGGCGCCCTCGGCCACGCTCGAGCAGCGCCAGTTCTACGGCCAGCAGCTGTACGGCCTGATTGCCCAGCGGCCGGAGACGCGCACCGTGTTCCAGATCGACACCTCGACGCAGGTGATCGGCGGCTGGGTGCTCAAGCCCTGGGATCAGCGCAAGGCGACGACCAAGACCCTGCAGCCGGAATTCCAGCAGCTCCTGAACGGCATCGCCGGCGCCCGCTCGGTGGCGTTCCAGCCCTCGCCGCTGCCGGGCAGCAACGGCCTGCCGGTCCAGTTCGTGATCGGCACCACCGGCGCGTTCGGCGAGCTCAACGACGTGTCGCGCGATTTCATGGCCAAGGCGCTGGCGAGCGGCCGATTCATCTTCCTCGACAGCGATCTGAAGATCGACAAGCCGCAGACCACAGTGGTGTTCGATCGCGACAAGGCCGCCGATCTCGGCCTCAAGATGAGCGATCTCGGCGGCGCGCTCGCGACCATGCTGGGCGGCAATTATCTCGACTATTTCAGCCTGGAGGGCCGCTCCTACAAGGTGATCCCCCAGGTCCGGCAGAACGACCGCCTCACCGACAATCAGTTGCTCGACTATTCGATCCGCGCCGGCGGCAATGCCATGGTGCCGCTGTCGACCGTGGCCCGGCTCGAGCACAAGACAATCCCTGAGTCGCTCAATCACTTCCAGCAGATCAACGCGGCGACCATCTCCGGCGTGGCGATGCCGGGTATCGCGATGGGCGACGCGCTCGCCACCTTGAAGGAGATCGCGAAGTCGCTGCCATCGGGTTACTCGATCGACTATGGCGGCGCGTCGCGACAGCTCGAGCAGGAATCCGGCGGCTTCGTCACCACCTTCGTGTTCGCGCTGATCATCATCTTCCTGGCGCTCGCCGCCTTGTTCAACAGCTTCGTCGATCCGATCATCATCCTCGTGTCGGTGCCGATGTCGCTGGCGGGCGCGCTGATCTTCATCAGCCTCGGCATCGGCGGCGCCAGCATCAACATCTACACCCAGGTCGGCTTGGTCACCCTGATGGGCCTCGTCAGCAAGCACGGCATCCTGATGGTCGAGGTCGCGAACGAGCTGCGCGAACAGGGCAAGGACCGCACCGAGGCGATCATCGAAGCGGCGACCGTCCGGCTGCGGCCGATCCTGATGACCACGGCGGCGATGGTGCTCGGCGTGATCCCGCTGATCACCGCGAGCGGCGCCGGCGCGGTGTCCCGCTTCAACATGGGGCTCGTGATCGCGACCGGACTCGCGATCGGCACCCTGTTCACGCTGTTCGTGGTCCCCGTCGCCTATGCGCTGATTGCGCATCGCGGCACGGCGCACGAGGTCGCGGGTCGCGTGACCGAGGCAATCCCATAAATCGCGTGAAATCAACGCGTTATTTGCAGATTCGGAAACGTGCATCGGTCACGGTTGACAAACGAAACATATAAACGATATATCGTTCGTCCGAAACGGAGATCATATCGTATGAGACATCATCATTGGACATTTGGCCCCTCCCGCAGAGACGACGACAACCAGGAGCGCGGCTGGGGACATCGCGGACGTCATGGACGGCGTGGCTTCGACGAAGCCTGCGAGGAGATGCGCATGGGCGGGCGCGGCGGCGGGTTCGGCCCGCGGGCGGCCGGCCTGTTCGAGCGTGGCCGCCGCGGCGGTCGCGAGGAGTTCGGGCGTGGCGGCGGCGGCCGCTTCTTCGGTCCCGGCGATCTGCGCAGCCTGCTGCTGTGGCTGATCGGTGAGAAGCCGCGCCATGGCTATGAGCTGATCAAGGCGGTCGAACAGTTGGTCGGCGGGGCGTACTCGCCGAGCCCGGGCTCGGTCTATCCGATCCTCAATCTGCTCGAGGACATGGGCCAGATCGAAGCGGCATCGGCCGAGGGCGGCAAGAAGCTGTTCGCGATCACCGACGCCGGCCGTCAGGCGCTGAAAGAGGATGAAGCCGCCATCGATGGCCTGCTGAGCCGGCTGCGCATCATGGCCCGCACCATGGGCGGCATGCGCCCGCCGGAGCCGGTGCTGCAGAGCGTGCAGACGCTAAAGATGGCGCTCAAGATGCACCGGCAGGGCTGGAGCGACGCGGAAGCGAAGCGTGTCAGCGACATCCTCACCCGCGCCATCGCCGATATCCAGGGCGACGAGGGCACCGCGAGCTGACATCAACATCAGCCAGGAGCGGAGCCGTGGCAACCGGAATTGATATCCGTGCTCGCGCCGCCCAGACGCTGCGCTCCCTCTCAACCGTTCTTCACGGCGAGAGGGTCGGGTAAGGGCAGCCGCACGGAAGTCGGTCCGAAGCGGGCCACTGACAGCCGCATCCCTCGATAGCATCCGCGGTACGGGTCCGGCGTTCGCCGGGACCCATACCGCGTGATCGTCGTTGGCAGACGACTCTCAGTCGTCGCCTTCCGATAAAGACTCTCGCAGGGGCCCTACACCGGCTCCAGCACCATCAGCCCGGTCGCCGTATTCGAGATCGGGATGTGATAGTTGGCGTGCTCCTTGCGGACCTTCTCCGGCAGGGTGCCGCGCGCGACCATCCAGTTCAGCAATTCGACGCCCTGGGTGCCCGACAGCTCGACCAGCTCGGTGGTCGAATACTTCGTCGCCCAGGCGGGATCGTCGACCATGCTGGCCATGAACTTCTCGTCGAAATCCTTGTTGATGAAGCCGGCACGCTCGCCGTCGAGCTGATGCGACAGGCCGCCGGTCCCCATCACGACGACGCGCTCGTCCTTCGGCCAGGATTGAACCGCCCGCGCCAGCGCCTGGCCGAGCTTGTAGCAGCGCGCGGCCGACGGCAGCGGCGCCTGCACCGTGTTGACGACCACGGGCACCACCCGCACCGGCCATTTCTGATCTGGCCAGCACAGCGCCATCGGCAGTGTGAAGGCGTGATCGACCACCATCTCCTGGCAGGTGGTGAGGTCGAAATCCTCCTTCACCAGATGCTCGATCAAATGCCAGGACAATTCGCTGTCACCCTTGAACGGCGCGGTCTGCGGAATGCCCCAGCCCTCGTCGGCATTGCTGTAGCTGTCGGCCGCGCCGACCGCGAAGGTCGGCATCTTGTCGAGGAAGAAGTTGAGGCCATGGTCGTTATAGACGAGCACGACCACATCCGGTTTGACCTTGGCGAGCCACTCGCGGACATGCGGGAAGCCGTCGAAGAACGGTTTCCAATACGGATCCTGCTGCAGGCCCTTGGCGATCGCGCCGCCAATGGCCGGAACGTGCGAGGTGGTGATGCAACCGACGATCTTTGCCATGACGATTACCCCCTCGCCGCCAGAAGCTTGGCCTTGAACTGCTCTTTCGTCAGCCCGGTCTGCTGCGCGCCGATGTCCTGCATGTCGAGCCCGAAGATGCCGGCGAACTTGGCGAGGTAGTAGGCGTTGCCGCCGGCCTCGATCAGCTCCAGCACGTTGCGGCTCCTGATCGCCGCGCGCTGCTGTGCATTGAGGCCGTATTTGGCGCAATAGCCGTCCTCGTCGGCGACGAACGCCTTGCGGTTGGCGGCATCGTTGAACGAGTAGCACATCTTGTTGAGGGCGTAGCCTTTGCGGGCCTGCTCGCCGTCGAAGATGGTGGTGCCGGGCACGGGCTGCCGGGCTGACGTGGTGGACATCTGAGCCTCCCCTGGGCGTGTTTCGGACGGCCGCGCTTGATCTGGATCAAACGCGGCGCCGTTCGTGCCCGCCAGTATCGCCGACAGACACCGTCAATAAAGGCCGCGCGACCGATCCGATCCATGAGCCAATTCGATCATTTGGACCTCGACGGCCACCTGCTGCAGCTCCTGCTCGCCGTCATCGAGGAAGGCTCGGTCACCCGCGCGGCACAGCGGCTCGGAGTCACGCAGTCGGCCGTCAGCCATCTGCTCGACAAGCTGCGCACGATCACCGGAGATCCGCTGTTCGTGAAGTCCGGCCGCGGCATCGTGCCGACCGCGCATGCGCAGCTCCTGGCGCTGCGCGCCCGCGCGCTGCTCGACGATCTCCGGAGCTTCTCGCACACCGCTGCGTTCGAGCCGGCGAAAATCTCCGCGCAGGTGACGATCGCGGCCAATGATCTGCAGCGCGACCTGCTGCTGCCGTCGCTGCTGCGCTATGCCCGCGCGCAGGCGCCGGGCCTCAGCCTGCGCGTGATCCCTTCCGGCGCACCGACGCCGGAAATGCTGCGCGAGGAGCACTGTCAGCTCATCATCACGCCGCGACCGCCCGAGGGCAGCGACATCCTGCAGAAGCGGCTGTTCGAGGACAGCTATCGCGTGTTCTACGATGCGAGCCAGCGCGAGCCGCCGCAGAGCCTGGAGGACTATCTCGCCAGCGACCATGTCACGGTACTGTACGAGCCGCGGCGCCGGCTCGACATCGACGAGGTCCTGGCCGAGCGCGGCCTCGTCAGGCGGTTCGCGGCGCAGGTGCCGGGCTTCGGCGGCATCGGCCCGTTCCTGCGCGGCAGCCGCATGATCGCGACCCTGCCGAGCCTGCTGCGCGCCTACATGCTGCGCGGCCTGGCGGTGGCGCCGGTGCCCGTCCCCTGCCCGGCGATGCCGATGTACATGGTCTGGCACTTGCGCCACCACGAAGATCCGATGCACCGCTGGCTGCGCCAGCAGCTCGAGATCGTGGTCGCGCCGAGCTTGGCCGCGGCCGCCGAGCACATGCCGGTGATGGCCTGACTCATCCCGAGGGGTGAGCGGCCCTCACGCCGGCGCGTGGCACACCGCCTCGATGTTGTTGCCGTCGGCGTCGCGCACGAACGCGCCGTAATAGTTCTCGTGATAATGCGGCCGCAGTCCAGGCGCGCCGTTGTCCATTCCGCCTGCGGCGATCGCCGCTTGATAGAACGCATCGACCGTGGCGCGATCCTTGGCGTGGAACGCGACATGCGTCGAGGTCGCGGCCGTCCCGCCGGTGCCGATCCAGAAATCCGGACGGCCGTCGCCGAAGCCGGCGTGATCACCGTGGCCGCCGGTCTGCGCGTCGGTGATCTCCATCATCAGGACATAGCCGAGCGGCGCCAGGGCGGCCGCATAGAACGCCTTGGCGCGGGCGAAGTCGGAGACAGGGAAGCCGACGTGGTCGAGCATGGTGATCCTCTCCATGGTGACCGGCGAATGCTAGCGCCGTGGGCGCACGGGCGCAACGTGTTGAACACGGCCCGATCACATCGCGAGGATGCGCCGCGCTGTTTGTTGCCCACTCGCCAGCGCCGCCTCGACCGTTCCCATGTCGCGTCCGCGATACAGCGCTTCGCCGGAGATCAGCACCCGTCCGCCGTCGCAGCGCGAAAGCGTATCCTGCGCCTCGTGGGATGTCAGCGTCGCATAGGAATAGGCCCCGCGCGCGAACGGATCCTTCGCCCAATCCGTGACATGCGACGCGACGAGCTGCTGCTTCAGCAAGCCCGCCGGCTGTGCGAAGATGTCCGCGAGCGCCGAAAGCCCGTTTTCGATCAGCGCGGCCTCGTCGCACGCGGCGAAGGCGCCGGCCGGCGGCCCGGCGAGCCAGCCGGTCAACACCGCGTCATCGTTCGGATGCTGCGTCCACCACACCGGCACGTCGGCATCGGACAGCACGAACAGCATGTCGGAAAGGTCCTCGGTCCGGGCCTCTCGCCACCAGCGACGCTCGAAGCGAAGCAGCAGCTTGATAACGTTGCCGAAGCCGATGGTTTCGGCTGCGGCCAATTGCGGGCGCATGGCCGGCGGCAGCGCGATGGTTCGCAGCAGCGGCAGCGGCACGGTCAGGATGACGAGATCACCGCGCTGCGCACGGCCGTCAGCCAAGCGCACGACGACACCATCATCGGAGCTCTCCACCGCGCGGACCACCGCCTCGAGCAGCATCTTCACGCCATGCGCCCGGCACTCCGCCAGGAGATGATCGAGCAGCGCCGCGTAGCCGCCGACGATGCGCGCCTGAGCGCCGCGCTCACCGCCCATCCATTCGTCGCGCAGCGCGAACACGCTGGCACGACCGGGATCGGCCGCGTCATAGCCCTGCACCATCCCCAAGACCGACTTGCGCAGGGCGGCAAACTCCGCGCCGGCGAAATGCCGATCGAGCAGCGCCGTCACGGTCATATCCTCGTCGAGCTGCCGCGCCACGCGGTGCAACTGGCGCATCTGCCGATCAGCGGGATCCTCGCGCGAGAACGCGCCATCCGTCACGTACCAGCGCGCGCCATCGACCGGCGTCGAGGTGAGCCCCGCCTCGGCCATCAGCGCGTGGGTGACGGGCGCCTCGCCATGGATGAATTCCGCACCGGCATCCGCGCGATATCCGAACCTGCTCGCGGGCAGCGGATGGATGCGCCCGCCGCAGCGATCGCGCGCCTCCAGCAGCGTCACCTGCTGGCCTGCGCGGGCCAGTTCGCGCGCCGCCATCAGGCCCGCGGCACCGGCCCCGACGATGATGATGTGCATTCGCCGCTCAGCCATGACTTGCCTGGGCCGGCAAGGCCGAGCCGTTGGTGATCTTGTAGCGCAGCCACAGCGCGCCGCCCTCCAGCGCCGTGCTGCTTTCGAGCGTCATTGCCGTGATCGGGCCACGCTCGCCGGACTCGGCTTCCGTCGAATCGAACACGCTGGGCGCCCCCTTGGCGCCATCCACCGCCGGACACAGAACGAGGTTGAACTCGTCGACCAGGCCCGCGCGAAGGAACGCGCCGTTGGCACCGCCACCGCCTTCGAGCAGCAGGCGTTTCACGCCGAGCTCCTGCGCGAGGATCTCGAGCACGCGCGAAAGATCGAGCTTCGCCTGGCCGGCGAAGATGTACGACACGCCCTCGCCGCGCAGTCCCGAAAGATGCGCATCCGACACGGCCTCGGTCAGCACGACGACGATCGGATCGCCGCCGATGTCGGAGCGACCCCAGCAGATCTTGCCATGGGGATCGAGCACGATGCCGTAGGCCTTGGCATCGCGGCGCGCGATCCAATGGGTGCGCGGGAATCGCTCCGTCGTCTCGGCCGGATAGGCCGAGCCCTTGGCGAATTCCTGGCCGGTGACGCGGCCGATCAGCCAGGCGTCGCCGCCGAGCTTGTCATGCACCTGCTCGAACAGATCGCCCGATCCCTTCGGACGCCAGCGGCTCGGCAGGGTCCGGCCGTCGACGCTCGACGCCATCAGGCAGATGACTTCCGGTTTCATGCATCCTCCTTGTCGCCGCTGAACGGGGGTCACCGAATATCGCTCCGGCGGCGTTGTCAACGAAGCGGCGTGCGTTTCGTTCGATTGCGCCGGTGCCGCTCGCCTGCGCCGTCGCTGTTACCGCACCAATTCCTGCGCTAGTTTCGGCTGCAAACGGAGCCGATCATGGACGCTGCGCCGCGCAGACGAGACGCCATCGGTTTGCGCGGGGCAGCCCTGCTGGCCGCAGCGCTTGCCGGCCTCGCGCTCTGCGTCGCCGGGATCTGGCGCCTCGAAGCCGAGCGCGCGGGCATCACGATCACCCCGCTGCAGGCAGGCACCACCCCCATCACCGTCTATCGGCGCGACGACGCGGCTGCGGCGCCCGTGGTCGTCATTGCCCACGGCTTTGCGGGCTCACGCCAGTTCATGGAGGCCTATGCGCTGACATTGGCGCGCGCGGGCTATGTCGCGGTCTCGTTCGACTTCGAGGGGCATGGCCGCAATCCGACGCCGATGTCGGGCGACGTCACGCGCGTCGACGGCACGACGAAGAAGCTGATGCGCGAGATCGGCCGCGTCACCGACGCCGCGCTGTCCCTGCCGGGGAACGACGGCCGGGTCGCCCTGCTCGGACACTCGATGGCTTCCGACATCATCGTCCGCCAGGCGCTGGCCGATCCGCGTATCAGGGCGACGGTGGCGATCTCGATGTTTTCCGAGGCCGTCACGGCGAGCGCGCCGCGCAATCTGCTGATCATCACAGGCGAATGGGAGGCGGCCCTGCGCCGGGATGCGCTGCGCAACCTCCGGCTCGCCGATCCCGCCGCGCGCGAGGGCGACACCGTGGGCGATCCCGCCGCAAACGGCGGACGCCACGCCGTGGTCGCGCCCGGAGTCGAACACGTCAGCGTGCTGTATTCGACGACCGCACTGCGCGAGGCGCGCGACTGGCTCGATCGGGCGTTCGGCCGCGCCAGCAGCGGCCCGGTCGCTTCGACTGGCGGTGCGATCGCGCTGCTGCTCGCCGGCATCGTGCTGCTGGCGTGGCCCTTGGCCGAGCTGCTGCCGAAGGGTGATGCGCCGCCGCCGACAATTCCGCTGCGCAGTCTTGCGATCGCCACGCTGGTGCCGGCGGTGACGACACCGATCGTCCTGAGGTTCGTCGAGACTCGCTTCCTGCCCGTTCTGATCGCCGACTACCTCGCCGTACATCTCTTCGTGTACGGCACGCTGTCGCTCATACTGCTACGCGCGCAGGGCGTTCACTTCGGCCGCGTGGCCTGGCTCGCGGCGCTGGCGCTGGCCGCCTACGGCATCTGCGGCTTCGGTGGCGCGCTCGACCGCTACGTCGCCTCGTTCATGCCGATCGCGGCGCGCCTGCCGATCATCGCAGCGATCGCAATGGGCGCGGTGCCCTACATGCTGGCGGATTGCATCGCCAACAGGGGCGGCCACGCCGCGCTGTGGCGCACCGTGTGGATCCGCACCGCCTTCCTGGCCTCGTTGGGCGGGGCAGTCGCGCTCGACCTCAAGCGACTGTTCTTCCTGCTCATCATCATCCCCGTGATCGTGCTGTTCTTCATCGTGTTCGGACTGATCGGCGGCTGTGTCGGTCGCAGGACCTGCTCGCCGATGGCCGAAGGCCTCGGTCTCGGCCTGATCCTGGCGTGGTCGCTCGGGGTGTCGTTTCCGATGTTCCTGCCGGGCTAGCGTCCGTTTCCGACATGTGCGAACGAACGTGCTGTCCGACGATCCGAAACGCGGACATGAAGCACGCGCTCGTGCCGTGCCGTCGCCCTCGCAGACCCGACATGCCTCACCTACGATCCGATGGAGTCAGCATGGCAAAACACCGCATCTACACGACGAGCTTCGCGAGCGTGTACCGATTGTACGTCGCGAAGGCCGAGAAGAAGGGACGCACCAAGGCAGAGGTCGATCAGGTGATCTGCTGGCTGACGGGCTATGGCCAAAGCGAGCTTGAGATCCGGTTGGAGCGTCAGACGGACTTCGAGACCTTCTTCGCACAGGCGCCAGCGATGAATCCGGCGCGGACCCTGATCAAGGGCATGATCTGCGGCGTCCGCGTGGAGGATGTCGAGGAACCGACGATGCGGGAGATCCGCTACCTGGACAAGCTGGTCGATGAGCTGGCGCGGGGAAAGGCAATGGACAAGATCCTGCGCAAGGCCTGATCGTGTCTCGCGACCCGGTCTCCCTCAATCCTGCTCCTGCCCTGGCGCCGGTCGTAGCATGAAATGGCCGAAGGCGGTGGCGATCGGCTTCGTCGCATCGTCCTGCCAGGCGCGGGCCTCGAAGGCGACGACGCGGCGCCCCTGCTTGACGATCGACGCCGATGCGACGGTGTCGAGCGCGCGCCCCGACCTCAGATAGTTGATGGTGAGGCCGACCGGCTTCGGCGGCGCCGTGGCGCCGAGCTCGCGCATCACGGTGACGATCGCTGCGGTCTCGAGAAACGCACCGGTCATGCCGCCATGGATCGCAGGCAGCACGGGATTGCCGATGATCCGGCGCGAGAAGGGCATCACCAGCGTGTCGTTCTCGGCGAAGCGGATGCCGAGGCAGCGCGCGAACGGACTGGTGGGAAACGGCCCCGCCGGATCGTCCGGGGCGTCGAGCGGCGGTGGCGCGCCGTCGAAGGCCGCCCGGTCGGTCAGCATGTTGGTGCGGTTGGCGCCAATCATGAAGCAGGCGGTCGCGGTGGCGACCGGTGCGGTCTCCTCCTCCTGATAGGCGGTGGCGCGCACGAACGCGATCGAGCGCGTGACGCGGAAGCAGACCGCATGGGCCTTGATGTCGAGACCGGGGGTCGCCGGCTTCTGATAGTCGATGCGCAGATCGAGCGTGGCGATCGCCCGGCTGCCGTCGAGCGCAAGCTGCACCGCCATGCCGCAGCTCTCGTCGAGCATCGCGGTGACGACGCCGCCATGGATCACCCCGGTTTCGCTGTCACCGACGAACACGGGACGATAAGGCAGGGTCGACCAGGCTTCGCCGGGCGCGAAGCGATCCATCCTGAGCCCGCTGATATGGCCATAGACCGAGCGGCGCTGCCCGATGGCCTCGGCGAGCACGTCGAATGCCGGCGGTGCGGCGGTGGGCGGAATGTCGGACATGCGCGATTTAGATCACGATCCCGAGGACGCACGAAGCCTTTTCCGACGGATCCGATTTGCATGCCAGCGATCCGGGCCGGATCATCGCCGTCCCTGCATCGGCACTCCTGAGCGCCGCCGGTCATGCTCACAACTCGAGGCTGCGAGAGCTCATTCCGCAAAACTACGTGGATGAAATGTTCCGCGGGAGCGGCGCGCTTAGAACATTGGCAACCTTAATATGATCATAATTGTCTCCATCAAATCCCGGAGACCCGTCGATGCGCAGATCCACCAAGACGCCGGACGCCCCGCCGAGCAGCGGCACGGCCTCTCTACGAATTGTCCTGAGCCTGGCGCTCGTCGCCAGCGCCGGTGCGATGTGGTGGAGCAGCGGCGGCGCCAACAGCTTCTCCTTCGGCACCGGAGCGCCTTCGCTCGAGAGCCGCGTCGCCACGCTGACCTCGGAGCTGGCGCAGCTCAAGGCCGAGACCGCCCAGCTGCGCGACCGCCAAAGCGACACCTCCGGCGAGCTTCTGCAATTGCGCGCCAGCCTCACCACCGCCGAAACGGGCCTAGCCGTCTTGCGCACCGCCGCCGACGAGACCGAGGCGCGCCGCCGCGATACGGCCGACAAGATCGAATCCGATCTCGCGCTGCTGAAGCGCCAGACGATCCGCCTCCGCGGCGCCCAGGAAGATGCGGCGACCGAGCTGAGCGGGCTGCGCACTGCGGCCGCGAACAGCGACATGACCATCGAGCAGCTCCGGACCTCCACCGGCGAGATGCGTCAGCAGTTGACGCGCATCGAGACCGCTCGCGAGGCGACCAGCTCGATCTCCCGCAGGCCTCACCGTGTCAGGCGCGTGGCGCGCGCGACCGAGGCGCAGCACGAGCCGCAGCCCTTCTTGATGCAGTGGCCCGGCGTCATCCCCGCAGGTCGCAACTGATTTGAAGCGCCATCCGGCCTGACCCGCGAACCGCGGTCAGGCATCAGGCCGGCTGGTCACCACCAGCCCGGCTGCACCGGCCGGTAGTAGGTCGGAGGCGGACCGCGACGGCGCGGCGCCGCGACGGGCTGGCCATCCCAGCTGCGCTGGAAGAAGCTGCCGAAGCCATCGTCATATTCGTCCCCGCTGGCGACGACGTCGACATTGGTCGTCGGCCGGCGCGTGATGAAGCCGCCCTGCGGCTGGTTGCTCAGCACCGCGACGAACTCGGTCCGGTAATTGGTCTCGCTCGACAGCGGCTCGTCCGAGACGATGATCGAGGAGCGCGGCACGGCCGTCGGCGCGATCCGGTCGAGCACGTCCTTCGGAATGGTGATGCGGTCGAGCGCGTCCTTGGCGGTGTCGCCGTCGTCGATGGTCACCGCCGTCCAGCGCAGCTCCGCGCCGTTCTGCGCCACCGCGGTGAACACATGCGTTCCGATCGGCCGGTCGGGATCGCGGATGGTCACCGGCGCCTCGATCGAGGTGTCGAACACCTCGCCGCCGCCATCGGGGGCCGGCTTGTGCGTGTTGCGCCTGACATAGAGCATCTGCGTCGAACGGCTGATATAGACCGAGACCGGCTCGGTCGCGAGCCTGGCGTCCGTCGCAGCCTTGCTCGCATCGGACTTCCTGGCCGCCGCCGCCTTGGCAGCATCCTTGGTCGAGGTCGCCGCAGCGAGCTTCGCAGTCGCGTCCGACTTGGCGGCCTCGAGCTGCGCTGCCGCGTCGGTCGCCTTGGCGGCGGCCTTCTGCTCCGCATCCTCGGCCAGCGTCCTGGCCTGATCGGTCTTGGCGGCGGCCAACTTCCTGTCGGCGAATTTGAGCTCGGCCTCGGCGCGCGCCTTGGCCTGCTCCAGCTTGCGCAAGGACGCCTTCAGAGCCTTGGCCTCGCGCTCGGCCGCGGCAGCCGCCGCCTTGGCCTCGTCGGCGCTCCTGGCGGCGTCCTCGGCCTCGCGGCCGAGCGTCGCGGCCCGCGAGGGCACCGCGGCGAGCGCCTGCGCATTCGGCACGAACAAGGCGGGATGGGAGAACTCGACGGGCGCCGGGTCACCCGGCGCGATGATCACCCGCATGCCGATCCAGGTCCGGTCGAACAGCTTCTCGGCAAAGCCATAGGGCATGCGGACGCAGCCATGCGAGGCGGCATAGCCGGGCAGCGGCCCGCCATGCAGCGCCACCCCGTTCCAGGTGATGCGCTGCATGTTCGGCATCCAGGCATCGTCGTAAAGAGTCGAGTGGTGGTCCTTGTCCTTCTCGATGATGGCGAACACGCCGGCCGGCGTCTCGCGGCCCGAGACGCCGGTCGACACCGGTGCGCGCCAGATCCAGCCATCGGCGTCGTAGAACGTCACCTTCTGGGTCTTGATCGACACGATCGCCATGATCGGATCGCCATGCGCACGCGGCGCCGTCGCCTCGATCACCGGCGCCGGACGTGCCTGTCGCGCGCGGGCCTCGGAACCTTGCAGAGCCAGCACGGTGGCGGCCGCGACAGTCATCAGGACCGCTCCCCGACGCCGCATCGCTGCAAGGTTCTGAGCCGCCGTGGATCGTGTCACCATGCCCTATCCCAATTCGTTATTGCTGTTCCGCCGGCGCGATCGGCGCAGGACGATCTATACGCTCGATCATGTCTTGGGGTGAAGTGAGGCGAAGGCGCGTCCTCATGTCATCGGGCCCCCCTCGCCGCAATTGGGGCAGGATCGGGCAACGAATCGGACTCAAGGCGCGCCCTTCCGTCGCAAGCTCCCCCGAAGGCCCGCATTCCACCACCCTACCAGTTGCTCATCGCTTAACGCCGAACAGGGCGATCTGGTCCGTGGCTGGACTGGAGAACGGCGGGGCGCAGGCGCCGCGCGAGATCAATCTTAGAGCTGCTTCTCGAAGAACAGGTCCGGATAGGGATCGTCGTTGAAGCGGTCGATCTCCGTCCAGCCGGCGCGGCGATAGAGCTGGACGGCCTCGGCGAGCGCGCTGTTGGTGTCGAGGCGAAGAATGCTGATCGAGAGCGTGCGGGCAGCCTCTTCGGCCGCGTCCATCAGGCGGCGGCCGAGGCCGAGGCCGCGCGCGGCGGGCGCGACCCAGAGCCGCTTGATCTCGGCGACATCGCCGCCGCTGCCCTTCAGCCCGACACAGCCGAGCGGCAGGCCGTCGGACAACGCCACGAAGAAAGCCCCGCGCGGCGCCATCATGTCCAAGGCATCGGGATCGCGCGACAGCGACACATCGAAGCCGCGTTCGAAGCGCCGCGACAGCTCGGCGTAGTACTCGCCGAGGCAGTAGCGCGACTGCTCGCCGCGCGGATCAACCTCGTCGATGGCGATGCGGCTGCGTCCCAGCGCGGCCGCGACCAGGTCCATCGCCGCCAAGAGCGCTTCGGGCTGCCCGTGACGCGCCAGCATCGATTCGGCCTGAGCGTTGGAGAGCGTCTCATAGGCCTCGAATTCGCGCCGCCCGGCGGCTGTGAGCCTGGCGATGCGGCGGCGCGCGTCGTCGGGATGCGGCCTGGTCATCACCAGCCCCTCCTCCTCCAGGCTGCGCAGCAGCCGGCTCATCAGCCCGGAATCGAGTGCGAGATAGTCGCGCAGCTCGGCCACGTCGCTGCGGCCATGGCCGATTGCATTGAGCACGCGGGCCGCCCCGAGCGGCCGACCGCGCCCGAGGAACGAGGTGTCGAGCGCGCCGACCTCCGAGGTGACGGCGCGGTTGAAGCGGCGGACGCGGGAGATGGGGTCGAGCATAATATCTGACTTAAGTCAGATATTTCCGTCTGTCAATTGTGCCCGTAGTCGAGTGCAGGCGGCCGCTCCAGCCTCTGTCGTCATTGCCTGCGCAAGCAGGGCATCCAGTACGCCGCAGCGTTTCGATTGATCACAACCGTCATGTCCGGTCCGCGGGTACCAAAAGCATCCCCAAGCAAAAAAGGGCGGCCCAGCCGCCGGCCGAAGCCGGTTGCCGGACCGCCAGGTTTTCCCCGGGAGGAACTCAGTTCAAAAGCTTGGCGACGTTGTCCTTGGTGACGAGGTCGAGGCCGGTGTAGATCACCTCCGGCACCTTCTCGCCCTTCTTGATCGCGAGCAGCGTGTCCATCGCCTTCTCGCCCATCTCGAACGGACGCTGGCCGGTCAGCGCGTTGGAATAGCCGTCGCGCAGCAGCTCGAGCTGCATCTTCAGCGTATCGGCAACGACCAGCGTCAGCTTGCCAGCGTCGATGTCCTTGCGGTTCTTGTTGACGAAGGCCTTGTAGCCCTCGGGCGCGAACATCGGCCAGCCGCCGATCGGCACGATGGCGCCGAGATCCGGCGTCGCGGTGCGCAGATCGGCCATCTGCTGCACGGCGAGCGCGGGATCGTCGTTGCAGAAGGTCGGCGAGCCCGCCACTTCCGTCCACTTCGAGCCCTTCAGCGCCTCGCGCACGCCGTCGACGCGCTCGGCAAGGTTCTTGGCGCCGGGACCGCCGGAGACGACGGCGTACTTGCCGCCCTCAGGCCGGAGCTCGCGGAGCTGCTTGCCGAGCGCGAGGCCGAAGTCCTTGTTGTTGGTACCGATATAGGCAATGCGCTTCGAGCCCGGCGCATCGGCGTCGAAGGTGATGACGGGAATGCCGGCCGCCGTCGCCGCCTCGATCGATTTCGTCATCGATGGAACGTCGGCGACCGAGATGGCGAGGCCGTCGACCTTCTGGGTGATGAAGTCCTGGATGATCTGCGCCTGCGTGGCCGGCTCGTGCTCGACCGGGCCCTTGTAGATGCACTCGACATTGCCGAGCTCCTTGGCGCGCTTCAGACAGCCGTCGCGCGCGACGTCGAAGAACGGATTGTTCATCGCCTTCGGCACGATGGCGAAGCGGTATTTGGTCTCGGCCTGCGCCGGGGCCATCAAAATCGCGAGCGATGCGACCGCATAGAGCAGCTTCTTCATGGGTTTCCCTCCTCCATGTCTATCCCTGATCATTGTCTGTTCCGGGTGAGGATAGACGCGATTGTCACCCCGGCCAGTATTCGTCACAGCAGGCGCGCGCGGATACGATCCACAAGCACGGCGGCGATGATGATCACGCCGACCAGGGTCTGCTGCCAGTAGGAGTTGACCTGCGCCAGCACCAGCCCGTTACGGATCACCTCAAGCAGGACGCAGCCGACGATGGCGCCGAGCGGACCACCGAGACCACCGGCGAGGTTGGCGCCGCCGATCACGGCCGCGGCGATCACGTTGAGCTCGTAGGACGTCGCCATGTTCGCGGGCGCCGATCCGAGCCAGCCCGAGATGATGATGCCCTGCAGGCCGGCGGCAAGCGCGCCGATCACATAGACCTCGATCTTCACCCGGGGCACGGAGACGCCGGTGAGCTCCGCGGCCTTCTCGTTGCCGCCGATCGCGAACACGTGGCGGCCGAACGCGGTGTGGTGCAGCACCAGCGCCATCACCAGCGCCAGCACGATGAGATAGATGAAGGGCGCCGGCACGCCGTACACATCGCCCTGCGTCAGCGCATAGAAATAATCGGCGTCGGGGCCGCCGGGGAAGCTGCCCTTGCCGTTCGAGATCACGTAGCTGAGACCGCGCACGATCGACAGCATGCCGAGCGTGGTCACGAACGGCGACAGCCCGAGCAAGGCGATGCAGACGCCGTTGATCAGGCCGACGACCAGCGAAACCGCCAGGCCTGCCAGCACCGAGACGATCAGGATCAGGCCGGGCACGTTCGCGACCACGGTCTTGCCGTCCGCGGCGAGATGCACGAACAGCGACGACAGCGGCATCCCCGGCGTCGATAGCGTCGTCATCACCATCGAGGTGATCATCGCCGCGAAACACATCATCGAGCCGACCGACAGGTCGATGCCGCCGGTGATGATGACGAAGGTGATGCCGAGCGTCGCGATGGCGATGAAGGAGAAGTTCTTGGCGACGTTCTGCAGATTGCCTTCGGTCAGAAAATAGGGACTGGCGAAGCTCATCACGATGATGAGGGCGATGAGCGCCAGCGTAACGTAGGCCGTCTGCGAGGCGAATACGCCGCGGTGCCACCATCTGATGACGCCGACATTGGTGAAGGTGACGTCGGTGCCGGCGGAGCTGGTCTCGGATGGAACGGACATCACGCCGCCTCCTTGGCGCCAGTGATCAGCGCGGTCACTTCCTCGGGGCTGGTCTCGCCGACCGGCTTGTCGGCCTTCTTCTCGCCGCGGCGCATCACCACGACGCGATCGCACACCGCGAAGATGTCAGGCATGCGGTGCGAGATCAGGATGACGGCGATACCCTGTTCCTTCAGGCGATGGATCAGGCTCAGCACCTGCTCGACCTGGCGCACCGAGATCGCCGCGGTCGGCTCGTCCATCATCACCAGTCTGGCGTTGGACAGCCGCGTCCGCGCGATCGCCACCGCCTGGCGCTGGCCGCCCGACATGTCCTTGACGAGATCGTGCGGCCGCGTCTCGGAGCGCAGCTCGCGAAACAGCTCCAGCGCGCGCGCCTCCATGCCCTTGTGGTCGAGCAGCACCAGCGGGCCGAAATTGCGCTTCAGCTCGCGGCCGAGAAACACGTTGGCCGCTGCCGTGAGGTTGTTGGCGAGCGCGAGGTCCTGGTACACGACCTCGATGCCGACGCTGCGCGAATCCATCGGGCGATGGAAATGCACCTCGCGGCCGCCGAAATGGATCGTGCCCTGGCTCGGCGGAAAATTGCCGGCGATGATCCGCACCAGCGTGGACTTGCCGGCGCCGTTATCGCCCATCAGGCCGACGACCTCGCCGGAGCCGATCGAAAGATCCACGCCCTGCAGCGCGCGGATCGCGCCGAACTGCTTGCCGATGCCCTTCAGCTCAAGGACCGGCTGCGCGGCGGTGCTCATCACGGCGCGCTCAGCGTCATTCGTCATCGTGCGCAGGCTGCTGTCGTCAGACATAGCGGTTCACCACGCTTTCGAGATATTCCTGCCGGCCGGACCGCGGCTGCGGATCGAGGCCGGTGTTGACGGCGCGGTCGGCGAGCTCGGCGAGCGAGCGGCGGCCGGCGAGGATCGCCTGCCCCTCGTCGCCGTCCCAGCCGGCGTAGCGCCGCGCCAGCGGCGCGGTCAGCGCACTGTCGGTCAGCATCTCGTCGGCGGCGATCAGCGCCCGCGCGCAGGCATCCATCGAGCCGACATGGGCGTGCAGCAGGTCATCCGGATCGATCGACTGCCGGCGGATCTTGGCGTCGAAATTCAGCCCGCCCGTGGTGAAGCCGCCGCCCTTGAGCATGTCGTGGAACACCAGCGCCAGCTCCGGCACGTTCATCGCGAACTGGTCGGTGTCCCAGCCGAGCAGATCGTCGCCGCGGTTGATGTCGAGGGAGCCGAACACGCCGAGCGCCTGCGCCAGCGCGATCTCGTGCTGGAACGAATGACCGGCGAGGATGGCGTGGTTCTGCTCGATGTTGAGCTTGACGTCGTTCAAAAGGTCATAGCGCTGCAGGAAGCCGTAGCAGGTGGCGACGTCGAAATCATACTGGTGCTTGGTCGGCTCCTTCGGCTTCGGCTCGATCAGCAGCGGGCCCTTGAAGCCGATCTTGTGCTTGTGCTCGACGACCAGCGCGACGAAGCGGCCGAGCTGGTCGAGCTCGCGCTTCATGTCGGTGTTGAGCAGGGTCTCGTAGCCCTCGCGGCCGCCCCACAGCACGTAGTTGGCGCCGCCGAGACGATGCGTCACCTCGAGTGCGGCACGCACCTGTCCCGCCGCGTAGGTGAACACGTCCGGATCCGGATTGGTCGCGGCGCCCGCCATGTAGCGGCGATGCGAGAACAGATTGGCGGTGCCCCACAGCAGCCGCACCTTGGCAGACGCCATCTTCTGCTCGAACAGATCGCCGATCGCATTGAGATTGGCAACCGACTCCTTCAGCGTCGCGCCTTCCGGCGCCGCATCGACGTCGTGGAAGGTGAAGAACGGCACGTCGAGCAGCCGGAACAACTCGAACGCCACGTCGGCCTTGGCCCGCGCCATCGCCATCGCGTCGTCGCCATGCTGCCACGGCCGCAGGAAGGTCTCGCCGCCGAACGGATCGCTGCCCGGCCAGCAGAACGAATGCCAGTAGCAGACCGCGAAGCGCAGATGATCCTCCATCCGCTTGCCCCGGATGACGCGATCCTTGTCGTACCAACGGAACGACAGCGGGCTGCGTGACTCGGGCCCGCCATAGCTGACGGTCGCGCCGGTCTGGAAGAAGGGGGCCTGGACGTTCACGACGTTACTCCTTGAGAGCAGGATAGAGCTTGCGCCATTGCGCGTAGGCGGCGTCATATGCCGCACGCTGCGGGGCGCGGGGTTCGAAACTCTGCAGCCGCTGCGGCTTGCGGCAGACATCGGCCGGTGCTGCGCCGGTCGCGGCAAGACGGCCGAGCCGCGCGGCGCCGATGGCGGCGCCGACCTCGCCCTCCTCGACCCGGTGCACGGTGACGCCAAGCACGTCGGCCATGATCTGCGCCCACAACAAAGAGCGCGAGCCGCCGCCGACGAGATCGAGCTCTGTGATCGGCTGCGCGCTGCGCGCGAGCGCGGCGAACATGTCGCGTGAGGCAAACGCCACGCCCTCCAGCACCGCCTGCACGAGATCACCGCGGCCGGCTGCGCTGCGCAGGCCGACCAAGGCGCCGGCGGCATGGGCATCGTTGTGCGGCGTGCGCTCGCCGTCGAGATAAGGCAGGAACTGCACCGGGCTCGGTCGTTCGACGCTGATACCGAGCGGCGCCAGCAGCGCGGCTTCCGGCGCCTCGAGAAGGCGCGCCAGCCACGCCAGCGAGGCCGCGGCCGACAGCATCACGCCCATCTGATGCCAGAGACCGCCGAGCGCATGGCAGAACGCATGCACGGCCGCTTCCGGCGCTGGCGCGAAGCGGTCGGTCACCCGGAACAGCACGCCTGATGTGCCGAGCGACAGGAAGGCATCGCCGGGCGTGATGGCGCCGAGCCCGATTGCGCTCGCCGCGTTGTCGCCCGCGCCGCCCGCGATCACGACGTCAGCCCCCATGCCCCAGCGCCGCGTCAGCTCGGGCGACAACACGGCGCTGCGCTCGTTGCCCTCGACGAGGCGCGGCATGTGATCGAGACCGAGCCCGGTCGCCGCCAGCAGTTTCTCCGACCAGCGCCGCGCGCCGACATCGAGCCACAGGGTGCCCGCCGCATCCGACATGTCCTCGACCATCTCGCCGGACAGCCGATAGCGCACATAGGCCTTCGGCAGCAGCACCTTCGCGACCTCGGCAAATATCTTCGGCTCGTGCTTCGCCACCCAGACGAGCTTCGGCGCGGTGAAGCCGGGCATCGCGAGGTTGCCGGCGATGGCGTGCAGTTCGGGACAGCGGCGTTCGAGCTCGGCGCATTCGGCCTGCGAGCGGCCGTCATTCCAAAGGATCGCTGGCCGCAGCGGCCGACCGGTGCGGTTCAGCAAGGTCGCGCCGTGCATCTGGCCGGACAGGCCGATGCCGCTGACGGCAGCGGTCTCGCGCGGACGCTCCCGCGCGAGATCATCGACCGCGCCGATGACGGCCTCGACCCAGTGATCCGGATTCTGCTCGGACCACAGCGGCTGCGGATGCGACAGCGCCAGCGGCCGCGCGGCGCTCGCGATCAGCGCGCCCGTCTCGTCCTCCAGCACGGCCTTCACGCCGGATGTGCCGACATCCAGTCCGAGAAACACGTCTCCACTCCTCCCACCGACCGCAAGGCGCTTCGGCGATCTGCCGTCGCCTCGAAACCAGCACCTCGGTCTCTTCTCATTCCGTGCTCAGGCCGACCGCGTCATCGCGGCCATCCGCTCACGGCAGATTGTCCCGCATCACGATGTCGATGCGGATCGTCTCCTGTTCGCTCAGGATCGGCTCGCCGCGCGCCAGCGCCAGGAGCACGCGCACCGCGGAGCGCGCCTCGTGTCCCGGGTTCTGCGAAATCGCCGCGTCCATCACGCCGTTCAACAGCAGCTTGCGCGTCAGTGCCGTCACGTCGTGGCCGACGAACACGATGTCGTCGGCGCGCCCCGACTCGGTCAGCGCCTTGGCGACGCCGGCCGTGCCAGCGCCGACATTGTAGAGCCCGACGATGTCGCGATGCTCGGTCAGCAGCTTGCGCATGAGGTGCTCTGAGCGATCGTCCACGTCATGCCCCTCAGCGACCGGCAAAACCTCAAGTTGCCGAAACTCCGCCGCCAGGACCTGGCCGAAGCCGAAGATGCGCTCGGCATGATCGCGCAGGCTTTGCGAGCCGGCCATGATCGCGACCCGCCCCGCCCTGCCACCGGCGAAGCGTCCGACCAGCGCGCCCGCGGTGCGGCCGGCGGCGATGTTGTCGATGCCGACATAATGATGCCGTCGCGACGACGGCACGTCCGACACCAGCGTCACCACCTTGGCGCCGGACTCGACGAGATCGTTGATCGCCGCGCGCACGCTCGGATGATCGAGCGCCACCACCGCGACGCCGTCGACCTGACCGACGAGCTGCTCGAGCTTCGCGGCCAGCACGGCCGCATCGAACACGTCCGTCGTGACCACATCGACCGTGAGCCGGCGCGCGGCCATCCAGCTCGTCAGATCGCCGAGATGCGCCTGAATCTGCTGCATGAAGGGATTGGCGCCGGACGGCATCACGAAGGCAAAGCGCCGCGCGCGGGCACGGGCGAGTTCGGAGGCCGCCGCATGCGGCTGGAACGCGCTGCGCTCCATCGCGTCCTTGACGCGTCGCACCGTATCCGGGCGCACGCCCGGCCGGTTGTGCAGCACGCGATCCACAGTGGCGAGGCTCACGCCCGCCTGCCGCGCAATATCCCGCAATGTCAGCGGCGCGTTCATGCTCCTCCCCTTTGGGTTGAGGACCATAGCGCGGTTTTTGAGGTACGCAACTCATTTTTGAGGGCGGGCGGGGAAGCCGACAGACTGAGGCAGCCGGCGCCAATCCCGACAGCGCGTCCCGGATCGTTTGCCCCCTCCATCTCGAGCTGAGCGAAGTTGCACCAGCCGAAGCAGCCGCAGGCGGATGGGCACAAAGCCAATCGCCAGCCTGCCTCAAACCGCTCCCTGGGTATGGGTCCCGGCGTTCGCCGGGACGACAGCGAGGCTACTGATGCGTGGTGCCATCAGGCAGCGCAGGCGAACTGCGTCGCGTTGACCTCGCTCAGAACGGCAGCCCGACATAGTTCTCCGCCAGCGACCGCTGCGCGGCCTCGGACGAGAACAGATAGGCGAGCTCGGTGTCCTGCAGTCTGTCGTCGTAGGACAGCCGGTCGGGGAAACGATGCAAGAGCGTCGTCATCCACCAGGAGAAGCGCTGCGCCTTCCAGATCCGCGCCAGCGCCCGCTGCGAGTAGCCGTCGATGCCGCGATCGTCGCCTTTCTTGTAGTGGTCGAGCAGCGCGTGATAGAGATAATAGATGTCGGACGCAGCCGAGTTCAGCCCGCGCGCGCCGGTCGGCGGCACGATATGGGCGGCGTCGCCGGCCAGGAACAGCCTGCCGTAGCGCATCGGCTCCGCGACGAAGCTGCGCAGCGGCGCGATGCTCTTCTCGATCGACGGTCCGGTGATCAGACGGCCAGCGATCTCCGCCGGCAGCCGGCGCTTCAGCTCCTCCCAGAACGCGTCGTCGCTCCAGTCCTCGACCTTGTCGGTGAGCGGCACCTGGACATAGTACCGGCTCAGCACCTGCGAGCGCAGCGAGCACAGCGCAAAGCCGCGCTCGTGCTTGGCATAGATCAGCTCCGGCGACACCGGCTTGGTGCGCGACAGCACGCCGAGCCAGCCGAACGGGTACACCCGCTCGTATTCCGTCAGCTTGTCGTGCGGGATCGACTTGCGGCTGACGCCATGAAAGCCGTCGGCGCCGATGATGTAGTCGCAGTCGATGCGGACGACCTCCTCGTCCTGACGGTAGGTGACGTAGGGCTTGTCGGAGGCAATGTCGTGCGGCGTCACGTCGGTCGCGTTGTGCACGACCTTGCCGCCGAGCTTGTCGCGGGCCTCGTAGAGATCGCGCGTCAGCTCGGTCTGGCCGTAGACCATCACCGAGTTGCCGCCGGAATATTTGTGCAGGTCGACACGGTCGAGCTTGCCGTCATGGGCGATGTAGAAACCGTGATGGATCTCGCCCTCGCGGTCCATGCGCTCGCCGCACTGCGCCTCGCGCATCAGCTCGGCAAAGCCGTGCTCGAGCACGCCGGCACGGATGCGCGACAGCACGTAGTCGCGGCTGGATTTCTCCAGGATGATCGTATCGATGCCCTGCAGATGCAGGAGCTGCGACAGCATCAGGCCCGACGGGCCTCCGCCGATGATGCAGACTTGGACTTTCATGGGCGTGTTCTCCCGGATTCGCAGACGCAGGCTTGTTTGGGTATGCTTTTCAGTCGCGGATTTTAGCAAGGAATGCGCAGGGATCACTTGGATGGACGCGGCATTCTCTTGCACTTTTCCGACACCATGCCGCGATGCACAACGAACGCCGCAATGGTATGGGGCGGCGCCGATCAGCCTGCCGGCGGCGCGTCGTCTCCGACGCCCATCGCACGGCGATAGTCGCGCGGGCTCGCCCCGGTGTGCCGCTTGAAGAAGCGGCAGAAATAGGCCGGGTCCTTGAAACCGAGCTCGAACGCCAGCTTCGACACCGGCGCCGCAATATAGGTGAGCCGCCGGCACGCCTCGCGCGCGAGACGCGCATGCACGATGTCGAGCGCCGACTGGCCGGTCTCGGCCCGCGTCAACCGATTGAGCCGCTCCGGCGTCATGCCGAGTTCGTCGGCGTAGCGCGCCACCGACCAGTGATCGCGGTGATGCGCCTCGACCAGCACGATGAAGCGGGTGAACAGCGCCGCATGCCCGCTGCCGCGCCGCGCGCCTTGCGACTGCCGCGCGCTCTGCTGCGCCAGCCGCCACACGATCGAGCGTCCGAGCCAATGCGGCACCGGCGAGGCCGCGGAATCTGCCGCGGCGAACTCGTCGGCGAGGTCGACGAACAGCGCGGCGATGCGCCGCGTCGCGACCGCCTGCGCGTCGAGATGCAGGATTTGCGGCGCTGCAAACAAGTCGCGCAACGCCTCGCCGGTCGCCGGGACGTCGCCCTCCACCACCGCCCGCGGATTGAACGTCAGCACATAGCCGTCGGTGTCGCGCGAGAAGCGGAAGGCATGGACGACGCCGGGGGGAATGATCACGGCGACCGGGCCGGTACAGCGCTCGCGGCTTTCGTCCAAGGCGATCTCGGCCGGACCGGCAGCGACCCAGAGGATCTGGTGGAGGCCATGATGGGTGTGCGCCTCGATCTCCCAGCGATACAGCTTGCTGCGCACCTGGATCGGCTCGACATGCAGCATGTCCGGCTGCGCGGCCGACGCTTCGCCGTACAGCGCGAACGCGGGGATCGACGGCTTGGTGCGAAAGCGGGGCATGAGCGAGAGCTAACCCTGAATGTCGGAAAAGTACAAGTCTTGGCCGGCTTTCGTGTCTCACGCCGCGGCCAAGGCTCGGCTAGATCAGTGAAAAGAACAACAACGACCACACTCAATGGAGAGGAGGCCCAACATGTTCGCGTTCGACCCGTATTCGCCTGCGGTCGATGCCGACCCGTTCCCGTTCTACAAGACGCTGCGCGACGAGCACCCCTGCTTCTGGAGTCCGCAGGCCCAGGTGTGGATCCTGTCGCGCTATGCCGATGTGGCGGCGGCTGGAACGAACTGGCAGACCTATTCGTCGGCCAAGGGCAACCTGATGACCGAGCTGCCGAACCGTGCCGGCGCGACGCTCGGCACCACCGACCCGCCACGCCACGACCGGCTGCGCGGCCTCGTCCAGCACGCCTTCATGAAGCGCAATCTGGAGAGCCTGTCAGGCCCGATCCGCGACATCGCGCGCGACTGCGCCGAGGCGCTGCGCGGCCAGGACCGGTTCGACTTCATCGAGGCATTCTCGTCGAAATTCACCGTGCGCGTGTTGTTCGCCGCGCTCGGCCTGCCGCTCGGCGACGAGCAGACGGTGCGCGACAAGGCGGTGCTGATGGTGCAGAGCGATCCGGTGAGCCGCGCCAAGGGACCGCAGCACATCGCAGCCTACAACTGGATGCAGGACTATGCGGCCGGCATCATCGCGGAGCGCCGCGCGCGGCCGCAGAACGACCTGATCTCGCACTTCAGCATGGCCGAGATCGACGGCGACAAGCTCGACGAGCGCGAGGTGCTGCTGACGACGACCACGCTGATCATGGCCGGCATCGAGTCGCTCGGCGGTTTCATGACGATGCTGGCGTATAATCTCGCCGATCACGCGGAGGCGCGCCGGGCGGTCGTCGCCAATCCCGACCTGATGGCGGACGCCGTGGAAGAGTCACTGCGCTACAACACCTCGGCGCAGCGCTTCCGCCGCTGCCTGCAGAAGGACGTCACCCTGCACGGCCAGACCATGCGCGAGGGCGATTTCGTCTGCCTCGCCTACGGCTCCGCCAACCGCGACGAGCGGCAGTTTCCCAATCCGGATGTTTATGACATCAGGCGCAAGCCACGCGGCCATCTCGGCTTCGGCGGCGGCGTGCACGCCTGTCTGGGATCGGCGATCGCGCGCATGGCGATCAAGATCGCGTTCGACGAGCTGCACAAGGTCGTGCCGGACTATCGCCGCACCCAGGAGCAACTGCCCTGGATGCCGTCTTCGACCTTCCGCAGCCCGATGTATCTCGAGCTGACGGTGCATTAGTCATCGCGAGGACTAATGGCAGGCTCGAGCTCGCGCCTCGCTGACGGTACGCCCCCTCGCCCCGCTTACGCCGGACGAGGGGCACCAACGGGTCTACAAGAGCTCAAACCAGCGCGCCGAGATCCGCTGCGCTGAAGCCCTTCAGGCCCGCCTTGTCGCCGGCCTTGATCTTGGCAACCCATTCGGCATCGCTGATCAGCGCGCGGCCGACCGCAATGAGGTCGAACTCCTCCTTGGCCATGCGCTCCAGCAGCGCATCGAGATCGGCCGTCGTCGACGGCTTGCCGGCGAAGGCCGAGAAGAATTCATCGGACAAGCCGACCGAGCCGACGCTGATGGTCGCAGCGCCCGTGATCTTCTTGGCCCAGCCGGCGAAGTTCAGGCCCTTCTCGCCGTCGACGTCCGGGAATTCCGGCTCCCAGAAGCGGCGCTGCGAGCAGTGCAGGATGTCGACGCCGGCCGCGACCAGCGGCTGCAGCCAGTCGGCCATCAGCGCCGGCGTCTCGGCGAGGCGCGCCGCATAGTCCTGCTGCTTCCACTGGCTGACGCGCAGGATGATCGGGAAATCGGGACCCACCGCCTTGCGGATCGCGGCGACGATCTCGCCGGCAAAGCGGGAGCGCTCCTTGATGGTGGCGCCGCCATAGCGGTCCTCGCGCTGGTTGGTGCCGGACCAGAAGAACTCGTCGACCAGATAGCCGTGCGCACCATGGATCTCGACGGCGTCGAAGCCCGTGCGCTTGGCGTCGGCCGCGGCTTGCGCGAATGCGGCAACGGTGTCGGCGATGTCGTTCTCGGTCATCGCGTTGCCGCGCGGCTTGCCGGGCGCAACCAGCCCGGATGGGCTCTCGACCGGCGCATCGGGCTCCCAGCGGCTCATGCCCTTGGTCGAGCCGGTGTGCCAGATCTGTGGCGCGATGCGGCCGCCGGCGGTGTGCACGGCGCTCGCCACGTTCTGCCAGCCCGCCAGCGCGGCATCGCCGTGGAAGAAGGGAATATTGGGCTCGTTGCGCGAGGCCGGGCGGTTGACGACCGTGCCCTCGGTGAGGATCAGCCCCACGCCACCTTCGGCGCGGCGGCGGTAATAGGCAGCGTTGGCCTCGCCGGGAACGCCGTTCGGCGCGGCGTTGCGGGTCATCGGCGCCATGACGATGCGGTTCTTCAGCTCCAGCGACTTCAGGCGAAACGGACGAAACAGCACGCTGGTATCGAGGTCGGACATTCAGGGGGCTCCATTGCGTTCGGAACCGCTCCAGTATACTTCGTAAACCTGAAGTCAATCAGGCACCCGAAGTCGCTCAGGTATATCGGAGGAAACTGCTGTCGTGACCGCCGCATCAACATCACAGAGCGCCCCGCTCCGCTGCAAGCCGCAGCACTTCTCGTCGGAATGCCCGAGCCGGGTGCTGATCGACCAGATCGCCGACAAATGGTCGATGATGGTGCTGGCCGTGCTGGACTCCGGTCCACTGCGCTTCAACGCGATCAAGAAGCAGCTCGAGGGCGTCACCCAGAAGGCGCTGACGCAATGCCTGCGCCGGCTCGAGCGCAACGGCCTCGTCGCCCGCGAGGTGATCGCGGACTCGCCGGTCGCGGTTCAGTACGAGATCACGCCGCTCGGCCGTACCCTGCAGCCCCCGTTCCGCGCGCTCTATGCCTGGACCATCGCCAAGATGCCGGAGGTCGAGCAGGCGCGGCAGGCCTTCGACGAGCGCCGGAGTCGCTAATCCCAGGCGGCCAAAGGCCGCTACTGGAAGGCCACCTCCGCGAAGCTGCGCAGCTTGCGCGAATGCAGCCGCTCCGACTCCTGATGCTTCAAGAGCTCCAGCGCCTTCAGCCCGATCTGGAGATGCTGGCCGACACGCTGGCGATAGAAGTCGCTCGCCATGCCGGCGAGCTTGATCTCGCCATGCAACGGCTTGTCGGAGACGCAGAGCAAGGTGCCGTAGGGCACGCGGAAACGATAGCCGTTGGCGGCGATTGTGGCCGACTCCATGTCGAGCGCGATGGCGCGCGACTGCGAGAGGCGATGGATCACGGCCGGGCCGGAGATCTCCCAATTGCGGTTGTCGACGCTGGCCACGGTGCCCGTGCGCATCACCCGCTTCAGCTCGAACCCGGAATAGCCGGTGACCGTCTCCACGGCCTCCTCGAGCGCGACCTGCACCTCGGCGAGCGCCGGGATCGGCACCCAGGGTGGCAGCTCCTGGTCGAGCACATGGTCCTCGCGGACATAGCCGTGTGCCAGCACGTAATCGCCGAGCCGCTGCGTGTTGCGCAGCCCCGCGCAGTGGCCGACCATCAGCCAGGCATGCGGCCGCAGCACCGCGATGTGGTCGGTGACGTTACGCGCGTTCGACGGACCGGTACCGATGTTGATCAGCGTGATGCCCTGGTGCCCCGGCTCGACGAGATGAAGCGCCGGCATCTGCGGCGTGCGCGCCGGCGCGGAGCCGGTGGTGCCGCCGCCGAGACGGGCATTGCGGGTGATGACGTTGCCCGGCTCGACGAAGGCCTCGGCTGCGCCCTGCCCGGCCGCCAGTTGCTGGCGGCCCCAATCCGCGAAGGCGTCGACATAGAACTGGTAGTTCGTGAAGATCACGAAGTTCTGGAAATGGTCGGGATCGGTCCCGGTGTAGTGATAGAGCCGGCGCAGCGAGTAGTCGACGCGCGCGGCGCGAAACAGCGACAGCGGCTCGGGCATGCCGGGCTTCAGTCCGAGCGTGCCGTCGGCGATCGCATCGTCCATGGTCGCAAGATCCGGAGCGTCGAACACGTCGCGCAGCGAGCGCGTCACCAGCGGGCTCTCGTGGTGCGGAAGCGCCGTCTCGATGTTGATGTCGCGGCGATAGGCGAAATGCACCGGGATCGGCTCGGCCGACTCGCCGATCTCGACCGGCACGCCATGATTCTCGATCAACAGGCGGATCTGCTCGGTCAGGTACGAGCGGAACAGGTCCGGCCGCGTGACGCTGGTCTCGTGCACGCCGGGCCCCGCGACGAAGCCATAGGCGAGACGCGAGTCGAGCCGGGCGTGACTTGCGGTGGTCAGCCGCACGAAGGGATAGGTCGCGCGGATCCGTGTCGCCGGCACGACGCCGTTGGCATAGGCCTCGAAATGGCCGCGCAGGAAAGCGGTATTGCGCTCGTAGATCTCTTCGAGCCGGGCCACCGCGGCGGCCGCGTCGGTGAAGGTTTCTGTTGCCACGGGTGGCGGAGATTGGACAGTCAATGGCGATCCTTTGTATCCGGCGGACGGTCGTCGAGGCAGACTTGCGCAATCATAGAAATCACCCCTGGCTTTGCCCAGGGGGGCGGGTCACGCGACGACGCCCATGAACTGGACGTTGAGCCATGATGCGCTGCATTGCGACAAGGATTTGTGGCCGAATGTTTCAATTGCCTGTGCGCGTCATTGCTCATAAGACGGTTTCACATTGGCCGGAACAGGTCGATATCTGAAAAGGGAGGTCATCGCGCAGCATGTCGCAAGCGAATGGATTCGGATTGGCTGGCGTCATCGGCATGCCCGTCGCTCACTCCCGCTCGCCCACGATCCACAATTTCTGGCTCAATGCGCACGGCCTGCGCGGCGCCTACGTCCCGCTCGCGGTTCAGCCGGAGCGGCTGAAGGATGCGCTGGCTGGGCTGGTGGCGCTCGGATTCCGCGGCTGCAACGTGACCATGCCGCACAAGCAGACGGCGATGCCGCTGCTGCACCGGGTCAACGACACCGCACGACGCATCGGCGCCGTGAACACGATCGTGGTCGAAGCGGATGGCACGCTGAGCGGCTTCAACAATGACGGCAACGGCTTTGTCCAGAGCCTGCGCGATGCCAGGCCGAACTGGCGCGCCGACGAAGGCCCTGTTCTCTTGCTTGGGGCCGGCGGTGCAGCGCGCGCGGTCGTTGTGGCGCTGCTGGAGAATGGTGCCCGCGACATCCGCATCTGCAACCGCACCACCGAGAAGGCGCAGGCCATCGCAGCCGAATTCGGGACGGCCATCATCAGCACGGTGGCGTGGGATGATCGTTCGGCGGCAGTCGCCGATGTCGCGCTGCTCATCAACAGCACCGATCGCGGCATGATCGGAAAGCCCGCACTGGAGATCGATCTGGGACGACTGTCCGCGAAGACGCTCGTCGCGGACCTGATCTACACACCGCTCGAAACGCCCTTCCTGGTGGACGCGCGCGGGCGCGGCTGCACGACGGTGAACGGGCTCGGCCTGCTGCTCAACCAGGCCCGCCTCGCCTTCGAGGCCTGGTTCGGGGTTCTGCCCGACGTCACGCCCGAACTGATCAAGGCGATTCAGGCGACGTTCTGAACGTCGGTCAGAGAGGGCTCGACCATGGCACTTCCGGTAGGCCCCAGGATCGATTGCCACATCCACACCATCGATCCCGCGCGCTTCTCCTACGCGCCGGATACGCCCTATCGTCCGACCGGCCAGGAAATCGCGCCCGCCGCGCATCTCATTCGCGTGCTCGACGTCTTCGACGTCCGGCACGCGCTGATCGTCGCGACCAATTCCGGCTATGGCTCCGACAGCCGCATCCTGCTCGACACACTCAGGCTCGGAAATGGCAGGTTCAAGGGCGTCGCGGTCGTCGAGAAGGACGTCGACATCGGGGAACTGGAGCGGTTGAAGGCCGCAGGCGTCATCGGCGTCGCCTTCAACGTGCCGTTTCATGGCACCAACTATTACCGTGACGCCGCGCCGCTGCTGGACAAGCTGACCGACCTCGATCTGTTTCTGCAGGTCCAGGTCGAGCAGGATCAGTTGCTCGACCTGCTGCCCCTCATCGAGCGGTCGACGGTCCGCCTCGTGTTCGATCACTGCGGCCGGCCTGCCGTGGAGCATGGGCTGCAACGCCCATCCTTCCAGGCCTTGCTCGCGCTCGGCCGCGACCGCGACGCGCATGTGAAGCTGTCCGGCTACTACAAATTCGCGCGCCAGCCCTATCCGTACGCCGACACGTGGCCATTCATCGCCGCGCTGGTCGAGGCCTTCACGCTCGATCGCTGCGTGTGGGGCTCCGATTGGCCGTTCCTGCGCGCGCCCGAACGCCTCGACTACGGGCCGCTGCTGGCCGGCATTACCGAGATCTTTCCGGACCCGGACGATCAGCACCGGCTGCTATGGCGAACGCCGTCGCGACTACTGGGTTTTGCAGAGGCACCCGCAAGTTCATCATCATAAGCAAAAAACAATCGGGAGGACGTCATGAGGCATCTGGGAAGATTGAGCGGCTTGGCGGCCGCCATGTCATTGTGGACGGGTTTGGCCTGGGCAGAGAACACCGTCTACATTCCCGATGTCGTCGAGCTGTCCGGCCCCGGAGCCGTGTCGGGCACGAACTGGCGCGATGGCGTCGCCCTGGCGGTCGACGAGATCAACAATGCCGGAGGCATTCTCGGCCGCAAGATTGCGACCGAGCACCTCGACACCCAGAGCAATCCCGGCGTCTCCCGGGCCCAGGTGCAGAAGGTGCTCGATCGCGAGCCCTATGTGGTGCTGGGGCCGATCTATTCGGGCTCGGTCAAGGTCAACATGGCGCTGACGCAGCAGGCCGAGGTGCCGCAGATCGTCGGTGCCGAGGCCGCCGATATCACGACGCAAGGCAATCCCTGGATCTTCCGCACCGCCTTCGGCCAGCAGTTCAGCATGCCGAAGATCGCCAACTATCTGCATGACCAGCTGAACGTGAAGTCCGTCGCGGTGGTCTGGGTGAACAACGATTTCGGCAAAGGCGGCCGCGACAGCTTCGTCAAGGAGATGAAGGCCCGCGGCATCGACGTCGTGTCCGACCTGTCGACCGAGCAGGGCCAGGTCGATTTCGGCTCCGACGTCATCAAGCTGAAGAACGTCAAGGCCGACGCGATCTTCGTCTACACCAACGAGGAAGAAAGCGCGCGTTTCCTGATCGAGGCCAAACGTCAGGGATTGTCGGTGCCGCTGTTCGGAGAGACGACGCTGCTCAGCCAGAAGGTCGTGGAGCTCGCAGGCCCCGCCGCCAACGGCGTGCGCGGCCATGTCGGCCTGAGCGCGGATGCGCCGGTCCCAGCCATCCAGGCCTTTGCGAAGAAGTTCAACGAGCGCTACCGCTATTGGCCCGACCATAACGGCATCAAGGGCTATACCGCGGTCTATCTCGTCAAATACGTGACCGAGATGATCGGCAAGTTCGACGGCCACGCTTTCGGCGCCACCATGAAGGGATTGACGCTGACGCCGGACAAGGCGCCGGGCATGCTGATGGAGGCAAGCTGGGACCAGAACGGCGACATCGACCGTGAGAGCTTCCTGGCCGAGATCGTCGACGGCAAGCAGAAGATCGTCGCGACGCTGCCGAAGCTGAAGCCGTCCAAGGCGCCGTAGATCTGCGCCATCGTAGAAACCTCCTCACGCGCAACGCGCGCGAGGAGGGAAGAAGTATCAGCCCTTGGCGAGCTGCACGTCGAGATCGTGCAGCACCTGGTAGCAGGGCAGCACCTGGGCAACGGAGGCGTTGGGCTCGCGGCCCTCGCGGATCGCGGCGAAGAACTCGCGGTCCTGCAGCTCGATGCCGTTCATGGAGACGTCGACCTTGGAGACGTCGATCTTCTCTTCCTTGCCGTTCACCAGATCGTCGTAGCGGGCGATATAGGTGCCGGTGTCGCCGATGTAGCGGAAGAAGGTGCCGAGCGGGCCGTCATTGTTGAACGACAGCGACAGCGTGCAGATCGCGCCATTGGCGGCCTTGAGCTGGATCGACATGTCCATGGCGATGCCCAGGGTCGGGTGGATCGGACCCTGGATCGCATTGGCCTTCACGATCGGCGAGCCCGCCTGATAGGCGAACAGGTCGACGGTGTGGGCGGCGTGGTGCCACAGCAGATGGTCGGTCCAGCTGCGCGGCTGGCCCAGCGCGTTCATGTTGGTGCGGCGGAAGAAGTAGGTCTGCACGTCCATCTGCTGGATGTGGAATTCGCCGGCCTTGATCTTCTTGTGCACGAACTGGTGGCTGGGATTGAAGCGGCGGGTGTGGCCGCACATAGCGACCAGCTTGGTCTCCTTCTGCAGCTCCACCACCTGCTGCGCGTCCTTCAGCGAGTCGGCGAGCGGAATCTCGACCTGGACATGCTTGCCGGCCTTGAGGCAGTCGATCGCCTGCGCCGCATGCATCTGGGTCGGCGTGCAGAGGATGACGGCATCGACCTCCGGCAGCTTGAGGCTGTTGGCGAGCTCGGTCGAGACGTGCTTGATGCCGTATTTGTCGGCGACTTCCTTGGTCTGGTCGAAGCGGCGGCCGACCAGCGACACCACCTCGACCCCGTCGATGTTCTTGATGCCGTCGAGATGCTTGATGCCGAAGGCGCCGGCGCCGGCGAGCGCGACCTTGATGGTCTTGGCCATATCAGTTGTTCTCCAGGATCAGATGGCCGACGGCCGTGTTGCTCGCCGGCACATGATAGAAGCGGTGACGCACGGTCGGCGCGTTGCCCTTCTTGGTCTCGTTGACGTCGCTCATGGCGCCGCGCGCGATCAGCCACATCACGAGCTCGATGCCCTCGCTGCCGGCCTCGCGGACGTACTCGATATGCGGCACCTTGGACAGGCCTTCCGGATCGTTGATCAGCTTGTCCAGGAACATGTTGTCCCATTCGCGATTGATCAGGCCGGCGCGCGGCCCCTGCAGCTGGTGGCTCATGCCGCCGGTGCCCCAGATCTGCACGTTGAGCGGCTCGTCATAGCTCTCGATCGCCTTGCGGATCGCCTTGCCGAGCATGAAGCAGCGGCGGCCGGACGGCACCGGATATTGCACGACGTTGACGGCGAACGGGATCACCGGGCACGGCCAGGCATCGACCTGGCCGAAGATCAGGCTGAGCGGCACGGTGAGGCCGTGATCGACGTCCATCTTGTTGACGATGGTGAGGTCGAAATCGTCCTGGATCACCGACTGCGCGATGTGCGCGGCGAGCTTCGGATGCCCGATCACCTTGGGGACCGGGCGCGGGCCCCAGCCCTCGTCGGCCGGCTGATATTCAGCCGCGGTGCCGATCGCGAACGTGGGAATCATGTCCAGGCTGAAGGCGGTCGCATGGTCGTTGAAGACCAGGAATACGACGTCCGGCTTCTGCTCCTTCTCCCACTGCTTGGCGAAGTCGTAGCCGGCGAAGACCGGCTTCCAATAATCCTCGCCGGTCTTGCCGAGGTCGAGGGCTGCGCCGATCGCCGGGACGTGCGAGGTGAAGACGCTTGCGGAGATATGGGCCATTTACTTCTTCTCCCCGGTGTAGCGGTTGCCCTCGACCGAGCGGCCGCCCTTGATCATCATCTCGCGGTACTGGTCCTCGGTCATGCCGGTCATGCTGCCCGCCATCTGCTGAAAGCTCTTGCCGTCGGTCGCGCCGATCTTGGCGAGGAAGTAGATGTTGCCGCCGAGCGCAATGCAGCGGTTGAGGTCGCGGTCGAGCACGGCCTGCTTCTGCTCCTCGCTCATCGGCCATTCGTCGAGATAGGCGCGCTCATTGGCCTTGAAGCGGGCGCGGTTCTCCGCCTTCATCAGGGACATGCAGAACTGGTTGAGGTGATAGCCCATCCGCGACATGTCCGCGTCGAAGATGGTCGTGCCGGGAACGTCGGTATAGGGTTTGTCGAGCGACATCGCTTCCCTCCTTCAGGATTCTTCGGGCCAGTACAGCCGCATCGGATTGTCGACCAGGAGCTTGTGCTGCAGCTCCGCGGTGACGGCGATATGCGGAATGAAGTCGACCAGCAGGCCGTCGTCCGGCATGTGGTCCTTCAGGTTCGGATGCGGCCAGTCGGTGCCCCACAGCACGCGATCCGGGAAGGTCTCGACGATGCGTCGGGCGAACGGCACCACGTCGCGATAGGCGCTCTGCTCGCCGTTCAGCGCCGGCGGTCCTTTGACCGAGAGACGCTCCGGGCAGCTCACCTTGGACCAGACGTTGCCGTGCTCGCGCATGAACTTCACGAACAGCTCGAACTCCGGACCATCGACCGGCTTGGTCACATCAGGACGGCCCATGTGGTCGACGACGACCGTGGTCGGCAGCGAGGTGAAGAAGTCCCATAGCTCCGGCAGGTCGACGGCTTCGAAATAGATCACGACATGCCAGCCGAGCTTGCTGATGCGGTTGGCGATCTCGATCAGCTCGTCCTTGGGCGTGAAGTCAACCAGGCGCTTGACGAAATTGAAGCGGACGCCGCGCACGCCGGCGTCGTGCATCGCCTTCAGTTCCTCGTCGGTGACGCTGCGCTTGACGGTGGCGACGCCGCGAGCCCTGCCGTTGGAATGCACCAGCGCATTGACCATGGCGCGGTTGTCGGCGCCGTGGCAGGTTGCCTGCACCACGACGTTGCGCGCGAAGCCGAGATGGTCGCGCAGCGCATAGAGCTGCTGCTTGGAGGCGTCGCAGGGGGTGTACTTGCGCTCGGGCGCATAGGGGAATTCGGCGCCGGGGCCGAACACGTGACAATGCGCGTCGACACTGCCGGCCGGCACCTTGAAGCGCGGCTTCGACGGGCCGTCATACCAGTCGAGCCATCCCGGGGTCTTCTGGAACTCCATGAGGTTCCCTACTCCTTGGACTTGATCTTGTTGAGAATGCGATCGGCCTCGGTGCGCCAGTCCGGGCTGCGCGCGAATTCCTTGGTGCCGCGGGTGCCGAACAGGCCGCCATCGGCGAGATCGGCGACCCAGGCCTGGCGCTCGGCGGTGCCTTCCGCCGACCACGGCGTCAGCCCGATGTCGCGCACGGTCTCGGCAACCTCCCTCACCTCCTCGGCGCGGCGGCGGCCATGCTCGATCACGCGCTGAAAGAAATAGGCGCCCTGCTTCTCCCAGTCGATGCCGGGGAACGTCTCCTGCAGCGAAGCCAGCACCGCGTCCTCGACGCCATAGGCGCGCGCGGTGGTGAAGCTCTCGATCACCATCGCCTCGAGGCCCTTGATCATGATGCTGCGGCACATCTTGGTCGCCGAGGCGACGCCGAGCTTGTCGCTGGCGGGCTTGGCGGCGAAGCCAAGATCGTTGAGCAGCGGCGCCAACTCGCGCGCGCCGGCGCCGCCGAGCAGCAGCGGCACCTTGATGCGATACGGCGGCACCGAGGTCATGACCGCGCCCTCGACATAGCGGCCGCCGGCGCCGTCGATCAGCGCGGCGGCGCGCTGCTTGGCGCCGGGCGAGGCCGAGTTGAAGTCGAGGAACCACGCGCCAGGCTTGATGGCTGCAGCGCAGGCCTCGGCGACGGCCACGTCCTGGCTGGCGGTCACCGCGGAGACGATGAAGTCGGCCTCCGCCGCCAGCTCCGCATGCGATGCGGCCAGCGTCACGCCGATGCTGTCGGCGTGGTCACGCATCGCGTCGCCGCGCGAGTCGGCCAGCTTGACGTCATAGGCCGAGACGCGCACGCCGTCCTTGCGCAGATCCTCGGCGAGGATCTTGCCGACCTCGCCGTAGCCGATCAGCCCGACATGCCATCGGTTCGAAGGATTTGGGTTGGACGCCGCGGTCATGCTCAATCGATGTATTTGAGCCCGGCCTTCGCCAGCGGCTCGCGCATCTTGTACATGTCGAGGCCGAGCACGCCGGACGCGAGCTTCTCGCGCTTGTCGGCCTCGTTGGCCTCGCGCGCAGCAGCGGCGTCGGCTGCCTGGTGGGCGACCGCGGCCGGCACCACGACGATGCCGTCGACATCGGCGACGATCACGTCACCCGGATTGACGGCAGCTCCGGCGCAGACGATCGGGATGTTGACCGAGCCGAGCGTGGCCTTGACGGTGCCGCGAGCCGAGATGGCGCGCGAGAACACCGGGAACTGCATCTCAGTCAGATCAGCAACGTCGCGCACGCCGCCGTCGATCACGAGGCCCTGGGCGCCGCGGGCGCGGAAGCTGGTCGCCAGCAAATCGCCGAAGAAGCCGTCGGTGTTCTCCACCGTGCAGGCGGCGACGACGACGTCGCCGGGCTGGATCTGCTCGGCCGCAACATGCAGCATCCAGTTGTCGCCGGGCTGCAGCAGCACGGTGACGGCCGTGCCGCACATTTTCGCCGTCGGATAGATCGGGCGCATGTAGCACTGCATCAGGCCGACGCGGCCCATCGCCTCGTGGATGGTGGCGACGCCGAACTTGGACAGCTTCTCCACCGCCGCCTTGTCGGCGCGGGTGATCTTCGTCTTGACGATGCCGAGATTGTTCATGGGGGTGCTCATATCGCCTGCCCTTTAGATTACTTGCCCTTGGCCTTCAACGCGGCGTCGAGCCGCGGGAACACGCGCCGTGCATTGCCTTCATAGATCTGGTGGCGCTGCTCGGGGGTCAGCTTGGCGGCCTCGATATAGCGCTTGGTGTCGTCGTAGTAGAAGCCGGTCTCCGGGTCGATGCCACGGACGGCGCCGATCATTTCCGACGCGAACAGGATGTTGTCGATCGGGATCACGCCGGTGAGCAGGTCGATGCCCGGCTGGTGATAGACACAGGTATCGAAGAAGATGTTGTTGAGCAGGTGATCCTTCAACAGCGGCTTCTTCAGCTCCTGGGCGAGGCCGCGGAACCGGCCCCAGTGATACGGCACCGCGCCGCCGCCATGCGGGATTAGGAACTTCAACGTCGGGAAGTCCTTGAACAGGTCCGACGTCAGGCACTGCATGAACGCCGTGGTGTCGGCGTTGAGGTAGTGCGCGCCCGTGGTGTGGAAGCAGGCGTTGCAGCTGGTGGAGACGTGGATCATCGCGGGGATGTCGAGCTCGACCATCTTCTCGTAGATCGGATACCAGTGCCGGTCCGACAGCGGCGGCGAGGTCCAGTGGCCGCCCGAGGGATCCGGGTTGAGGTTGATGCCGACGAAGCCGTACTCCTTGATGCACTTCTCCAGTTCGGGAATGCAGGTCTTGGGGTCGACGCCCGGCGACTGCGGCAGCATCGCGACGCCGATGAAATTGTCCGGGAACAGCTTGCTGACGCGGTAGCACAGCTCGTTGCAGATCGCGGCCCAGGTCGAGGACACCTGGAAGTCGCCGATGTGGTGCGCCATGAAGCTCGCGCGCGGCGAGAACACGGTGAGGTCGCTGCCGCGCTCCTTCATCTTCTTGAGCTGGTTGCTCTCGATGCTCTCGCGCAGTTCGTCGTCGCTGATCGAAAGCTCCGACGCCTTGGGCATGACGGAGGGATCCCTGATGCCCGCGATCTGCCGGTTGCGCCACTCTTCCAGCGCCTTCGGGGCCGTCGTGTAATGGCCGTGCACGTCGATGATCACGTCAGTCTCTCCCTCAAAGCTTCTGTGTCTTGCGGTGGCGCGCGCCGCTCAATGCGCCACCACGGCGGAGCCGACATCCTCGCCGCTGCCGCGGCCTCCCGGTCCCACGACCTGCTTTACCACAAGGGCGAGCGCCGCGATCAAGCCGGGAACCGCGATCACGGTGAAAATCTCGCTGAAGGTCAGGTGGCGCGCGGTCAGCTCGGCGACCAGGAATGAGCCGGCGATGCCACCGAAGCGGCCGATGCCCATCATCCAGGCCACGCCGGTGGCCCGGCCCTGGGTCGGATAGAAGGAGGCGGCCAGCGCCGGCAGCGACGACTGCGCCGTGTTCATGACGACGCCGGCGGCGAACACGATCACCACCAGGAAGCCCATGTTCCCGACCGCCTGCCCGATCAGGAAGATCGTCACCGCGGTCAGGGCGTAGCCGACCGCGACGATGCGGTTGGCGTTGAAGCGGTCCATCAGCAGGCCAAAGAACACCGCGCCGACGCCGCCGAGCGGGAACAGCGCCGAGATCAGGGTCGCGGTCTGCGGGTTGAGCCCGACATCCTTGAACAGGATCGGCATCCAGTTGATCAGCGAGTAGAAGATCACGAGCCCCATGAAATAGGTGACCCACAGCATCACCGAGCCGACGCGCAGCACCGGCGACAGCACCATGCCGATGCCGGTGGCGTTGACGCGCCGGGTGGTCTCGGCGTGCTCCGGCTCCAGCATCACGAACTGGGCGACATCGGAGGCTGCAGCCGATATCCGGCGCATCACCTTGCGGACGCGCTCGACGCTCGCGCCGCGCGACAGCAGGTAGTGCACCGACTCCGGCAGGATCGCGATCAGCAGCACGGTCAACACCAGCGGCGTGACGCCGCCGAGCACCAGCACGCTGCGCCAGCCCCATTGCGGGATCATCCACGCCGCGAGGAAGCCGCCGCAGGCCGCCCCAAGCGGAAAGCCGCAGAACATCAGGTTGGTCATGGTCGCGCGCAGCCGGCCCGGACAGTACTCGCTGAGCAGGGTCACGGCATTCGGCATGGCGGCACCGAGGCCGATGCCGGTGACGCAGCGGAGCACGGTGAGCTCGGTCAGGTTGGTCGCGAACGCCGAGGCCAGACAGGCGATGCCGAAGATCAGCACGGAGCCGACCAGCACCAGCTTGCGGCCGAGACGATCGGCGATCGGCCCCGCGAACAGCGCCCCGCCGGCAAGACCGAACAGCGCCGCGCTCAGCACCGGTCCAAGCGCCGATTTCTCGATGCCCCACTCCTTCAGGAGCGACGGCGCGATGAAGCCGATCGCCGCGGTGTCGAAGCCGTCGAGCAGCACGATGACGAAGCCGAGCGCGAAGATCAGCCACTGGAAGCCGGAGAACTTGTGGTCGTCGAGAAAGGCCTGGACGTCGACGCGGGCGGTCGTTGGCATCGCTTCTGCTTCCTTGGGTGCTGTTCTGGCGCGTTGGCCGAGGTCCGCAGGGCGCGCGATCCCTGACGGGATCGGCCCTGCTGCTTCGGCGGCTTGACCGGGTATGTGACCGAGCGCGCCGGCCCGCGCCAGCGCCCGGGGGCTTCTATCAGCTATTCTGAAACGGCATAAGATATCAGATGAGCCATGCTGATTTTAGAATGGGTCTGAACAACTCCGCTGTTGGCTTTCGCACGGCTCAGACACCGCGGGCTCCACCCTCCCCTGGAGGGGGAGGGTCGGCTCACGGGGAGCGAAGCGAGCCGTGAGGCGGGGTGGGGTGATCTCTCCAGATGCACCGGTGCCCATGGCTTCACCCCACCCCGCTCGCCCGCTTCGCGTGCGAGCGACCCTCCCCCTCCAGGGGAGGGTGGGCACCGGTAGAGCGGATACAGAGTGCTTCAGTTACCGCGGCAGCTTCCGGATCAGCGCGGTCGCCAGCTTGATGGTCTGCTGCGCCAGCGGCGTCGGGCGCTTGTGCGCCGAGGTGACGAAGCACAGCACGCTGGTCGGGGCGGGCTCGGTCAGTGGGCGGATGGCGAGCTCGCTGGCGCGGCCCGAGGCGGCGACGCCACTCGGGGTCAGCACGGCGTGGCCGTAGCCGGCGCAGACGAGATCGATGATCGAGGGCACGCTCGACACCTCCCAGGCGATGTCGAGCTTGATCCCGGCGAGCGCCGCCTGCGTCTCCAGCAGGCGCCGCATCGCGTGCACCCGCTCCGGCATGATCAGGCTGTAGCGCGACAGCTCGGCCATCGGCAGCGGCGCGGTGACGCGGCGCTTGCCCTTGGGCGCATGGCTCACCAGCGCCAGCGGCTCCTGCAGCACCGGCGTGATCTCGATGCCGGCCTGGGCCTCGGGATTGTAGACCATGCCGACGTCGATGCGTCCGGTGGTGACCCACTCCACCACATGCGTCGACAGCCCCTCGACGACGGCCAGTCGCGCCGCCGGATACTCCTTGCGGAAGCGATCGATCAGCGGCAGCGTCAATTGCCGCGCGATGCTCGGTGGCAGGCCGATGGTGACGCGGCCGACCGGCGCATCGCGGCTGGCGCCGAGATCTTCGCGCGCATGCGCCACCAGCTGCAGCACGCCGACGCTGTGGTCGAGCAGCCGCTTGCCGGCCTCAGTCAGCGCCACGCCCCGCCCGTTGCGCGCGAACAGCTGCTGCTTCAACTCCGATTCCAGCGCCCGCACCTGCCGCGACAGCGCCGGCTGCGCCACGTCGAGCACGGACGCGGCCTTGCTGAACGAGCCGAGCTCGGCGACCTGCACGAAATATTCGAGCTGCTTGAGATTCATGGGTGAACGCCTCGACCATCAAGCGTCAGTCTGCCGCGCTGCCCGCCCCACCCCCGACTGTCGTCCCTGCGAACGCAGGGACCCATAACCACCGGCCCTGATTGTTGAGCACGAAAGGCAACTCGGAGTCTTTTCCGACAATCGGCCGTCCGCGGTATGGGTCCCTGCGTTCGCAGGGACGACAGCGGAGGACGCGGCGGCAGCACACCCGATTGTTGACAGCTTCTCCCCATCAGCCGCCTCATCTCAATTCAGCACGTTCACCGCAAAATTCAGCGCCGACGCGAACGCGACCCAACAGGCATAGGGCACGAACAGCAGCGCCGCGATCCGGTCCTCGCGCCATTGCATCACGATGAAGGTCACGATCAGCACGAACATGCTGGCGATGATCGCGAACGCGACCCACATCAGATGCGCGGTGAAGAACACCGGCGACCAGGCGAAGTTCAGCACCAGCTGTCCCCACCACACCTGCATCACCGCACCGCTTTCGACCCGCTCATAGGTGCGCCAGCCAGCGACCGCGATCATGACGTAGAGCACGGTCCAGGCGATCGGAAACAGCCAGCCCGGCGGGGTGAACCAAGGCTTGTTGAGCGAGCCGTACCAGGCGCCGGGCATGTTGGAGGCGCCGATGATCCAGCCGCCTCCGACCACGAGAACCAGCAGGACGAGGAGATGCAGGATGGATCGGTTCATATTCCGCTCGGCGTGATTTGCAGGAGGAGGTTCTCGGTCCGGTCCGCTGGCGACCGGCAGCCATGCGGCCGAGGCACCCACGCGCGCACTGGACAGGGCTGCCCGGGACGCGTAGCCAGGACATAACACAATGCGAGGAAAAGTCAGGGTTTTCGCCTGACCACCAACGTCCAGGGACCGGAACGCCGATCACATCTGCGCCGGGTCCTGATACCAGGAAACGGAGTTTCGTCAGTGGCTGATTCCCCGGCCCCCTCTTCAGCCATCGCCTCGATCGCGGCCGTCGAAGCCGGCCTCGCCGCCCAGGGCTATATCGCCAGCCGCCAGATCGCCACCGCCGTGTACCTGTCGCAGGCGATCGACAAGCCGATCCTGGTCGAGGGCCCAGCCGGCGTCGGCAAGACCGAACTTGCCAAGGCGATCGCCGCCTGGCGCGGCCTCAAGATGATCCGGCTGCAATGTTATGAGGGGCTTGACGAGGCCAAGGCGCTGTACGAGTGGAAATACGCCAAGCAGCTGCTCTACACCCAGATCCTGAAGGACAAGCTCGGCGAGGTGCTCGGCGGCGCTCAGACCTTGCATGCGGCGCTCGGCCAGCTGCACGATTTCGGCGACGTGTTCTTTTCCAAGGAGTTCGTCGAGCCGCGGCCGCTGCTGCAGGCGCTGCTCGAGCCCAACGGCTGCGTGCTGCTGATCGACGAGATCGACAAGTCCGACGCCGAGTTCGAGTCGCTGCTGCTGGAGATCCTTTCGGACTTCCAGGTCACGATCCCCGAGCTCGGCAGCATCGCCGCCGCCAAGCCGCCGACCGTGATCCTGACCTCCAACTCCGAGCGCAACCTCGGCGACGCCCTGAAGCGGCGCTGCCTGCATCTGCACATCGGCTTCCCCGAGCAGCGGCTGGAAGAGCGCATCGTCGAGAGCCGCGTGCCCGGCATCTCGCAGAATCTGCGCCGGCAGCTCGTGGCCTTCATCCACGACGTCAGAACGCTCGACCTGAAGAAGCAGCCGTCGGTCAGCGAGACCATCGACTGGGCGCGCGTGCTGGTGCTGCTGCAGGCGGCCGAGCTCGGCCATGACGTGGTGAAGGATACGCTCAACGTGCTCTTGAAATACGAGTCCGACATCGAGGTGGCGCTGCCGCAGGTGACGACCTTCGTCGCCAAGGCGCAGCGCCAGAACATCTTCGGGTGAGGCTCTCATGCAGGAGAACCTGCATCGGTTCTTTCGGGCGGCGCGCGGCGCCGGCGTGCACGTGTCGCCGGCCGAGAGCATCGACGCGATGCGCGCTGTGGCGAGCGTCGGTCTCGCCGATCGCACGGTGCTGCGCGACAGCCTGCTGCTGACGCTCGCCAAGAGCGAGGACGAGAAGAAGGCCCTCGGCGCCTGCTTCGACCTGTTCTTCGCCCATGTCGATCCGGCGCAGGCCGAGGCGAATGACGAGACGCAGCAGGACGCGGCGTCGAATGAGGCCCAGTCGGCCCCGCCATCCGGAGAGCCGATCGGCGGTGAGGCGGACGCGGAGCTCGGCGCTCTTGCCCAGATGCTGCTGGCGCAGAACACGGCTGACATCTCGGCCGCGATCGCCAACGCGTCCAGCGCCGTCGGGCTGTCGGAGATCCGCTACTTCACCCAGCGCGGCCTGTTCTCCAGCCGCATGCTGGAGACGATGGGGATCCAGCGGCTGCGCGACGATCTCGATAGGCTCACCGAGACCAATCCGGCGTTGGCGGAGCGGCTGCAGGCCGGGCTCGACGGCCTGCGCGACACCGTGCGCGATGCGGTCGCGCAGTCGCTCGCGCTGTACGGCCGCGAGGAGACCGAGAACCTTCGCCACGAGATCCTGCGCAACGCGCAGCTGTCGCGGATCGAGCCGCGCCAGGTCGCGGAGATGCGGGCGCTGATCCGGCAGATCGCGCGCCGCCTGCGCGAGCGCTATGCGAAGCCGCGCAAGCGCCAGCGCCGCGGCCATCTCGACGTCCGCCGCACGCTCCGCCGCAACGCGGCCTGGGGCAGCGTGCCCTTCCTCACCGCGTGGAAGCGCCGGCACCGCGACCGCCCGAAGATCGTCGCGCTGTGCGACGTCTCGGGCTCCGTCGCCCGCGTCTCGGATTTCTTCCTGCTGCTGATCCACAGCCTGCACGACGTCGTCAGCGATGTTCGCTCGTTCGCGTTCTCCGGCCACCTGATCGAGGTCAGCGAGATCCTTGAGCAGAAGCCGGCCGAGGAGGCCATGGCCGAGATCATGCACAAGGTCGGCTTCGGCTCGTCCGACTACGGCTCCTCGCTGGTGGATTTCGAGAAGCAGTTCATGTCGTCGGTGACGCCACAGACCACCGTGATCATTCTGGGTGATGCCCGCAGCAACAAGCTCGACCCACGCGCCGACATCCTCAAAGCCATCTCCGAACGCGCCAAGCGCGTGGTCTGGCTCAATCCAGAGGGCCGCATGACCTGGGGCTGGGGCGATTCAGAGATGCCGCGCTACCAGACCTTCTGCAACGTCGTCCGCCCCTGCGCGACAGCTCAGCAATTGGAACGCGCTGTGAGCGACATCGTCTCGGCGTATCAGTAGCACTCCGCTCTCCCCACGCGTCATTGCGAGCGCAGCGAGGTGTCCGCCGAAGCCCTCTCGGGCGAAGGCGGAAGCAATCCAGGGCCGAGTGCGCGACTCTGGATTGCTTCGTCGCTGCGCTCCTCGCAATGACGCCATAAGTTCGTAGGGTGGACAAAGCCGTCGTGCGGAGTAAGCCGCACGATCGCGTGCCCACCGGCGGACCGTCCGCGAACAACGGCGGGCACGGCGCGATCAGACAGTGCCAAAAAACAATCGCGATCACGGCGCGCCTTTGCCCACCCTACGCACCGGGAGCGGAGCTACCGTCCCCCCGCGGCCCGCTTCAGCAACGCCGCGCGCTGCTGATCTGTAAAAGTCACACCCGACTTCTTCTCGACCACCCGCACGGCCCATGACCGCATCGGATCGTCATCCACCCGCGCCGGCTCGCGCAGGATGGCGACGCCGATCTCCAGCATCTTGGCGTCGGCCTGATGCTCGATGCCGCCGCCCCCGGCCGTCGCCAATGCCAGCGCGCCGGCCGCGGCGCCGATGCCGGCGGCCAGCGCCGTCGTCACGAAGAGTTTCCAGTCCAAGTCCGCCCCCTGCTCTCACCCGCCACTGCGCCGTCACGCTCGAACAGGTTGATGTCTGCGACATGGCGATCCCAAGTCGTTCATTCGGCGGCAGGATCATCAGACGACCACAATTGTTCCACTAACGAAGCGACATGCCTGCGAACCGTGATGTCCTGTGTGACTGCCCGTCGCGTTACCATGTCGCAGCGCGCTGGCCTTGTGCCGTCGGGCAAATCACCACGATGCTTGCGCCCAACCTGCCCAGGCGAAGAGGGGCGTACGCGTCGTCACGATACGTGGGGCAGGCCGCGGTGGACGCCGTTGCATCATGCGCTTGTTGCGCGGACGAGTGATGTCGTGGCGTACGGTGAAGTCGTGATGTCCTGATACCCCGACGCTGGTATCACGTTCGCGACGATGCTCAGTGCATCGCGCGGATCATGGTGGCCAACAAGCCCGGCGCACCAGGGAGACCACGTATAAGCCGTCAAACATCGCGCAGGGAAGGCCGGCATGTTCGGCCCACCTGTGGTTCCTGCCCCGTGCATTTTCTGTCGCAGGGGGCCGCGGGTGTGGTGGACACCCGGCCTTCCCTGCGCCCTCGATTTTCGCCGGGGGTGATCGACCAGCAAAGCTCGGGCCGACCAGCCGCGAGAACGCGATGTCACGTTCCAAGTTCGACCGATCAAAGACCAGCCCCTGCCGGCAGCACGCGCCCTCAGCGCGGCACCACCGCAGTCGCCTCGATCTCCACCCGCGCGGCCTTCTCGACCAGCCTGACGACCTGCACCAGGGCCATCGCGGGATAATGACTGCCAAAGATCTCGCGATAGATCTTCCCAAGCTCCCTCAAATTGCCGAGATACTCATCCATGTCGACGACGTACCAGGTCAGCCGCACCAGGTGCTCCGGACGCGCATTGCCTTCAGCCAGGATCGCGGCGATGTTTTCCAGCGCCTGCCGGACCTGCGTCACAAAGCCATCGGCGAGCGTCTCGCTCGCGTCCCAACCGATCACGCCGCCGGTGACGACGATGCGCCCCTCGGCACTGATGCCGTTGGCGTAGCCCTTTGGCATCGGCCAGCCGCTCGGCTGCAGAACGCGCATGCCCTCGGCCTCATCCTGCTTCACCACGGCCAGCGTGGGCGCCTTGGTCGTGCTCACGAACGTCTCTCCTTGTCTCTCCTACGAGGCCGCGCCGGGCGACGGCGTAGCGGCAGCCTGCGCGATCTGCCGCAGGGCGAACCGCTTCAGCTTGCCGGTCTCGGTCTTGGGCAGTTGCGTCACGAACTCGATCGCGCGCGGATATTTGTACGGCGCGATCTCGCGTTTGACATGCTCCTGCAGCTCGGCCACCAGCGCCGGCGTGCCTTCCACCCCCGGCGCCAGCACGACATACGCCTTCACGACCATTCCGCGCGCGTCGTCGGGAGCACCGACGACGCCGCATTCGGCGACCGCCGCATGCGTCAACAGCGCCGCCTCGACGTCGGTGCCGGCGATGTTGTAGCCGGACGAGACGATCATGTCGTCAGAGCGCGACTGATACCAGAAGTAGCCGTCCTCATCCATCACATAGGTGTCGCCGGTGACATTCCAGCCGTTCTGGACGTATTTGCGCTGACGCTCGTCGGCGAGATAGCGGCAGCCGGTGGGACCCCGCACCGCGAGCCGCCCCATCGTGCCCGGCGGCACGTCGTGGCCCTCGTCGTCGACGATCTTGGCCTCGTAGCCCGGCACCGGCTTGCCGGTGGCGCCGGGACGGATCTCGTCCTCGACGGCACTGATGAAGATATGCAGCATCTCGGTCGAGCCGATGCCGTCCATCAGCTTCAGCCCGGTCGCCTTCAGCCAGGCGTCGAAGGTCGGCTTCGGCAGGGTCTCACCGGCGGAGACGCATTTGCGCAGCGAGGAGATGTCGCGCCCCTCGAGCTTGCTCAGCATCGCCCGATAGGCGGTCGGCGCCGTGAAGCAGATGGTGGCCTTGTAGCGCTCGATGGCCGCGAGCAGATCGTCCGGCGAGGTCTTTTCCAGCACGACGTAGGATGCCCCGATGTGCATCGGAAACAGCACGCCGCCGAAACCGAAGGTGAAGGCGAGCGGTGCGGTGCCGATGAAGCGGTCGCTCTGGCTGGCGCGCAGCACGTTGCGGGCGTAGCCGTCGCACACCGCGAGCATGTCGCGGTGGAAATGCATGGTGCCCTTGGGATCGCCGGTCGTACCGGAGGTGAATGCGATCAGGCAGAGATCGTCGGAGGCGGTATCGACCGCGGTGAACTCCGGGCTGGCATCGGCGATCAGCGCCTCCAGCGCGTTGGGCTGGCCGTTGCCCCAATAGACCACCTGCTTCAGCGCCGGCGCGATCGGGCGGGTCTTTTCCATCTCGTCGGCCAGCTTGCCGTCGCACAAGGCCAGCGCGATCTGCGCCTTCTGGATCGGATAGGACAGCTCCTTGGCGCGCAGCAGCGGCATGGTGGCGACCACGATGCCGCCGGCCTTGATGACGGCCAGATAGGTGGCAACCATCATCGGATTGTTCGCGGAGCGGAGCAGCACGCGGCCGCCGGGCACGAGACCGAGCTTGCCGACCAGGACGTTGGCGATCCTGTTCACCAGTGCCTGCAGCTCGCGATACGTGTAGCTGATGTCAGCGCTGATGATGCATGGCGCATCGCCCCGCCCCTCCTTGACCCAGCGATCGACGAAATGCGTCACGCAGTTCAGCCGCGGCGGATACTGGAATTCGGGCCGGCTGAAGACGAAGTCTGGCCACAGCTCACGCGGCGGCAGATTGTCCTGGGCGAAGGTGTCGACGTGGGCGCTATGCGCATGCGCGCTGGTGCTCTCCGGCTGCTGAACCTTGGCGGCAGTGGCCATCACACGCTCCTGTCTGAAGGGAAGGACGCCCGGCACGTTTCAGTCCTAAACATTTTAGACTTAAAACATCTAGGCGCAAGAGCCGAAGATTGTGCACTGCCCGCAAATTGTTTGAGCGCCTGCCGCGCGTGGCAGCGTGGCCTGCGACGTCCTGTCAGGCCCGCTTCAATCCTGCCGGCGCTGCACGGCCTTCTGCGCCGATCCCTTGGTCTTGGCGAGCAGCCGCATCAACTCGCGCACGTCCTTCTCCGTGAGATCGCCGAAGATTTCCGCGATCCAGGTCTCGTGCTCGGCCGCCATCTTGCGGAATTCGGCGCGGCCGAGCTTGGTCAGCCGGATCACCTGGACGCGGCGGTCGGTGTCGGAGGTGCGGCGATCCAGATGGCCGGATTCGACGAGGCGCTCGACCAGTCCGGTGACGTTGCCGTTCGAGACCATCATGCGCTTGGAGACGTCGGACAGGGTCATGCCATCAGGCGCCTTGTCGAGCTGCGCCATCAGGTCGAAACGCGGCAGGGTCACGTCGAAACGCTCGCGCAGCCGGCTGCGGATCTCGCCTTCGATCAGGGTCGTACAGGTGAGCAGGCGCAGCCACAGCCGCAGCTCCTCGGCATGGTCCTCGGGCAGCTCGACGGCCTTGGTCTCGGAATCAAGCGTCATGACGGAATCACTTGGGCACGTTCAGCCTCGTCTGGCGAGGCTCGTGAGTTTGACCTTCAGGACCTCCTGGGAGCAAGGAAAAATGTACCGTCATTTTGCGCAGGACGATGAGGCGGCAATTCCTTTAACCTTCAAGCAATTGGCGCGGCGCTTGCATGCGTGCCGAAACTGCCCCTTCCGCAAGCAGCTCGCTTGCAGCTGAGGGCGTCATCAGACTAGGCTTGTGACCAAGCTGCGGTCTGGCCCATCGTTTGGTCAGGTGCAAAAAACATAAACCTGAATTTCCGCATCCCGGGGGAGTTGTCATGAAAATGAGTTCGAAGCTGGCCGGTCTCGGCGTCGGTCTTGGCATTGCCGCGAGCCTGCTCGCCCAGCCGGCGCTGGCCGACGACAAGATCAAGATCGGCGTCATCGTCACCCTCTCCGGCCCCGCCGCCGCGCTCGGCGGCCAGGTCCGCGACGGCTTCAACCTTGCCATCAAGGACCTCGGCGGCAAGATGGGCGGCAAGGACGTCGAGGTGGTCGTCGCCGACGACGAGCTGAAGCCGGATGCCGCGATCACCAAGGTCAAGGGCCTGCTCGAGCGTGACAAGGTCGACTTCGTCGTCGGTCCGATCTTCTCCAACATGCTGCAGGCCATCCACCGGCCGGTCACCGAGAACAAGACCTTCCTGATCAGCCCGAATGCCGGTCCGTCCAGCTACGCCGGCAAGGAATGCAGCCCCTACTTCTACGTGACCTCGTACCAGAACGACCAGGTGCATGCCGTTCTCGGCAAGGTCGCGCAGGACCGCGGCTACAAGAAGATGTATCTGCTGGTTCCGAACTATCAAGCCGGGCGCGATTCCGTCGCCGGCTTCAAGCTCGACTACAAGGGCGAGATCGTCGAAGAGTCCTACGTTCCGCTCAACACGCTCGACTTCCAGCCTGAACTGTCCAAGATCTCCTCGCAGAAGCCGGACGCCGTGTTCACCTTCATGCCGGGTGGCATGGGCGTGAACCTCGTCAAGCAGTTCAAGCAGGCCGGCCTTGCCGACACCATTCCGGTGCTCTCGGCCTTCACGGTCGACGAATCCACGCTCCCTGCGCAGCAGGATGCCGCGGTCGGAATGTTCGGCGGCGCCAACTGGGCGCCCAATTTCGACAATCCGCAGAGCAAGAAGTTCGTCGCCGGCTACGAGGCCGCCTACAACAGCGTGCCCGGCACCTACGCGATGCAGGCCTATGACGCTGCGCTGCTGATCGACAGCGCCGTGAAGGCGGTCGGCGGCAACCTCAGCAACAAGGATGCAGTGGCCGCGGCGCTGAAGAAGGCCGATTTTGCCTCGCTGCGCGGTAACTTCAAGTTCAACACCAACGGCTATCCGATCCAGGACTTCTATCTGACCAAGGTCGCCAAGCGGCCGGACGGCAAGTTCCAGACCGAGATCGTGCAGAAGGTGTTTGAAAACTACGCCGACCGCTACGCCAAGGATTGCGCGGCCAAGTAACAGCAGGGAGCGAAAACGACATGAACCATCCGGAAATCGCCGGCATCACCCGGGCCAATGAGGGCATCCAGGGCATCTCCTGGAAAATTCTCGGCCAGGTCTATGTGCCGAAGAACCGCACCGAGCACAGCTTCTCCTGGCACGCGACGTTCCCGGTAGGCACCTTCGTGCCGCCGCACATCCACCCCGACCAGGACGAGTATCTCTACATCCTCGAAGGACGGCTCGACTTCTTCCTGGACGGCGCCGAGGAATACGCCACCGCCGGCGACACGGTGCGGCTGCCGATGGGCAAGCCGCACGGCATCTTCAACAAGTCGCAGCAGACGGCAAAGACGCTGTTCTGGGTGTCGCCGACGCGGCGGCTCTACGAGCTGTTCTGGGCGATCCACAACATGCGCGAGCAGAACCCGGACGACGTGGTGAAGCTCGCCGCCGAGCACAACATCCACTTTCTGCCCCCGCCTCCGGGGGCGTGAGTCTGATCTGGCGCTTGTTTCGAACTGTTGCGCAGAACGTAGCGCGCTCCCTCTCCCCGTCCTCACGGGGAGAGGGATGGGGCGAGGGGCAGCCGTTCGGGCAGTCTCAGATCGTTGCTACGACGCCTGCCGCGTTACCATCCGCGCGGCAAAGCCGGCCCGGCTCGCATAACCGCGCACGATACCCTCTCGGGCCTCGTAGTTGAGGATGGTGTTGATGTCCGTGAAGCCTTGCGGCGCGAGCTGCTCGACGGCATCGATGACGCCCTCGGGGCCGCCGCGGCGGTTCGACGCGACGATCTCGGCGGTCATCGGCAGCCGCTTCTGCTCATAGGCCATCAGCGCCTGGCGCGGATGCTCGGAGCGGGCCAAGGCATCGGCGAGCGCGCGGGCATCGAGAATGGCCTGCGAGGCGCCATTGGAGCCGACCGGGTACATCGGATGCGCGGCATCGCCCAACAAGGTGACGCGGCCGCTCGACCAGTACGGCAGCGGATCGCGGTCGCAGCAGGGATATTCCCAGAACTCCGGCGTCGCCCGCACCATCGCGGCGAAGTCGACCTGGGGAATGGAGAAGCCGTTGACATGCGGCATCAGCTCGTCCGTCTTGCCGAGCCGCGACCAGTCCTCACGCCGCGGCGGCGCGGTGTTGGCATCGCCGATGCGCACCAGCACGGCCCAGTTGGTGAGGCGGGTCGCGGGGCTCGAGCCCTCGGCGATCGGATAGATCACCGCCTTGGCGTTCAGGCCGCCGGCGATGATCATCGACCGCCCGGTCAGGAACGCCGGCCAGTCGGTGGCGCCGCGCCACAGCATCAGGCCGTTCCAGCACGGCGCGCCCTCATTGGGGAACAGCGTCTGCCGGACCTTGGAATGAATGCCGTCGGCGCCGATCAGGACGTCCCCGCGGACGGTGTGAACATGAGCGCCGGTGCGGTCGAAGAAATAGGCGGTCACACCGCCCTCGTCCTGGGTGAACGAGCCGAGCCGGCAGCCGGTGTGGACCTTCTCAGGCCCGAGCCGCTGCATCACCGCCTGATGGATCACGCTCTGCAGACGGCCGCGGTGAATCGAGAATTGCGGCACGTCGTGGCCGGCGTCGAGCCCGCGGGTCTCGTGCCAGACCTCCTGGCCGCGCCGAGTCAAGTAGAACAGCTCATAGGTCCGGATGGCGACTTCGTCGAGCCGGTCGAGCAGCCCGAGCTGGGCGAGCTCCCGGATCGCGTGCGGCAGGGTGTTGATGCCGACACCGAGCTCGCGGATTGCATCCGCCTGCTCGAACAGCTCACAGTCGATGCCGCGCGCCCGCAGCATCAGGGCCGTGGTCAATCCGCCGATACCGCCGCCAACGATGATCGCCTTCATCGCCTCTACTCCACTCGTACTTCTCGTACCGGGCAGCAGCGTGGCACGGAGCCTTACTCCGCCGCAAGCGGCTTCGCAGCCTCTGCCGTCAGCTCGGCCCGCGTTTTCGGCTTAGCCTTAATCTTCAGCTCCTCGAAATCCTGCCGGTCGCGGACGCTGTTGCGGAAGATTTGCTCCTTGCCCGGCAGATATTGCGGCGGACAGAACATGTCGGCGCCGTACCAGGCCGCGGCCTTCATCGTGAAGGCGGGGTCGACCAGATGCGGACGGCCGAGCGCGACGAGATCGGCGCGGCCGGCGGCCAGGATGGTGTTGACCTGGTCGGCCGAGGTGATGTTACCGACGCACATGGTCGCGACATCAGCCTCATTGCGGACCTGATCGGAGAACGGCGTCTGGAACATGCGGCCGTAGATCGGCTTGGCCTCGCAAACGGTCTGGCCGGTCGAGACATCGACGAGATCGACGCCGGCCTCGCCGAACGCGCGGGCGATCAGCACCGCGTCGTCACCAGTGACGCCGCCGTCGGCCCAGTCGGTGGCGGAGATGCGCACCGACATCGGCTTGTGCGCCGGCCACGCCGCGCGCATGGCGGCGAAGACCTCCAACGGAAAGCGTAACCGGTTCTCCAGCGACCCGCCGTATTCGTCCGTCCGCTTGTTGGTCAGCGGCGAGATGAAGCTGGCGAGCAAATAGCCGTGGGCGCAGTGCAGTTCGAGCATGTCGAATCCGCAAGCGTGGCCGCGTTCGGCGGCCGCAACGAAGTCGGCCTTGATCGCATCCATTGCCGCGCGGTCGAGTTCGCGCGGCACCCGGCTGTCCGGGAAGTACGGCAGCGGCGACGCCGACACGATGTCCCAGCCGCCCTGCTCCAGCGGACGGTCCATGCCGTCCCACATCAACTTGGTCGCGCCCTTGCGGCCGGCGTGGCCGAGCTGCAGCGCGAACTTCGCCCGCGAGTTCGCATGAACGAAACCGACGATGCGCTTCCACGCCGCTTGCTGCGCATCGTTCCAAAGGCCGGCGCAGCCAGGCGTGATACGCGCATCGCGGCTGACGCAGGTCATCTCGGTGAACAGCAGGCCAGCGCCGCCGATCGCCCGCGAGCCATAATGCACGAGGTGGAAATCGCCGGGCACGCCCTCCTCGGCCGAGTACATGCACATCGGCGACAGCACGGCGCGGTTGGCGAGCGTCATCTCGCGCAGCTTGAGCGGCTGGAACATCGGCGCGACCGGCTTGTCGACATCGACGTCAAACCCCTTGGATCGCACCTGGCGCGCGAAGGCCTTGTCGACCTCGGCCACGAAGTCCGGCGCGCGCAGAGTGAGATTGTCGTAGGTGATCGCTTTCGAGCGCGTCATCACGCCGAACGCGAACTGAACCGGATCGAAATCCCAGAAGCGGTCGACGTGCTCGAACCAGACCAGCGACACGTCGGCGGCGTGCTGGGTCTTCTCGACCTCCTCGCGCCGGCCATGCTCGTAAAGATCGAGCGCCGCCGGAATGTTGGGCGCGCGCTGCATGGCGTCAGCCAGCGCGATCGCGTCCTCCATCGCAAGCTTGGTGCCCGAGCCGATCGAGAAATGCGCAGTCGACTTGGCGTCGCCGAGCAGCACCATGTTGTCCTTGACCCAGCGCTTGTTGCGGATCATCGGGAAATTGCGCCACATCGAGCGGTTGATCAGCAGCGGATGGTCGCCGAGGAACCAGCCGAAGATCTCCTTCATGCGGTCGGCGGATTGCCGCTCATCGAGCCCGGTCAGGCCGGCCCGCTCGAAGGTCTCTGGATCGGTCTCGAAGATCCAGGTCGAGTGCCCCGCCTCGTATTGGTAGGCGTGCGCGATGAACGGACCCCACTCGGTCTCCTGGAAGATGAAGGTGAAGGCATCGAGCGGCTTGGTCGAGCCCATCCACGCGAACTTGTTGGCGCGCAGATCCACCTCCGGCTGGAAGTGATCGACGTACTTCTGACGGAAACGACTGTTGATGCCGTCAGACAGGATCAGGAGATCCGCATCAGCGAATTGCGACTCGTCCTCGAGGTCGACCTCGAACTGCAGGGTCACACCCAGCTCGCGCGCTCGCTCCTGCAGGATTCGCAGCAGCGTGCGGCGCGAGCAGCCGCAGAAACCATTGCCGCCGACCCGGTGGACCGTGCCGCGGAAATGCACGGCAATATCATCCCAGTAGGCGAACTCCTGGGTGATCCGCTGGTAGCTCGGCAGATCGTGCTTCTCGAAATTGTCGAGCGTGGCGTCGGAGAACACCACGCCGAAGCCGAACGTATCGTCGGCGCGGTTGCGCTCGTAGACCGCGATGTCGGCGCTGGGCCGCTGCTTCTTGAGCAATATCGCCGCATAGAGACCGGCAGGTCCGCCGCCGATGATCGCGATCTTCATGAGCGCCTCCACTGGAGAGCCGAGCCAATGAAAATTATTTTAGACCTAAAATATCTCCTGGCAAGTCCCTTCGGTTCCCGCAGCAGCTCAATTCCCCTGGAAGACCGGTTTGGACTTGGCGGCGAAGGCTTCGAAAGCGCGATTGAAATCCTCTGTTGTCATGCACAAGGCCTGGGCAACTGCCTCCGCCTCGATCGCCTCCTCCACCGACATCGCCCATTCCATGGCCAGCATGCGCTTGGTCATGGTGTTGGCGAAGGTTGGACCGTTCGCGATCTCGGTCGCCAGCGTCACCGCCTGGGTCAGCACTTCGGCCGGCGCAACGATACGGCTGAAGAAGCCCCAGCGCTCGCCTTCGTCCGCGCTCATGAAGCGGCCGGTGTAGAGCAGCTCGGAGGCGCGCGACTGGCCGATGATGCGCGGCAGGATCGCACAGGCGCCCATGTCGCAGCCGGCAAGGCCGACCTTGTTGAACAGGAAGGCGACCTTGGCACCGGTCGTGGCGAGCCGGATATCCGAGGCCATCGCGACGATCGCGCCCGCGCCGGCGCAGATGCCCTCCACGGCAGCCACGACCGGCTGAGGACAGGCGCGCATCGCCTTGACCAGATCGCCGGTCATGCGGGTGAACGCGGTCAGGCCCTTAGTGTCCATCTTCACCAGCGGACCGATGATCTCGAAAACGTCGCCGCCGGACGAGAAATTGCCGCCTGCACCGGCCACGACGATCGCCTTGACGTCATCGTCGAACGCGCAGGCCCGGAAGAAGTCGGTCAGCTCGCGATAACTCTCGAAGGTCAGCGGGTTCTTGCGCTCGGGCCGGTTCAACGTCACGGTCGCGACGCGATCCTTGACCGCAAGCAGGAAATGGCTGGGCTTGTAGTCCGCCAGCGGCACGGTGACGGGATTGGCCGGTCTCGACATGTAAGCTCCCTCTGTTCAACTGTCTTCGTTAGGCCAGGGCGCTGCGGCTCACACTTCGCCGCCGGCAACCGCGATCGCCTGCCCTGTGATCGCACCGGCACCGCTGCCGCACAGCCACAGCACGGTGTCGGCAACCTCCTGCGGCGTGATGAGACGCCCCTGCGGATTGTGCTTGGCAAGTTCGGCGATCGCTTGCTCCCGGCTGCGGCCGGTCTTTTTCATGATGTTGTCGACGCTTTCCGCGACAAGATCGGTATCGGTAAAGCCGGGACACACGGCATTGACCGTGACGCGCGTCGCGGCCAGCTCCAGCGCCAGCGATCGCGTGAGGCCGACGACCGCATGCTTGGCCGCGGTGTACGCGCTGACATAGGGATAGCCCTTGAGACCCGCGGTCGACGCCACGGCGACAATCCTGCCATAGGGCCTGCCCTTCATCGCCGGCAGCACCGCCTGCACGGCGTGGACGACGCCCATGAAGTTGATGTCCATCATGCGGTGGAACAGCGCGGTGTCGGATTTCAGGAACGGCGCCGATTCTGCGCTTCCCGCATTGGCAATCAGGATGTCGATCGGCCGACGCGCGGCGGCGCTTGCGGCTGCGGCATTGAGCGCCGCCGGATCGGCAACATCGGCGATTGCGGCGTGATCCGCGCATCCGGCCGCGACCGCCTCATCGAGCGTTGCGCCGTTGCGACCGACGATCGTCACGGTTGCGCCCGCAAGCTTCAAGGCGCGCGCGATTTCGCGGCCGATGCCGCGCCCGCCCCCCGTCACCATCGCATGCGCGGCTTGCGGAAGTCCGGACATGCGTGCGCCTCCTCTGATTTCGTTGGCAGGTCTCGACGGGGAAGTTATTTTAAACTTCAAATTTTTGCAACAACACGCCGGAAGCGGCTTGACACCTCGGTTACCGCGACTAGCGTTCAAGGGCCCGGAGCGAGCAACGTAGCGGCCTCGGGCATATCTCGGAGGTCTGCGTGCCTGCGTCGCAAATCTTTACCACGAAGGACGGCCGCTTCGGCTACGAGGCATCGGGGACGCCCGAGCAACAGAGCGTTGTGTTCCTGCACGGCATCGGTGGTGCCGCGCGCGCATGGCGTGGTCAGCTCGATTATTTCGGCGAGCGCTGCCATGCGGTGGCCTGGGACATGCCGGGCTATGGCCGATCCGCACGGCTCGACATGGTCAGCATCACCACGCTCGCCGCTGCGCTTCAAGATTTCCTGATCCAGATCGGCGCCAAGCAGCCGATCCTCGTTGGTCATTCCATCGGCGGAATGATCGTACAGGAATGGCTGACGACGCATCCGCAGGCCGCGGCAGCCGTGGTGTTGGCTCAGACCAGCCCGGCCTTCGGCAAGGCCGACGGCGACTGGCAGAAATCGTTCATCGAGGCGCGCCTCGGCCCGCTCGATCGGGGCGCGACGATGGCGTCGCTGGCGCCGGACCTGGTCAAGGAGTTGGTCGGCGACGATCCCGATCCGCGCGGCCTTGAAATTGCAACCTCCTGCATGGCCGGCGTACCCGAGACAAGCTATCGCGCCAGCATGCTGGCCCTGCTCGGTTTCGACCGGCGACAAGCCTTGAAGGACATCAAGGTGCCGGCGCTGGTGCTCTCGGGCTCGAAGGATCGCAACGCGCCGGCGCCGATGATGGAGAAGATGGCGAGCTTCATTCCTTCGTCCGACTACGTCGAACTTCAGGGCGCCGGTCATCTCGTCAATCTCGAACGGCCCGGCGATTTCAACGCCGCACTCGATACGTTCCTGACGGCACGTGCAACACCAGCGACAGCGGAGAGATGATGACGATCCCGGTCCAGAAGACGGCGACAGCCTCCGGCGAAGCCCTCGATGCTCCGATGTTCGATCCGGCGGCATATCGGCTCACGGCCGAGCAGGCCGACATCATCGCACGGGCCCGGGAACTCGGGCAGAGCGTGCTGGCGGGCCGCGCCGCGACCTGGGATCGCGAGGCGAGCTTTCCGACTGAGAACTACAAGGACCTGCATCGCGCGGGCCTGCTCGGCATCTCCGTTCCCAAGGCTCTCGGCGGCCTCGGTGCGGGCTACCAGACCTATGCACTCACCGCCGCCGAGATCGGCCGCTATTGCGGCGCCACCGCGCTGACCTGGAACATGCACGTCTGCTCGACCCTGTGGTCCGGACCGCTCGCCGACGATCTCGACATGGACGAGGACGTCCGCGCCGAGCACGAGCGGCGGCGCGCGATCCACTACAAGCGCATCGTCGACGACGGCGCGATCTATTCGCAGCCGTTCTCGGAGGGCGGCGCGGCGGCAGCGGGCGGCGTCGCGTTCGGCACCGAGGCCAAGCCGGTCAAGGGCGGCTGGCTGATCAACGGCAAGAAGATCTTCGCCTCGCTTGCCGGACACGCAGATTATTATGGAGTGCTATGCACCGAAGTCAGCGAGGGTGAGAAGGCGTCCCGCCGCAACACGCTCTATCTCGCTGTGCCGGCGAAAACGGAGGGCGTCTCTGTCGTCGGTGACTGGGATCCGCTGGGCATGCGCGGCACGGTGTCACGCACACTGCTGTTCAAGGATGTCTTCGTTGCGGAGGACGCCGCCTTGATGCCGCGCGGCGTCTACTTCCAGGCAGCGATGCGCTGGCCGCACATGTTCATGACGCTGTCGCCGACCTATATGGGGCTGGCGCAGGCCGCGTATGACTTCACCGTCAAATATCTGCGCGGCGAGGTGCCGGGCATGCCGCCGGTCAAGCGGCGGATGTACCCGACCAAGCAGATCGCGGTCGCGCAGATGCAGATCAAGCTGGAACAAGTCAAAGGCATCTGGTTCCAGGCCGTCACCGAGGCACGCGCCAATCCGACGAAGGAGCAGGTGCTGCGCGCCTATGCGGCGCAGTACTCGGTGATGGAGGGGGCCAATGATCTGGCGGCGCTCGCCATTCGCACCTGCGGCGGACAATCGATGCTGAAGACGCTGCCGCTGGAGCGCATCTATCGCGATAGCCGTTGCGGCTCCCTGATGTTGCCCTGGACCGCGGAATTGTGCCTCGACCGCATCGGCCGCGAGGCACTGTACGAGCCCGGCGAGACGGACGACTGAGCGTGGACCTCTGCAGCCTGATCGAGCGCAATGTGGCGTTCACGCCGGACAAGCCGGCGATCCATTTCGAAGGCGTAACGCAGAGTTATGCCGATTTCAGCGAGCGCATCGCGCTGATGGCCCGCGCGCTCAAGTCGGAGTTCAGCGTCGGACGTGGCGACCGCGTCGCGATTCTGAGCCTCAACCGGCCGGACTATCTGGTCCTGCTCTATGCCTGTGCGCGGCTCGGCGCGATCCTGGTGCCGTTGAACTGGCGGCTTGCAGTGCCCGAGCAGGTCTTCATTCTCTCGGATGCTGCCGCCAAGGTGCTGGTGCTGGAGCAGGCGTTCGCGCCGGTGCTGCCGGCGCTGGCCGAGAGCCACCCGGAGACAGCGCCGGTCGGCATCGACTTTGCCCCGGCCGACGGACTGACGCTCGATGAACTGCTGGCGCGCGGTCATGGCGACGACCGCAACCCGCACATCGATCTCTCCTGCCCGCTGCTGATCGTATACACCTCGGGCACCACGGGCCGGCCGAAGGGCGCGGTGCTGCGGCAGGAGGCGCTGCTGTGGAACGGGGTGATGAGCCAGCACATGCATGGCCTGACCTCCGATGATCACGTACTGACGGTGCTGCCGCTGTTCCATGTCGGCGGCCTCAACATCCAGACCACGCCGGCCCTGCATCACGGCGCCACCGTCACGCTGCACGCCCGCTTCACGCCGGATTCGACGCTGGCAGCGATCGTCAACGACCGGCCGACATTGACCGTGCTGGTGCCGGCAACCATCCAGGCCGTCACCGAGCATCCGGATTGGAACGCGACGGACCTGTCCTCGCTGAGAGCTGTTGCGACCGGATCGAGCATCGTGCCGCCAGCGCTGATCGAGCGTATCACGGCGCGCGGCGTGCCGGTGCTGCAGGTCTATGGCTCGACCGAGACCTGTCCGATCGCGGTCTACACACGGCTCGGCGGCGACCTCTCGCGCGCAGGCTCGACCGGCCTGCCCGGGCTGTGCTGCGAGGCCAAGATCATCGACAAAGACGGCGACGAGCTTCCGGCGGGCAAAGCGGGCGAGATCGCCGTGCGCGGGCCCAATTTGTTCTTCGAATATTGGGGCAACGCCAAAGCCACGCAACAGGCGATCCATGACGGCTGGTACCGCACCGGCGACATCGCCCAGCGCGATGCCGAGGGGTACTTCTTCGTGCTCGAGCGCAAGAACAACATGATCATCTCCGGCGGCGAGAACGTCTATCCGGCCGAGATCGAGCGCGTGCTCCGCGAGCATCCCGACGTCGTCGATTGCGGCGTGGTCGGCCGGCCCGATCCGCGCTGGGACGAGGTGCCCGTCGCCTTCGTGGTCAAGCGCCAGGGCTGTGCGCTCGATGCGGAGACCTTGCGGGCGCATCTGCAGTCGCAGCTCGCGCGCTTCAAGGTGCCGCGCGACATCGTTTTCGTCGACGACCTGCCGCGCACCGCGCTCGGCAAGGTGCAGCACCATCTGCTGCGCCAGATCGATGGCCACAAATAAGCGAGACGGAGACGCGCTCTTGAAAATTGCAGTGCTCGGCGGCGGCAACGGCTCCTTTGCGGCGGCAGGCGATTTCGCGCTGGGAGGTCACGAGGTCCGGCTGTGGCGCCGCGATGCGGACGCTGTCGCGCAGCATCGCGCGGCGGGCTCGACGATCGTCGTCAAGGACGTCAATGGCCGGCATGAGGCGCGGCTCGCGCTGGTCACGACCGACATCGGCGAGGCTATCAGCGGTGCCGAGCTGATCCTCTGCCCGGCACCGGCCTTCGCGCAAGCCGACATCGCCCGCCTGCTGGCGCCGCATCTCGCCGATGGGCAGGTCGTGTTCCTGCCCCCGGCGACCTTCGGCACCATGATCTTCGCGGCGGCGGCGCGCGAGGCCCGCAATGAAGCCAGCGTCAGCTACGCCGAGACCGGCACCCTGCCCTGGCTGACGCGCAAGCACGCCCCGTTCGAGGTCGCGATCACCATCCGCGCCAAGCGGCTCCCGGTCGGCGTGTTTCCTCTCAAGACGGCGGAGCACGCGCTCGCGGTGATCGGCCGCGCCTTCCCCGGCGTGATCGAGCCATGCGGCGATGCGCTGTCGGGTGCGCTGATGAATGCCGGCTGCATCATCCATCCGCCGCTGATCGTGATGAATGCAGGTCCCATCGAGCATTTCGAGCGCTGGGACATTCACAAGGAAGGCACGCAGCCCTCTATCCGCCGCGTCACCGACGCGCTCGATGCGGAGCGGATCGCGGTGCGCGAGGCGCTCGGCTACGGCGCGCCGCATTTTCCGCTGGCGCATCACTACGCCAAGGAGGGCGAGATCTGGATGTATGGCCGCGGCTCGCACGATCGGCTCACCGATTCCGGCGATTGGCGCGAGCAGCTCGTGCTGACGCAGCACCGCTACATGCGCGAGGATCTCAGGCTCGGCCTGTCGTTCCTGATCTCGGCCGCCGAGCTGACCGGCACGCCGACGCCGCTCGCCCGCGCCTTCCTGGCCATCGGCGGTGCGATCTGCGGTGAGGATTTCATGGCAACGGGACGCACGCTGGCGAGCCTCGGCCTGGCTGGTCTCGACCGGACCGCACTGCAGGCGTTGCTGCGCGAGGGATTTGCGGCATGAGTGCGCGCGGTCATATTGCCTGCCTCGGCGCCGGCCGCATGGGCCGCGGCATCGCCGTCGCCTTCGCCTATGCCGGCCATCCCGTGACGATGATCGACATCAAGCCGCGCACGGCGGAAGAGTTCGCCAGCCTGCAGCGCGACGCGCTCGGCGAGGTCGGCGCGACATTCGCGACCTTGGCGCGGCTCGGGATGCTGCAGGCCGCTGACGCCGACAAGCTGATGGACAAGATCGCCGTCGCGCCGGCCGGCTCGAGCGGCGATGTCCTCGCACAGACCACGCTGGTGTTCGAAGGCGTGCCGGAAATCGTCGACCTCAAGCGCGAAGTGCTGGCTGCGGCGTCGCGCGCGGTCGCGCCCGACGTCATCATCGCCTCGACGACATCGACGATTCTGGTCGACGATCTCTCCGGTGCGGTGGAGCGGCCTGAGCGCTTCCTGAATGCGCACTGGCTCAATCCAGCCTATCTGATTCCGCTGGTCGAGATCTCGCCGGGCAAGGCGACCGATCCCGAGGTCACGGCGCGGTTGAAGGCGCTACTGGAAGACATCGGCAAGGTGCCGGTGGTCTGCGCGGCGACGCCGGGCTTCATCGTGCCGCGCATCCAGGCACTCGCGATGAACGAGGCGGCGCGGATGGTCGGCGAAGGCGTCGCCAGCGCCGAGGAGATCGACAAGGCGATCCGCTACGGCTTCGGCTTCCGCTACGCGGTACTCGGCCTGCTCGAATTCATCGACTGGGGCGGCGGTGACATTCTCTACTACGCCAGCCGCTACCTCGAAGGCGCACTGGGCAGCGACCGCTACCGCGCACCCGAGGTGATCGAGCGCAACATGGCCGAGGGCCGCATCGGCCTGCGCACCGGCGCCGGCTTCCTCGATTATTCCGGCATGGACGTTGCGGCCTATCGCGAGCAGCGGCTCGGCGCGCTGGTCGAGATGCTGCGGCATTTCAAGCTCGCCCGGCCGCCGGTGGTGGATTGAGGCGGAGCACGCGGCAGCAACGGAGCCGTGAGGTGGGCAAAGGCGCGCCACGCCGTCGCCGGATCGTGACGATCTCTCGCGCGCCGCGCCCACCAGTCGCGCCGATTGCGTGGATCTACGGTGGGCACGCAACCGCCCTGCGGGTGGCCGCTTTGCCCACCCTACGGCTGCGGTGATCTTCGCCTCTCGCGAATGTTGACCGCAACGACATCAACGAACTCCGACGTCGTCCCGGCGAACGCCGACGGCGGTGGGTGGGGTGGGTTCACGGCTCAAACAGCGGGCCAAATAAACAGCTACGACATAACTGGTCGTTCTCGCGGCGCATCTCGCCCGAGTCATGCATCGAATGGGTCCCTCGCGAATCATGCAGAGGGCGCAGGGAATGCCGGGTGAAGGCCTCACCCATGGCCCGCCTGCGAAAAAAATGCAGGCGGCAGGTACCACAGGCAAAGCCGAACACGCCGGCATTCCCTGCGCGATGGGTCTAACGCTTATACGCAGTCTCCCTGGTGCGCCGGGCTTGTTGGCCACCATCACCGCGCGGCACTCAGGCCGACGCGACTTGATACCAGCATCGGGGTATCAGGACGCTGCGACTTCACGTCCGCGAGCGATCGTTCGTCCGCGCCCTCGTAAGAAGACGCTGCGATCTCTCGCGGCCATCGCATCCCCACCTCGCGTGTCGTGACGATCGCGCGCAACGCCCCTCCGCAGTGAGGCGGGATGCAGAGAGAGAACCATGATTTCCGAAAAATAGCAAGAAGATTATTTTTAACAGAATAGCGGGATAATTCTGTCTCGGCGCTTGTCATTTGGGCCGGCCCGCCCCGTGAGGACGGTGCGCTCCCCTCCCCCTTGCGGGGAGGGGTTGGGGGTGGGGGTCCACGAGTTGTGCTTGGAGTGACGAGCACAAGAGCCCTGCATCGATCAACCGATGGCGTGTTGCGGCCCCACGCGTCTCACAGTGGAGGTTTGGGTACGAGCAGTTGTGCCCACAACGAAGTTCAGCGTATGGGGACCCCCACCCCCGCCCCCTCCCCGCAAGGGGGAGGGGAGCGCACTACCGCCGCGGCGGCAGCTCGCCAGTGGAATGCGCAGGACTCTACCCGAACACATCCTGCAGCACGCCCTCCTTGATCACGGCCACACCGTCCAGCTCGATCGTGGTGCCCATCATCGGCAGGTCGAAATGACCCGCCGTGTAGCGGCCGGCAAATTCGTTGGCGCCGGTGGAGAACAGGAAGTTGCCGGGGACGGCGCGCAGCTCGGTGCCGTTGGTGTCGCGCTGGTCGTACATGGCCAGCGCCTCGTAGCGCGCGCCGGGGTTCATGCCCCAGCCGACATGCGACACGGCGTATGCCTCGCGGTCGCCCCAGGACGCGAGATAAGATCGCATCATCGCTGCGTCGGCGCCCTCGCCTGCCAGATCGGTCACGTAGTCGTCGCGCAGGGTCATCGTGACAGGCGAACTCAGATAACGCTTGAAGGTGAGGTTGATGTCTCCGGGCGCCATCACGATGGTGCCGTTGACCGATTTGCTCTTGGGGAAGCTGACGACGATGCCACCCGGCCAGTGCGCCAGGGTGCCCGGACGATCGGTCCAGCCCCAGACGCCGACGGTGGAGGCGCCCTCCATGATCACGTCGAGGTCGGTGCCGGCCTTCGACGTCACGCGCATCCGCTTGGTTCCGCGCAGCATCTTGGCGGCGGCGCGCACCCGCTTTTCGAGCGCCGAGTCCGGCACCATGCGCTCGAGCGCCTCGGGATGCTCGTTGGAGATCACCAGGATGCGCGCGCCGGCCTTCAGGATCTCGGGCGTCTCCACCGCATGCATCAGCCCTTCGATGGTGCAGTCGACGACGAAGCCGGCCTGCTGAAGCGCCGTGACGACGGGTCCGAGCTTGCCGATCGCCTCCGACGCACCGGTGGAGCGCACCGGTACCGGATGGCGGTTGCGCGGCGTCGGCACCACCACGTGGAACGGACGCGCACCCATGCGCAGCAGCGCCAGTTCGGCGATGTGCACGTTGAGCGCGCGCGACTGCGTCTCCGACAGGATCGCAGCGGTGTCGCCCGCCTTCACGGCGCAGCGCTCGAAGATCTCACAGAATGCGTCGATCCATTTCGCCTCGATGCGATCCGCCAGCATGGTCGTTCTCCCGATTGTCGTTGTGTTGTTATCAGACCGAGGGGAAGCCGCGCAGCAGATAAGCGCGCAGGCCTTGCAGCAGGGCGTTGAGAATGAGGCCCAGCAGCGAGATCGTAATCAGCGGCACGAACATGTCGACGGCCTGGAAGGTGCGCGCGGCGGTCACCAGCACGTGACCGAGCCCGTCGGTCGAGGTGATCATCTCGGCCAGGAACACGACGATGCAGGAGATCACGAGGCCGATGCGGCAACCGGTCAGGATCGAGGGCATCGCGGCCGGCAGCACCACCTTCCACAGGACGTCGCGCGGCGGCGTCCCGGCGGCGAGCGCCGACCAGATCAGCTTCTGCTCGACCGTGGCGGCGCCGTAATAGCTCGACAGCAGGATCGGAAACAGCGCATCCGCCGCCACCAGCATGATCTTGGATTCGTGGCCGAAGCCGAGCAGCAGCAGGAAGGCCGGATAGAGCGCGACCTTCGGCAGCGGCGCCAGCACGCGCACGATCGGCTTGACGGCGGCGTTGACAGGCGGGCTCACCGCGGCGGCAATTCCCAGGGAAACACCGAGCACCACGGCGATCGCAAAGCCCGCGAACAGCCGGAACAGCGTCGCCACGATGTCCTGTTGGAAGGTGACGCTGGTGAGTTGCTGGCCCATGCGCAGGAACACCTGTCCCGGCGGCGGCAGCAGGGTCGGCGGCGCGTAGCCGAACGACACCAGCCCCTGCCACAGCAGCAGGACCAGCACGATCGGCGCGGCGCCCAGCAGGATGTCGTTGGAGGTGCGCGTCATGAGAAGCTCAGCGGCATGTCGAACTGCGGCTCGGACCAGCGCACCAGCCAGCGCCTGACGACCTCGAACGCCGCATCGAGGCAGATGCCCATGGCGCCGATGATGATGATCATCGCGAACACCGTGTCGTACTGGCCCATGTCGAGCGCGTTGAACAGGATGTTGCCGGCGCCGGACTGCCGCGCGATCATCTCGCTGGTGACCATCGTGATCAGCGCCAGCACCAGGCCGGTACGGCAGCCGGTCAGGATCTCCGGCAAGGCTGCGGGCAGGACGATGCGCAGCAGGCGCTCGCCGGCCGAGAGTCCCATCGCCGCGCCCGACCACAGCATCTTCTCCTCGACCGCCTTGGCGCCCTCGAAGCTGTGGTAGATCACCGGAAGGCTGACGCCGAGGAAGATCACCAGCGTCTTGGAGATGTCGCCGACGCCGAGCCACAGCATGATGATCGGCATCAGCGCCGCCTTCGGCACCGGGTAGATCAGCATCAGCAGCGGATTGAAGAAGGCGGCGGTCGACCGGCTGCGCCCCATCAGCAACCCGAGCGGAATCGAGAACGCAAGCGCGAGCGCGAAGCCGATCGCCATCCGCCGCAGCGAGGCCATGATGTTGATCAGGGATTCCTTGTCGGTGAGGATCGGCGGGATCGCGCGCAGCGATTCCAGCGCGGTCGGGAAGCTGTCGTTCTTGAGCCCGAGCGAGGCGAGCTGCCAAGCCAGCAGCAGGCCGCAGCAGGCCAGAATCGGCGCGAGCGGCTTCGACAGACCATTCATGACGGCAGCTCGTTGTCACCGGAATCGTCGAACATGCGCTCGATGTCGACGATGTATTTCTGATAGCGCGGGTCCAGCAGCAGTTCCTCGCGGCGGCGCGGCCGGGGCAGATCGATGTCGATCACCTCGCGGATTCGGCCGGGCGAGCGCGACATCATGACGACCTTGTCGGACAGGAACACGGCTTCCTCGACCGAGTGGGTCACGAACAGGACCGTCTTACGGTCGCGCTCCCAGATGTCGAGCAGGTCGTTCTGCAGCCGCGTGCGCGTATGCGCGTCGAGCGCGCCGAACGGCTCGTCCATCAGCAGCACCTCCGGCCCGTAGGCCAGCGTGCGGGCCAGCGCGACGCGCTGCTTCATGCCGCCGGAGAGCTCCTTGGGATAGAATTTCTCGAAGCCGGTAAGTCCGACCATGGCGAGCAAAGTCCGCGCGAGCGCCTCGGCCTTCGCCGGCTTCTTGCCCTGCTGCAGCGGACCATACATGACGTTGCCGAGCACGCTCTTCCAGGGAAACAGCGCGAACTCCTGGAACACCGGGCCGCGATCGGTGCCGGGACCGGTGATCGGCTTGCCCTTCATTTTCGCGGTGCCGCTGGTCGGGCTGACGAAGCCACCGACGATGTAGAGCAAGGTCGACTTGCCGCAGCCGGAGGGACCGAGGATCGAGACGAAGGCGCCCTCGCCGACCGTCAGCGAAATGTCCGACAGCGCGGTGTGGTCGCGGCGCGACGAGGTCTTGAACACCTGCGACACGTGATCGATCTCGATGATCGGCGTGGCCGCGCGACGGCCGAGCGGAGTGCCCGCGAGCTGGCCGGGTCGGATCGGGGTCACGTCCATGTCGGCTTCTCTTTCCGATGCAGCACGCTCAAACGCTCCGTGAAATCAGGCAAGACAGACTGCCGCAGATTAGCAAGAAACCTGCCAATCGTCGCCACGCGCGGATCATTCCCGGTCCTGATCGAACCAGGGCCATTCGGCCGGCCCTTCGTGAGTCACGGCGCCGAGCGGTGCCTGCCCAACGAGTTTCGCGTATTTCGCCAGTGCCCCTGCCCTGTGCCGCGGCGGCCGCTGCGACCACGCGCTGCGACGCACCGCGAGCTCGGACTCATCGAGCAGCACGTCGAGCGTGCGCGCCTTCGCATCGATGCGGATCGGATCGCCGTCTTGCACCAGCGCCAGCGGACCGCCGACGAAGGCTTCCGGCGAGACATAGCCGATGCACATGCCGCGGGTGGCGCCGGAGAAGCGGCCGTCGGTGATCAGCGCGACCTTCTCGCCCATGCCCTGGCCATAGATCAGCGCCGTGACGCCGAGCATCTCGCGCATCCCAGGACCGCCGACCGGACCCTCGTTGCGGATGATCAGCACCTCGCCGGCCTGATAGTTGCGTGCGCGCACCGCGGCGACGCAGGCCTCCTCGTCCTCGAACACCCGCGCGCGGCCCTCGAACACCAGGTTCTTGAGGCCGGCAACCTTGATGACGGCGCCGTCGGGCGCGAGGTTGCCCTTGAGGACAGCGACGCCGCCATCCGCCATGATCGGCCTGGCCGGGCTGAACACGATCTCGCCGTCCGGCGCATTGGCCGCGCCATATTCCTCGGCCAGCGTGCGGCCGGAGACCGTGATGCAGGAGCCGTCGATGTGGCCGCTCTCGATCAGCGCGCGGATCACAACGGCGGCGCCGCCGATGTCGTAGACGTCCTTCGCCGTGTACTTGCCGCCCGGCCTGAGATTGCCGATCAGCGGCGTGCGCGCGAAGACCTCGCCGACATCGTCGAGCGTGAAACGGATGCCGGCCTCATTGGCGATCGCCGGCAGATGCAGCGCGGCGTTGGTGGAGCCGCCGGTGGCCGCGACAATGGCCGCCCCGTTCTCCAGCGCCTTGCGGGTGACGATGTCGCGCGGTAGCGGCCCGCCGCGCGCGAGCATCTGCATGATCAGGCGTCCGGCCTGACGCGCGACGTGCGCTCGCTCGGCATAGACGCCGGGAATCATCGAGACGTTGGGCATCGACAGCCCCATCGCCTCCGACAGCATGCCCATGGTGTTGGCGGTGAACTGCCCGGCGCAGGCGCCGATCGTCGGGAGGCAGGTCCGCTCGATGCCTTCGAGCGTCCGTGCATCGATCTCGCCGGTCATGTAGCTGCCGACGGCCTCGTAAGAATCGAGCACCGTGAGCGTCCGGCCCTGGTAGTTGCCGGGCAGCGCGCTGCCGCCATAGATGAAGATCGACGGCACGTTGCAGCGGACCATGCCCATCATGACGCCAGGCAAGGTCTTGTCGCAGCCGCCGAAGCCGATCAGCGCGTCATAGGCGAGGCCATGGACGACGGCTTCGATGGAGTCGGCAATCAGCTCGCGCGAGAACAGAGAGAACTTCATTCCCTCGTGGTTCATGCTGATGCCGTCGGAGACCGAGACGGTGGCGAACTCGCGCGGGGTGCCGCCGGCCTCCGAGATGCCCGTCTTGGCCGCATCGACCTGGAAGTCGTGCGTCATGTTGCAGGGCGTCTGCTCGCCCTTCTGGCTGACGACGCCGATCATCGGCTTGGCGATGTCGGCATCATCCAGCCCCATCGCGCGCATGAAGGCGCGGTGCGGGGCGCGATCGAGCCCCTCCACCGTCACGCGCGATCGCAGCTTCCTCATCGACAAGGCTCCGCGCCGGCCGCCTACTGGATCGGCGCGACGATCGTCGGATGCTTGAACTGGGCGACGTCGAGCTTCGGCAGCATGCCGGTCTCGGCGTAGATGTCGAGCATCTTCTGGATCGCCGGGAAGTTCGGCGCGGCGACCGGGTCGCGGCCGAAATCATTGTCCTTCAGCAGATAGGTGTCGATGACGGCAACCGGCGCCTTCATGACCTCCGACACCACCTTCAAGGTCTCGTCGCGGTTGGCGAGCGCCTTCTTCATGCCCGTCGTGATGTCGCGGACATAGGCCTTCACCAGCTCCGGGTTCTTGTCGACGAAGTCGGCGCGGCAGGCCTCGAGGATGTGCACGATGTTCGGCATCGCCTCGGACAGCGAGAACAGCTTGCGGGTGCCGCCCTTGGCCTCGGCGCGCGCTGCAAAGGGTTGATTCATGTTGACGGCGTCGACGCGGCCCTGGCGCAGCGCATCCTCCGACACCGCGAAGCCGACCTCGACCAGCTTGATGTCCTTGGCGGGATCGAGCCCGGCCTGCTTCAGCAGCATGTTGAACGGCCCCTGCGTGCCGCCACCGATCACGGAAATGCCGACCGTCTTGCCCTTCAGGTCGGCGATGGTCTTGATCGGGGAATCGTCCTTGACCGCCCAGTAGACCGAGAAGCCGCCCGGCTTCTCATAGACGTGCTGGGCGACGATGTAGGCCTTGAGGCCGCCGCCGACCACGCCGTTCGCCAGCGACAGCGGCGCCTGCGTGGCACAGTCGAGCGCGCCGGCGGCGAGCGCCTGCGTCATCGGTGCCGTTCCCTGGAACTGGGTCCACTCGATGTTGTAGGTCTTGCCGAGATCCGGAAATTCGGTGGGCCGCTTCATCATCCAGTACTTGGATTCTTCCGCCGGGATGGTCCAGCCGACGCGGATCGTCTGCTGTGCGAATGTCGGCCCCGCGCCCGTCACCAAAGCCATCGCCGCGAGTGCCGCCAGCATCGATCGTTTCCGCATCACGCCCCTCCGCCATTCAAAAAGCACCCTCGCGGAGAATGTTTCATGTCTCAAATATCTGTGCAAGCGCGGAAAACGCCCGCCTTTGCCTGCCCCATGGGCAAGCCCGCCTTGCAGCGCGACAAGGGCGGATCATCGTGAAGTGCCGCGTTCCGTGTGCCGCGGCGCTGTCGACAACGCAAGGTCGCACGCCCCAAGGTGGCGAGAGTGGCCATTCGGCCGACTGGCGTTGCCGCGTCGCACGCGCTAGGGAGAAGCCCCGAATTGACCTTTTGAGGAGTTCTTCGATGTCGATCCAGCGTTTCGAAATTGGCCCGCGCATGAGCCAGGTCGTCGTTCACGGCAATACCGTCTATCTCGCCGGCGTCGTCGCGCAGAAGACGGCCGGTGAAAGCGTCACCAAGCAGACCGAGGAGATTCTCTCGATCATCGACGGCCACCTCGCCAAGGCCGGCACCGACAAGTCGAAGCTGTTGTCGGCGACGATCTACCTCACCGACATCAAGACATTCGGCGAAATGAACGCCGTGTGGGATGGCTGGGTCTCGGCCGGCAACACCCCGGCTCGCGCCACCGTTGAGGCCGGGCTTGCCGCGCCGCAATACACCGTCGAGATCATGGTGATCGCGGCAAAATAGGCGCTGGGTCGCCGCGCACTAGTCGGTGTCGCGGCGACCAGTGTTGCGATTGAGCGGATCACGCCGCTCACGCCTGAGCCCTTCCGGAAGCACCGGCTCGGTGCCGGGCAACGGCTCGGCCCGCACGTCGGCGCCCCACTGCTCCTGCTGGCGGGGCGTCGTTTTGTCCTTGACCTGTTGCGGCTGCGGCAGACCGTCCTTGCTGACGGGGTCGTAGGCGCCGGAGCGCAGGTCGCGGGTGTCTCTGCCTGTCATGATCCTTCAACAAGCCTTCTCCAGCATTCGTTCCTGATCGCCGGCATGGAACAGATGCCTTCCTGCCGCCACAGGACGACCGGGTCCGCGAGGAGCATAAGTCGCGCGTCGCAACATCAGATGAGCGCAGTGGTGGTCGGCGTCGACGCGATGATGATGCGGACGAGCGCTGGCGATGCAGCCACGGTCAGGACTGCGGCCGCAGCGGCGCGCCCTCGCGGATGCCATCGACCTTCACGGCGAGCCGCTTGATCTTGTCGTAAAGCGTCTGCTTCGGAATGCTCAGCAGCGCCGCGGTCGCCGGCACGTCGCCGAGCTTGCGGCGCAACGCATCCTCGATGATCGAGCGCTCGATGTTCTCCAACTGCCGTGGCAGCGACAGCTCCGAGGCTGCGGCGCCCGAGCGGTCGAGGACCTTGCGGTCGAGCACACCGAGCACGAAGCGGTCGGCGACGTTGCGCAACTCGCGCACGTTGCCCGGCCATGAGTAGCCGAGCAGCAGCGACATGGTCTGCTCGTTCACGATCGGCGCGTCGCGCTCGAACCGCTTGGCGGCCTCGAGGGTGAAGTGCTCGAACAGGATCGGGATATCCTCGCGGCGTTCGCGCAACGGAGGCAGCTCGATGAAGGCGACGCCGAGACGATAATACAGATCGGCGCGGAACAGCTTCTGCTCGCTGAGCTCGAGCAGATTGGCCTTGCTGGCCGCCACCACGCGGCAGTCCACCGCCACGGGCTTGTTGGAGCCGACGCGCTCGACCGAGCGGTCCTGCAACGCCCGCAGCAGCTTCACCTGCACGCTGAGCGGCATGCTCTCGATTTCGTCTAGGAACAGCGTGCCGCCATGGGCATATTCGATCTTGCCGATCCGCTGCTTGGTCGCGCCGGTGAAGGCGCCGGCCTCGTGGCCGAACAATTCGCTCTCAACCAGTGATTCCGGCAGGCCGCCGCAATTCACCGCGACATAGTTGCCGCCGCGCCGGGCGCTGTGAGCGTGCAGGCAACGGGCGACGACGTCCTTGCCGGTGCCGGTCTCGCCATAGATCGTCACGTCGACATTGGTCGAGGCCAGATTGGCAACGAGGCGGCGCACCTCCTGGATCTGCGGCGAGCGCCCGAGCAGGCTCGCCTCGATGCCCTGGCGGTCGGCGAGCGCCGAGCGCAAGGTGCGGACTTCGAGCGTCAGGCGACGCTTGTCGAGGGCGCGGCGCACGACGGAGACGAGCTGCTCCGACGAGCACGGCTTCTCGATGAAGTCATAGGCGCCGTTGCGCATCGCTTCCACGGCCATCGAGATGTCGCCATGACCGGTGACCAGGATGACCGGCAGGTCCGGATCGAGCCGCTGTAGCTCGGACAGCCACTCGGTGCCGCTCTTGCCGCGCAGCCGCACGTCGGAGACCACCACGAACGGCATGTCGGCGCGAACGATTCCGCCTGCGGCTTCGGCGGAGGCGAACGGCGTCACCGACAGGCCGGCGAGCTGCAGCGCCTGGACGGCGCCGATGCGGACATCCTCGTCGTCCTCGACATAGATCACGCCGACCGGTTGCTCAGGAGTCATGTGGGAACCTCTTCAATCGGCAAGCGGCAGCAGCACGATGAACTCGGCGCCGGACGGCTCAAGATTGCGCGCCCGCAGCTCGCCGCCGAACGACCGCGCGATGTGATTGGCGATGACGAGCCCAAGTCCGAGACCCTTGCCGGCCGGCTTGGTCGTGACGAAGGGCTCGAACAGGCGCGGCAGGACATCGGCGGCGATCGCCGGGCCGCTGTTGGCGATGGCGATGCGGCACTGCCCCTCCTCACGCACGGCGCGGATGTGGATGGACTTCCGCGCGGCGCCCTCGACGGCATCGAGCGCGTTGGCGATGATGTTGCAGAGCAGTTGCTCGAGCCGGATCTGATCGGCCCTGACACGAAGCTCGGGCGCGAGATCGATGGTCACGTCGACATGGCCGTCCTTCACCCGCGCGCCGAGGATCTTGAACGTCTCGGACAGGGCCTGCTCGACCGCGACGGCATCGAGCGGCGCGTTCGATTTGTAGGCGAACACGCGCAACTGGCCGGTCAGGCGCGCGAGACGGCGGACCATCTCGCCGATGCGGATGAGATTGCCGCGGGCCTCGCCGATCATGCCGCGATCGACGAATTGCACGGCATTGTCGGAAGCGGTCTGCAGCGCCGCCAAGGGCTGGTTGATCTCGTGCACCATGCCGGCCGACATCTGGCCGAGCACGGCAAGCTTGCCGGCATGGACGAGCTCGTCCTGCGCGGCGCGCAATTCGGCGGTGCGCTCCTGCACCCGCATTTCCAGCCGATCATTGGCGGCCTGCAGCGCGGCCTGGCTCGCCAGCCGCTGCCGGATCTCGCGGCGTCGCTGCGCCAGCAGGCCGAGCGCCAGCAGCGCCACGATGCTGGCGAGACCCGAGAGCGTGCCGATGATCAAGGCCGTCCGCCGGATCGGCGTCTCGTCGTCGAGCAGCAGCAGCTGCCATTGCCGCCCGTTGAGCGGACGCTCGTCGACGCTGTAGACCGCGCCGCGCTCGGTCGCGACCTGGCCGCCGCGATCGGTCCTCTCCATGAAGGTCCAGCCGAGCGGCGCGAGGCTGGAGCTGCCATAGGGCTTCGACGTCGCGATTTCCTCGAGCGCATCCACCGAGAGCGGCGTCAACGGGCGGAATCGCCATTCCTCGCGCGAGGCGAGAATGGTGACGCCGCGGGCGTCGACCAGAAGCATGTCGGCACCGCGGTTGCGCCATTCGCGCTCGAAGGCATCGAGATTGACCTTGACGACGGCGACGCCGATCGTCCGTCCCTGTTGCTTGACGGCATAGGACAGGTAATAGCCGGCGCGCGCGCTGGTGATGCCGATGCCGAAGAACGCGCCGCGGCCGGTCGCCAGCGCCTGGCGCATATAGGGCCGGTAGGACAGGTTGCTGCCGACCGGCGTCCCCGGCTGATCGAAGTCGGCGGCGGCGATCGCATCACCGGCGACGGTGAGGACATAGAGGTTGTCGGCGCCGGCCAGCAGATTGATCGACTTGAGATACAGGCTGACGCTCTGCTGCAGCGCGCGATCGTCCGGCGTGCCGAGCAGCCGGAAGACATCGGGCGAGGTCTCCAGCAGCGAGGGCAGATATTCGAAGCGCGAGAGGTAGCCGTCGAGCTGCGCGGCCTCGACCGCCAGCCGCTGCTGGGCCGTGGTGTGCCGCTGATCGAGCCCGCGGGAAAAGGCAATGGCATAGCCGAGCCATGCCGCGACGCCGACCAGCGCAGCCGCCATCACTCCGCGAACGACCAAGCCCGCGCGCCTGCGGACCACCGCGGTGACGTCGGGATGTCGCTCGAGGCCGATCCGGAATGGAAGGTCCGTCATTCCCTTTTCCAGGCCCATCACTTCCAGGCCCATGCACCGGGCCGCGCCCGTATCCGTAATTGTGCTGCAAGTCTAAGGTCTTGCCGGGCAATAGGCGACAACAAAATCGGCCGTGCCGGCGCCCTCGGCGCGCCCGTCAGTGCAGCTTGACGTGCGGCTCGGTGCGGCGGGTGATCAGGCGCGCCAGCGTGTCCAGCGTCACCTTGGCGAGCCCGTGCAGCGCGTATTCGTGCATCTTGTAGAGCGACAGATACATCATGCGCGCGAACAGGCCTTCGAACACCAGATTGCCCCCGACCAGCGCGCCCATCATCGAGCCGACCGTGCTGAACTCGCCGAGCGACACCAGGGAGCCGAAATCGTGATAGCGGTAGTCCGCCAGCGGCTCGCCCCTGACGAAGCGCGGAATCTGCTTGTAGAGGTGCGAGGCCTGCTGATGCGCGGCCTGCGCCCGCGGCGGGACGTTGCCGCGCTCGCCCCAGGAGCAGGCCGAGCAGTCGCCAATGGCGAAGACGCGCTCGTCACGCGTGGTCTGCAGGGTCTGCCTGACCACGAGCTGGTTGATGCGGTTGGTTTCCAGCCCCGCGATGTCCTTCAGGAAGTCGGGCGCCTTGACGCCCGCGGCCCAGACGATCAGCTCGGCCGGGATGACGCGGCCGTCGGCGAGGCTCACCTTGTCAGGCCCGACCTCGGCGACCTTGGCGCCGACGAGCACCTCGACGCCGAGCTTTGCGAGCAGCTTCTCGGTCTCGCGCGAGACCCGCTCAGGCAACGCCGGCAGCACCCGGCCCGCGGCTTCGATCAGCGTGATCCTGATGTCCTTCTCGGCGTCGACCTGGTCGAGACCATAGGCCACCACCTCGCGCGTCGTGCGATGCAGCTCCGCGGCCAATTCGACGCCGGTCGCGCCGGCGCCGATGATCGCGACCTTGAGCTGGTGCGGCGCGATCGGCGAGGACTGCGAATGGACACGGATGCAGGCATTGACCATGCGCTCGTGGAAGCGCCGGGCGTCGTGCTGCGATTCCAGCTTGATCGCGTGGTCGACCACGCCGGGCGTGCCGAAATCATTGTTCTGGCTGCCGATGGCGATGACGAGCACGTCATAGGGGATGGTCCGCCGCGGCGTGACCTCGCGCCCCTCCGCGTCGAGATAGGGCGCCACCAGCACCTCGCGCTTGTCGCGGTCGAGGCCGATCATGTCGCCGATGCGGTAGTGGAAGCCGTGCCAATAGGCCTGGGCGAGATAGTCGACCTCATGGGCCGAGAGGTCCATGCTGCCCGCGGCGATCTCGTGCAGCTTCGGCTTCCAGACATGGGTGCGGTTGCGCTCGACCAGGGTGACGTCGAGCTTGCCCCTGCGGCCGTATCTGTCTCCGAGCCGGGTCGCGAGCTCCAAGCCGCCGGCGCCGCCGCCGACGATCACGATGCGAGGGACACCAGGCTGCGCAACGGCCATCATCGAACCTCTCCAAGGGTGACCGCGGCGCGACGGCATGACTCCGATGTCACGCCGGTGACGTCGTCCCTTCGGCACCACCGCCCCAGCCAGCGCGACCATGTTCACGATACGCCTTATCGTCGCGATGGCGTCGGAACGTGCTCGGCCTTGCGGCAACAGGCGGGATGCCTCCACGGTGAGCCCCTGCCCGCCGCCACCTTAGCAGATTATCCGAGATGTTGGCGGCATCGCGATTGGGCATGGCCGCCGGCCGGCGCCACCGACGCTGGAATGCGACGGCAGCGCCCCCACGACCGCAGGCCTATCCCGTCGTGACCGCGACTTCGACGTCGGCCGGGTCGATATCGCGATCGAGCGCGATGCGCAGCTTGTCGCGATCGAGCTCGCCTTCCCACCACGCCACGATCACGCAGGCGACGCCGTTGCCGCACAGATTGGTCAGTGCGCGGCACTCGCTCATGAACTTGTCGATGCCGAGCACGATCGCCATGCCGGGAACGAGCTCCGGCCGCACGGCCGCCAGCGTCCCGGCCAGGGTGATGAAGCCGGCGCCGGTGATGCCCGAGGCGCCCTTCGAGGTCAGCATCGCGACCAGCAGGATCGTGATCTGCTCGCCGAAGGACAGGTGAACGTTCATCGCCTGCGCAATGAACAGCGTCGCCAGCGTCATGTAGATGTTGGTGCCGTCGAGATTGAACGAGTAGCCGGTCGGAACCACCAGGCCGACGACCGGCTTGGAGCAGCCGAGGCGTTCAAGCTTCTCCATCATCTGCGGCAGCGCGCTCTCGGACGACGAGGTGCCGAGCACGATCAGCAGCTCGTCCTTGATGTATTTGAGGAACTTGAAGATCGAGAACCCGGCAATGCGGGCGATGATGCCGAGCACGACCACAACGAAAGTGAGCGCGGTGAGATAGAAGGTCGCGATCAGGCCGGCGAGGTTGCCGAGCGCCTGCGGCCCGTAGCGGCCGATGGTGAAGGCCATGGCGCCGAAGGCGCCGATCGGAGCGGCCTTCACCACGAGGGCGATGACGCCGAAGATCGCGTGCGCGGCGTCGTCGATGAACGCGCGCATCGTATGGCCGCGCTCACCGAGCGTCATCAGCGAAATGCCGAACAAAATCGAGAACAGCAGCACCTGCAGGATCTCGCCCTGCGCGAACGCTCCCACCACCGTGTCCGGGATGATGTGGAGCACGAAGTCGACCGACTTCATCTCGCTCGCCTGCTTGGCGTAGTTGGCGACGGCGGCGGCGTTGCTGCTCTGGCCCTGGAAGCCTGCCCCGGGCTGAATGAAATTGCCGACGATGAGCCCGAGCGCGAGCGCGAAGGTCGAGACGATCTCGAAATAGATCAGCGCCTTGACGGCGACGCGGCCGACCTTCTTCACCTCGGAGACATGCGCGATGCCCGACACGACGGTGCAGAAGATGACCGGCGCGATCACCATCTTGATCAGCTTGACGAAGCCGTCGCCCAGCGCCTTGATCCATTCGTTCCTGCCGAGCTCGGGCCAGAGCCAGCCGACGATGACACCGAGCACGATCGCGAACAGGACCTGCACATAGAGGACCCGGTAGAACGGTTTCTGCGGCGCCGCGGCCGCTGTGGTGGTTGCAGACATCGAATTTTCTCTCCCTGATCTCACTCGGTCTATCTCTCTGGTCTGCCTATGACCCGCTTCCGCGCCGGCTCCATTGCGTGCCGGGGCAACGTCGTGCGTCTGGACGCGGGCCGCGCCGGGGGCGGACCCGAGAAGCTCGCACAGGCGGGATCGCCTGTCGCCGGGTCTCAGGTCAGGAATGAGCTGTGGGCTGGCATCCGGACGTCCCCTCGCATCTGTTGTTCTGGAGCTGGCGCTCGTTTGGCGGCTCAGTAAGCAGCAATCGTGCCAGCGGAGCGGTGCCGCATGAGGCGCCTGCATGTCCTTCAGTTTGCTACGATTTGTGAACCATCACGCGGCGCGCGACCAAGCCACAGCCCGCGACTTGTCTGGACTTCCGGAAATTTGCCGTCGCAGGCGCCCGAAACATCGGACGCGCCGGCGACATGGTTCCCACCGGCAATATCCATCCCTGCCTGTCGCGCTCGACCTGGCTGGGGCGGGAGGGATCGAACCTCCGAATGGCGGAATCAAAAGTTGCGCGGTCCGCCATACAAATCAACGCGCATTCTGAAACACAGAGAGAAACCGACCTTGGGTTTTCCAATAGGTTACATCGCTATTCGGAACGCGAGCCGGCCCACGGACTGCCAAATCGGCTCGAACCACTTCCCGGGTTGCGGGCGCGTCAGGGCAAGCGTCAAGAACAGGGCGAATGACCAATGAGCCATCATTGGCTATTCTCGCGCCTTGATCGCAAACGCGAGGCGCCCGCGGCGCCCGTCGCATCCGAGTGTTGAACTCGGCTATTGGCTTCGCCAGAAGTTGCCGCGGCTGCAGAGTAGATGATGGCCAATTCCATGGGCGGCTAGCGAGCCCAGGGCGGCTTTGGAATCTGAGCGATCGGAGTTAACTATCAGCGGCACCGGGCTGGTCGCCGTCGATGAATTGCACGCCTCCCGCCTCCAGGGCGCGCCTGACGGCCGCCAAATTGTTGATTGACGGGATCCGGCCGCCTTTTTCGAGATCGCGAATGGTACTGTCACTCAAATTGGACCGAGCAGCCAATTCAGCCTGAGACCAGTCGAGCAGACCACGAGCTGCCCGAGATCGATCGGGAGTCATCAAACAGCCATTTCATGGGACGCATCGATCGCCGGCTCGGAGAATTCCTCCATGCGGCGGTTGGCCAACTGCGAGCAAGGACGTCGTTGCCGGGATGGAGACCTGCTCGGGCCAGCCGAACGCCGGATGCGGTCAACCTACTTTGCTCATGACGTTGACCAGATCGGCATCGGCAGGCGCGTCGGCAGGAACCAGGGTCGGAGAGGTCGCACGTTGTGGCCGCACGGACTGAGCCGCGGCGACAACGCTCGAGCGGCCGACGATGATGTGGGCGGTGATGACAGCCGGAACGCCGAGCCCGAACGCAATGTGGACCGTGCTGATCCAGGGCCGAAGCGCTTCGGATCCGACGTAGTAGAGCCCGAACGCCGTCGCGATGAGCAGACCATACATCGCGAGGCTGACGATACCGGTCGCTCGATTCTTCCCGGCACGCCACGCGCGCTGGACGTGCATGGGACCGAGCGCCCCAAGCAGCATCAGCGTCACCATTGCAGTTCCGCCATGCATGCTCAGCAGGTATGCGGCGGCCTGCTGCCACATCTCGCTGTCCAGCTCCGTGCGGGTCTTCATCTGGTCGGCATAGATCCACAGCGCGCCGCTGGCGAACAAGAGCCCGAGAATTCCGTAGAGGGCGAACCGAAACAAGCCTTTAAGCCGCATGCTGGTGAACTCCTTGCCAGTCCGGTGTCGTATGAATGTCGCCGTTCGCCGCAATCAACATGGCGCTCGCCTGGAAGCGCGCCAATGACGCCGCGGACTGCTCGCCGGCGACCATGACGACCTTGGTCAGCGCGTCGGCAACCATGCAGGTTGGCGCGCTCACCGTGGCGCCGTGGGCCGCCCCTGTGGGCAGCCGGGTCGAAGGCGTGACGACCGCTGTATCCATTGTTTCCGTCGATCGAAACGGGTCGAAGCGGCGCGCCGACGACGCGAGCGCCCCATTGCTTACTTCGACCTGGCACAAAAGCCTGTCCGGGAAACGCGGGTCGCGAATGTGGACGATGCGGGCATCGGGCCCGAAGGCGGCGAGGTCCCCACCTGCATTGACCATTGCGGAGCGCACGCCGCGGCTCTGCAACGCCGCGATCGCGCGGTCCACGGCGAACCCCTTGGCGATGCCGCCGAGATCGATCTTGACGGCGGAATCGCGGAAACGGACGCGGTCGTCGGCGAGCAACTCGATCGCAGTCGACTGCGGGACATCCGCTTGCGCCGTCGAGCCCACAGACGGCCTTGCCGCGCCGGCGACGGCAACGTCGAAGGCGCCGTCGGAGTGATGGGTCACATCGAGCGCCATCTTCAGCACGGCGTAGGTCCAGGAATGCACCTTCACGACGCAGCTCGATGCCGCGCGGTTCAGCCGCGACACGTCGCTGTCGGGATCGTGGAAACTCATCAGCCGATGCACGTCGGTCACCGCGGAAAACGCCGCTTCAACGGCATTCTCCGCATCGCAGCGGCGTGCATCCGTGACGTCGATCTCGACGAATGTCCCGAGCAGAGCCCGTGCTCGTCGAAGGCTAGCGGAAGTGGCTGGCATGATACGACAGCACCTTCTTAACGCCCTCGGTCAAATGGGTCGAGGACAGCGTAGCGCCCGAGATGTTGCGAATGTCGGAGTTGATGCGAAGCTCGTTCTGACTGCTCTTGCCGACGAACTGACCGAGCCAGCTGGCATCGTGCACCTCGCCGCCATAGGATTCGCGATAGTTCAGAATGTCGACGCGACGCACCCGCCCGTCGGGTCCGACGGCAACCGTGTAGTCGATCAGGAGGTGCTTGCCAACGACGTGATCGTAATAGAAGTAGCCGCCATTGCTCGCCTTCCATACCCTGCCCGGCTGGACTTCGGAAAAGCTGGCTCCCGGAAAAGCGGCCTTCTGCGCCTCTTCGACGCTCATGTACTGAATGGCATGGGCCGGTGCGGCGATCGACATGACGGCCACGGCGGGCGCCGTCCATTTCAACCAATCGCTCATCTCGTCCACCTCAACTTTGTTTCCATGGTACGCCCTCCCTCGCCGAACGCATTTTCGTCTTCTCAGGGCATCGATCGCTGTCAACCTCTCCTGCGAAGCCGTCTAAACCGCAGCAGCGACGCTCCGAACCATCCAGTTCAGTGCGACGATGAACCCGAGCGATCGATCACACTTTGCCTCGGCAACAGCCCTACCCGTTCGCGGGTCTGCCTCCGTCCTTGCGACGTTCGCAACCACGCGCGCTGCAAATGGCTCCGAATGTCAGTCGAGAGAGTAGTGTTTCGATTGCGGCGAATTGCCGCGTCGATGTTGGCGATTTGCCGGAGCGGCTGGGGAATAACAATGTTGCTGCAGATCGCCACATCGCGGGGACCGCGCTCGCGCAGCTTGCGGCACGCGAGCCTGACATTTCAAAGTCATGCAAAGACGTTTGCAGCCGTTTAGATCGATTCAAAATGCGTAATCCCATCTTCGAACAGGAGCTGGAAAGCGCGTCGCGTTTGGCAGGCGATCGTCCTTCGCGGCGGTAAGGCGGCCGCGCAAGAGCATCGCTGCGCACAAACGAAGGTCGGCGCCGCAGATGTGGCGCCGACCCTGTGAACGGCATGGCAGAAGACCGCTGCCGCAACTACCACGGCATCTGGTTCATTGCCTCCCATGGATTGCCGCCATAGGGCGAGGGCACGACCTTGATCTTCGCCATCATGCCCCCGTCCTCATGTTCGAGAATATGGCAGTGATAGACGAACTCGCCGACCTGTGAGAACGGGATATCAACCACCACGGGCTTCGACGTGCACTGCCCGTTCCGCCACTGCTCGATGCTGCAGACCCCGCTCTGGGATTCCATTACTTCCGGGACGTTCGGAGTCGCGACGCCGAGCGGGACGTTGTCCTGCAGCATACCCCCGCCGATGCTCCTGTTCAGCGATACCGACAGCGGCGTGTTCTCTCCCGCCTTGCTGTTGACGGTCCGGAAGCGCGTCTGGTGAATGTGGAAGTTGTGATTTTCCGTCGACAGCTGCACCAGCTCCCAGGTCTCGTGGACGGGGCGCTGTCCCGGCGCGAGCGGCAGACAGACGATGTTCTGCGACGGGTCGAACTGGCTCACCGGGAGCTGGGTGCCGGGCACCGGGTTGCCGTTCTGATCGACCTCCTCATAGCCGAGACCGAAGGTGCCGTCGTCGGTCAGGTCGGCGATGCCGAAGAAGATCCGGCGGCGATGCCCCGCCGGCAGCGGACGGCAGCCGGCACGCAGCGGCGCGGCGTTCGCGTACGGCACCTTGGCATCGAGGATGCCCGACGGCTGCATGGTCGCCAAGGCGTCTCCCCTGATGTCCATGGCGTAGGCGATGTGATTGCGCCAACCGCGCTGGTGGAAGTGCACCTTGGCGAGATCGACCGCCGGCCACTGATCGCCGCTACCCATCGTCAATCCGGCCATCTTGAAGGTCGCGGAGGCGGACCGCCCAAGGCTGGCGATGGCACCTGTCGCGGGATCGCGATAGGTGACGAACACCTCGGTGCGCGAGCTCGGCATCATGACCATCTGGGTGACGCAGACCGGCTTCGAATGAAAGCCCGACGTTGGCGACGGCGGACAGGGAACGACCCTGAAGCGGGCGCCGCCGAGACGAACCATGGTGTCCATCGTCGTATCCTGCGGCAGGTTCACGCTCACGCCGTCGACCGAGATCAGCTGCATGACCATCGGCTTCTGCGTCTCGTCATCGGTCAGCTGAAGATTGTAGGACAGGCTGCCGGACGCATTGGTGAGCCGCCAGACCTCGCCATCGGGATCGGTGACCTTGATCTTCGGGAACGTCTGGCCGTTGACCGTGAAGAACCATTTGCCGCCGGAGAAGTTGGAGCCGCCATCGGCCGACAGATCGACGCCCGGGCACGCCCCCTCACGCACTTCGGAGCTGTCTGCCGGAAACTGGGCGCAGAAGCCCGGATCCTGCTGGTTGATCACCTCGCCGGGCTGGACGTCCACCGGACCGCTGTCGAACTGCACCGGGCCGCCGGGCGCGACCTGAAGATCCTTCAGGATCAGATGGCGCACGCTCGCGTCCGGAAACGGCGAATGCCTGGCATCGCCATGCGCATAGTCCGAGACCTCGCCGACCGAGATGATGCCCGCCAGGCCTTGCGAGACCTGGTTGAGCGAAATGCCATGAATGTGCGGGTGAAACCAGAACTGGCCCGACGGGTGGTTGCGCGGAATCTCGATGCGGTAATCCGCGGAGTCCATCTTGTTGGAGCCGTGCTGATGGGTGGTCTGCGGCACCGGCATGCCGTTGGCCGAGTTGAAGATCTGAACGAAGACGTAGTCCCCGAACGTCTGGTCGGTCAGCGTCGGCGCGCGCGGCTCGACGATCAGCCCATGGGTATGCAGGTTGGTCGGATTGCGAAACAAATTGGCCTGGCCGGGATCGGAGTTGTGATTCACCTTGGCCGGGTCGAGCTGCGGCAGCTGGTTCACCAGCCTGATCTTCAGCGTATCCCCCTTCTGCAGCGCCAGTCGCACGCCACCATAATCCGCCACCGCGGCGCCGGCAGGACATTTGTCGCCTGAGGCCGGCCGCCGACAGATCTCGTAGACCCAGCCGGTCGGGTTCATCGGCGAGCCCCCAGGGGGCTCATAGGTGATCGTCGAGATCGGCTTGGGGCGCGCGATCATCAGCAGATCGAGCACGCCATGCCAACTCCTGAACACCGTCGGCTCGGCCAGATCGTGGGCCTGCGCCGCAGGACCCGCAACGGTCAAACCGGCCAACATCGCGGCCGCCGACGTCAGTAATCGCAGAGTTGGCTTGCGCACACGCCCAACTAACATGCCTGATCCCCATCTGGCTCGAGATACACCGGTAGGAACGATCGCCGTCCCCGGGATGCGGAATTCGAATGAGCAGTCCGAACTCATCAGCCGATCTGCCGCATCGTCCCCTCGGCCTTCGTCGCCATGTCGGGTGGCTCCTTTGTGACGTTTTCTTTCGCTTTGTGAGAATTGCCGACCGGCGTTTAAGAATCGATCTAACTACACGTCCAGACGCCTGCGTTGTGCGCGTGGCGGACAGCAGCGACACAAAAACGACAACCAGCTCTCGTAGCTCGCCATGAAGCTCATGAGATCGTGTCGGACGCGAACGCTGCTGGACATGTTTGTGAGTGCCCCGCTCCGAGGAGACCGAACGATGCTGCTTGCTGTTGTTCTCGCATGGGCCTGCAACGTAACCGGCATGGCCTGTGGAGCACCGACCACCGAGATCATCCAGAAGGCCTATGAGCAGGAGGCGCCGTCATCCGGCGTCCGCCACGACAAGGGCCTCAAGATCGTCGAGGCGACCTGCGACAAGGGCGACGTGGGCGGGCGTTTCCTGTGCCAGGTCTCTTTCGTATCGGAGGACGACCCCGACAAGCGCCTGTATTTCGACATCGTCTCCGCGGCTCTCACGGACAAGGGATGGGTGCTGACGAGCGGATTGTGCAAGCGCTGAGCGCCATCGACCGAGAGCCGCATCGCTTTTGTCGGTGCGGCCTGCCGGCGCCTATCGTCACGCTTCGATCCAGATCGGATCCATCCTTACAATTGACGGCGTCCCGAGCGTTGGCGTTGATGCATCCGGAGCAGCCTCGACTCGGGCGACAGAAAGGGCGGCCCTGCTTGAGCCAGCGGAGGCGCCGTGGGGGTTGACGGCATCTGGGCAAAGCTTTCGCTAGCTGAATTCGTCGGCTGGGCCGGCGCCTGCGCCGGCAGCAGCGTGAGAACGGTGACGTCCTCGCCCCGTTGCAGCGTGACCGATCTCGCCTCGACGAGACGCAGCGTCCACCCCTGATAGTCCGCGCCGGTTCTGATCCGCAACGGCGTCTTGCTGCTCGTATCGACGAACACCGCAAGGCCGCGGTCCCCGTTCACGACGGTGCCGACGAGCGCGAGTTGCGGCCGTTCCGGTGCGGGCGGCTCCTGCACCACCGGAGCCTCCACGACGGCCGGCAGCGGAGCCTCCGTCGGCGGAGGGCGGCGAGACGGCGAAAATAGCGGGCGCTCGCGCGTCGCCGACAATTGCTCGAGCGGAATGCCCCATAATGGGTTGCCGGTTCGCGATGGCGTTCGCTGCGCGATGGACGAGGCTTGCGCCGGTCCGCTCGGCTGTTCGGCGGAGACCGCTCCCGAGACGTCCAGACCGGTCGAATGGGCGATGCCGAACGCCGACGCCACCGCCAGAACGCTGCAACAGCTGATCATGCAAAGCTTGGCGCGACTGCTCATTGCGGGCCCTGCCATTGTCCGGAGACCGTCATCAGCACGCGTAGTTTTCCGCCGGATGCCGCCGCGGGCGCGTTCCCCTCGACGACCAGTTCGTCGACGAACAGACAGGGCATGCCGGCCTCCAGATCGTAGAGGATCGGCTGCAGATCGGACTGACCGGCCTCGAAGCTCGCGCTCCCGCTGATATGACCGTCCTTGGCGCGGGGGCCCTGCACATCGAGCTGCGACGACGACACGCTGCCGCCGTGACGCGTCACCACGTCGCCGAGGCGCTGCAGCAGCGCTGCTCCTGCCACGGTCACCGTCGGTCCTTCGAGAAAGGCCGATCCCGTCATGCCGGCATCGCCGTTGCCGTCCTGACGCGCGGCCGCCATGCTGTGGGCGTCGAACAGGTGGAGTGTATCGGCGAGCGAGATCACTTCGCTGCGCTGATCGATCATGCTCTTGATCGACAGCACCGTGACCGAGATCAGCACGATCAGCAGTCCCGCATAGGCGGCGGCGGCGATCGAGGGCGATGCGGAATTGTCCGTGACGAGCTTTGCGACGCTCATGTGCCAAGTCCAAAATGGGGCTTGATGCCCGCTTCGATATGGAACCGTTGTCCGGGATCGTCAGCCGAACGCGTGGTCGGCGCGAAGAAGGTCGCGCGCGTGAAGTGCGCCGACTGCTCGATCAATTTGACCAGTGCCGGCGCATCCTGGGTCATTCCGACGATTTGCAGTCTGTCTTTCTCGATCCGCAGCTCGGTCACATACGTGTTGTCGGGCAGTATCCGGGACAGCGCCTCCATCAGCACGACCGCCGCGGGGCTTTCCTGCTTGCGTCGCATCAGGCCTCGCAGCGCGGCGTTGTCGGTGCCCTGCAGATCGAGGCGCAGCGCTGCGCGCCGCTCGGATATCCTCCGCGTGAGCTGGCCTTGCTGCTCGTCCAGCCTCTCGCCCAGCAGGCTCCCCGCCGCGAAAGACAGCGCCGCTGAGATTGCGGCGACGATCAACAGAGCGGCCAGGACCCGACTGACACGGCCGACGTCGAGCGATCCCCCCAGGCGCTGCTCGGTCAACCTCGTTGCATTGGTTGCGGTGAGCCGGTCGTCGACCGGCATCGGCGCCGTCTCAGGCGCAGCAAACAGGATGATCGATCCAGCCCGCCAGGACTCGGCGAGGCGAATGAGAGATTCCAGCTTCGGCCTTGGCGCGGCGATCACGGTTGTTTGGATGCGCTCACTCGATATCTCGACCGGCGCAGTCCTGCCGAACACGGCCTCATGCGCCGACCACGGCGTCAACCGGTCGAGCTGCGAGCGGACCATGGCATCGAGAAACTCGACGGCGCGCTTGGGCAGATCCAGCGGCCGCCAGAGAAAACGGTCCGGCCTCAGCACGACTTCGATCCGGCTGCCGTGAACGGCCGCCTTCCAGCTCTCCGGAGGCGCGGGCAGGCTCGCGTCGCCGTCCGGCAGGAGAATGCGACAATCGGGCGGGACGGATCGCCCGGGTCGCGCGAGCATCCGCATGATGAAGACGTTCCGTTCAATCTCGATCAGCCGGACAGACGGCTTGATGGTGAGCCGGCCTATCGCGGCCACCACGGCTTCGGCGACGGAGCCGATCCAGGCCGCCAGTTCGCGGCGCACGCGCGTCGACATCGTCATCTCGGCGCCTTTCCTGTTGGCCGAAGCATCCCCGGAGTGTTGACATCATCGCGCCACGCCAGGACGCGGTAAGGATCCTCACCATCGCCCAGCAGGATGACCGCTTCCGTTGCGGCCCTGCGACCGCCGTCAAAGCCGATCGTGACCCACACGCGGACGGCATCGGCGACCTCCAAGGTCGCTCCGGCGCGCGCCGGCCCCAGCGCCGCGTTGAGCGACCTGACGTCGCGGCGCAGGCCGGCCCGCTGATCGAGGAAGCTCTTCAACTGCTCCTGGGTCATCCCGGGAAGCGCGGCCACCACCTCGGGGGCGGCCTCCAGCGCGTCGATCTCGCGCCGGCCGCTGAAGACGGTGACGAAGGACATGGCTCTGTCGACCAGCGGCGGCGGCAGGTTGAGCACCAGCCGAAGCTCCTCGACGTTTGCGAACGGCGCGGAACGAGGCATGTAGTCCGCGCCGGCCGTGCGGTAGAGATCGCGCTCCGCGTCCGCAACGTTGTCAGCCGGCGGCGTTCGCCAGCCGACGATCCGCTCGGCATACTCGCCGGCCTTGTCCGCGCGCGCGCCGAGAACCTCGAACAGGTTGGCCAGCATCTGCCTGGATGCCTGGTTGAGATCGATTCGGGCGGCTTCCGACCGGAACGTGACCGAAACCTGCGCATGATCGAGCCGGAATGAAAAGGCGCCGGCGGCGGGGCGCTGCGGCTTCGGCGACGCGGACAATCTGTAGGCCGCAAGCTCGAGGCCTGCCGAGGCCAGCGCCGCCGATCGCAGGCGAGCATCATCGAGCGACAGGCGTTGAGAGGTGCTGACGAGATAGACGGACAAGGCTCCTGCCAGTCCAGCCAGCGAGACCAGGAGCCACAGCACCGCAATGAGTACGAAGCCGCCTTCCCGATCATCGGGATCCGGATCTCGCGGGTGCTTCTGTCGCCACATCATCATTGCTTCGATGCTGTGGAGGCGCGCCCGACCGTTGCATCGGCCGAGAGAGCGTGTCTGTCGCAGGTGGGGTCCGCGGGCCGGCAGACGCTGTCGGGCGGCGCCGAAACACGAATGACGGCGATCCGTGACAGCGACGGTGCGCTTGCGCGGCTTCCGTCGTGCACCGTCACCCGCACGGCCGCAGGCAGCCTTTCTGCATTCTGCCACGATGGACTCCAGATCCGGTCTGTCCCCGCATAGGCAAACGACACCCGGTACGGCGCCTTCAGCAGCACCACCGGATCACCGAAATCCCGGGCGGACGGACTGCCGGGCGCGAATGCCGCGCGGGTGCGGGTCAACGCCGCGCCATCGCCGCCGCCTTCGGTGATGCGGACCACGTCCAGTCCCCGGCCCCGATGCGGTCCGAGCGCCGTTCGGACGAGCGTGATCGACGTCTCCGATCCGTCGAACAGAACCGACTTGGCCTGCCCATCCGGCTTGATGAATTCGGAGGCCGCGATATCGGCGCCGATGCGATCGAGCGCCATGCTGATGGATTCGCTGCGTTGGATGCGATACAGGCCGCGATCCCAGTTCGGCAGCCATTGCGATGTGATCGCGAGCAGCGCAGAGATCAGCAGCCCCATCAAGACCATGGCGACGAGGACTTCCACGAGGGTGAAGCCAGCTTGAGTATCGTTGGTCCGCGTCGCCATCACTCGGCCCGCCTTCGAACCAGCCGGACGGTTTCCAGCTCCATGGTCGCGCCCGATGGCGATCGCACCTGGAGCACGATCTTCTTTGGGACCCACGCCGACGCGCTGTCCGGTGCGCCGCCATCGATGGCGAATGGCTCCGCTTGCGCGCGCCAGAGATGAGCCGTCGACTCCCCTGACTGGGTCGGCGATGCCGGCGGCAGGCGGGACGGAAAGGCCAGCCACAGTGCGTTATAGGCCGCCTGTACCAGAGCGACGTGCTGCTCCAGCTTCCTGCTGCCGCGCGCCGAGGACCCCATGAGCGCGCCGATCGCGACGAGCGACACCGCCATGATCGCGAGCGCGACCAATGTCTCGATCAGGGTAAATCCTGCCGTCGGCCTATCGGCTCGACAGACCAGTGCTCGGGACAATCTCGATCCCTCCTGTCAGCCAGTTGACGCGAATTTGGTAGCCCGCATCGAGATGGGTGAGCGTGATGACGCCGCCGCACGACATGCCCGATCCGAAGAAGCTGATGGTCTGGATTGCGGGCCGATCGTCGCAACGACGCGGCAGCACCGTCTCGACCCGCACGTCCGTCGGCAAGCGAACGACCTGCCCATTCGCGCCCGAGCTGAGCGAGCGCGCCTGCGCGTCGATGCGAGTCACGACCTCCAAGCCTCGCCTGATCGCGGCGTTGCGATCGGCCTTCAGCAGCGCAGCAGCCTCGATCGCATAGGCCTCGAGTTGCGGCCGCGAGGTCTGCCGCGAGACGGCGGGGACCGCGACGGACGCCAGCAGCGCGACGATCGCAAGCACACAGACCATCTCGATCAGAGTGAAGCCGGCCTCGCAGCCGTCACGGCCGACCATCGTTATTTGGCACCCATCGTGATCGACGAAGAGATGTCGGCGGCAAGATCCACGCCGCCCTCCTGCCCGTCCGATCCGTACGACACGATTTCATAGGGCACATGCTGTCCGGGCGACCGGTAGACGTAGGCGTGATTCCAGGGATCGCTCGGGACATTTCCTCCCTTGAGATACGGACCCGCCCAGCCTGCGATGGTCGAGGCAGGCCGGACCAGCGCGGTCAGACCTTCCGACGAGGTCGGATAGCGCCCGGTGTCGAGATAGAACAGATCGAGCGCGCTCGAAAAACTCTGAATTTGAATCCGGGCCGTCTTGACCCGGGATTCGTTCAGGGATGACAGCACACGCGGTCCGATCAGACCCATGATCATTCCGATGATGGCGATGACGACCAGCATCTCGACGAGCGTGAAGCCGCTCTGAGGGTCGTCGCGCGCAATGTTGGTCCGCCGCGCGGTACAGCTGATCCCTGACTGTTTCATGCGATGATCCATCTTGTTCTACCCGACGAGTTGCGTCACCGACAGCAGCGCGGTCATCACCGAGACGATGAGACCGCCCACGACGGTGCTGATGAGAATGATCGCGGCCGGACCGACGATGCCCACGATGCGATCGAGGCCGCGCTGCAGCTTCGCCTCGTAGAACTCGGCGATGCGGCCGGCGAGGACCGAAAGCTGCCCGGTCTCCTCGCCGATCCGGATCATCCGCGTGGCCATGGCCGGCAGAATGTTCGTCGCTGCCAGCGCTTCCGACAGCTTGCCGCCGTGACGAACGCGGTCGGCCGCGGCGTTCCACGCCGCGGTGCTGCCGGTGGCCGCCATGATGTCGACCAGGATGCGCAGCGTCGCCGTCAAGGTCAGCCCGCTGCCGAGCAGGATCGCGAGATTGCGGCAGAATACGCTCGTGCGATACGACCTGAACACGGTTGCGAGACCCGGAAGCCGGCAGACCCGCGCGATCACGGCAGCGCGCACGCTTGCGCGGCCAAGGAGGAGGAGAGCCGCAGCAATCAGCGCGCTCGCCGACAGCGCGATCGCCGCGCCATTGCCGCGCACGAAATCGGAGATGTCGAGAAACGTGTTGATGGCGGCGTCGGACCTGGCGCCGAAATCGCGCAGCACCGCCGAGAACTGCGGCAGCACGACGATGAAGAAGAACAGCATCACCAGAAGCGCGGCGATCAGGACGAACAGCGGGTACTGCATCGCGTCGCTGAGCTTGCGACGCATGGCTTCCGCGCGCGCCCGCTCGGCGCCGAGCACATCGAGCACGTGATCAAGAGTGCCCGAGACCTCCCCGACCCGCACCAGCGCGACATACATCGCGGGAAACTGCAAGGCATGATGCGTCAGCGCTTCGGCGAAACTTTCTCCAGCCAGGACGCTGGATCGCAACCGGCTGACGATCGGACGCAGCCGACCGATATCGGCATCGCCAGCGAGAAGCTCGAGCGAGTCCTCGAGGCGGGCTCCGGCCTTCAGCAACAGCGCCAGATCGCGCGTGAAGGTCGTGACATCGCCAGGCGTCGGACCGCCGAACAGCGCCAACGCGTCGCGGGCGAGGACGCTCGCGGCCCTTTCCTCGACCGTCTCGATCGGCAGCAGCCGCAGATACTCGATCCGGTCGATCACCTCCTTGGCGGTGGCAGCCGAGATCGTGCCGTGCACGACGTCGCCGTTCTCGGTCAGTGCACGATAGCGGAATCTGCTCACCGGCTCACCTTAACGTTGTGACGCGCAGGATTTCCGCGACCGACGTGGCGCCGGCCCGGCACTTCGCGACACCATCGTCGAGCATCGTGGTCATGCCGTTCAGAATGGCGCTGCGGTCGATCACGGCCGCATCGGCCGTGCCCTGGATCAGTGACCGGATCTCCGGATTCAGCTCCAGAACCTCGAAGATGCCGAGCCGGCCGCGATAGCCGGTGCCGCCGCAGCGCTCGCAACCCGCCGGCTCGTAGACCGTCTCGCCGACGTCGAAGCCCACCGCGGCGTAGCGCGGGTCCGCGCAGAGATCGTCGGCGCTCAGCATCCGCTTCGACCTGCAGCGCTCGCACAGCCGGCGCACCAGCCGCTGGGCGATCACCGCGCGGAGCGTCGAGCGCAACAGAAAATCTTCCACGCCGAGATCGAGCAACCGCGGTACCGCCGCCGCAGCGTTTTCGGTATGCAGCGTGGTCAGCACGAGATGGCCGGTCAGCGCGGCATGGACCGCGACGTGGGCGGTCTCGCCGTCACGGACCTCTCCGACCATGATCACATCGGGATCTTGCCGCACGAAGGAGCGCAAGGCCGAGGCGAAGGTCAGCCCGATCGACGACTTGACCTGCGATTGGTTGATGCCCGGTATCTCATACTCGACCGGGTCCTCGATGGTGAGGATCTTGCGCGTGGGCTCGTTGAGGATCGACAGCGCGGTCGCGAGCGTTGTGGTCTTGCCGCTGCCGGTCGGCCCGCAGATCACGATCATGCCGTGCGGCAGCGCCAGCAGGCGGCGCAGCGATCGATCGTCGTGGGGAGAAAAGCCGAGCTTCTCGATCGCGAGCAGACCCCGATCCTTGGGAAGCAGCCGGATCACCGCCGACTCGCCATATTGCGTCGGCATCACGGCGACGCGCACGTCCAACTCGATGCGGCCGATGCGAAGCCGCGCAGCGCCATCCTGAGGCAGGCGCCGTTCCGCGATGTTCAACCCGGCGACGATCTTGATGCGCGAGATGACGGCTTGGGGCAGCACGCCGGACGGCTCAGGGAGCGGCTTCAGCAGGCCGTCGACACGCATCCGGACCGATAGCCCGCTCCGCATCGCCTCGACATGGATGTCGCTGGCGCGCAGCTCCACCGCCCGCTCGAACAGATCGTTGACCGCGCGTACCACCGGCGCTCCGGTGGCGAGGTCGCGCAAGCCCTCGATGTCGTCGTCGCGCAGCTGCGGCTCAGCCGTTTCGTTGCGCGCCGGTACTTCGTCCTCGCCGGCGAGCCGGTTCAGCGCGGTGGCAACATCCTCGGCGGAGGCGACCACCAGTTCGACTGCCGTGCCGAACACCAGCTCCGCGGCGCGTGCCGCTGCGGTGTCGCGGGGATCCGCCACCGCAAGACATGGTCCGTGCCCGGCGGATTGGAACGGGAAGACCATCGTCTCCCGCAGGAAGCGCCGTGAAAAATGTTCTGTGAGCGGTTTGGACGCCAGCAAATCGGACAGCGCGATCCGAGTCAATCCGAGTTGCCGCGCGATGTCGTCGGCGGACTCGGGACCTGCGGGATTGGTCGCCGTCGATGACCCCATCCCCGCGCGGTCCTGCGCCGCAGCGTCGACCCGTCCAGCGGCGAGCCGAACCGGCCCCCGGCCATCCCGCAGATCGTCGGCCAATCGTAGAGGAGGAGTCGAGCTCATGGCGCGTCCCGTGACGGATCGTTGTCGATCACCTCATTGCCGAGGTCCGGACTTTCGAACAGTTCGTTCTCGATACCAAAGATGACCCTTCTGCGGTCAGCTGATTAGAACAACTACAAACCCGAAATCGATGCGGTCGCGCGAACTCCGCCGGGCTGCATCGGCCGCCATTCGAGCGCGAGCCGTTGGCCGTCGGCGATCTGATCGGGCGACATCTTGAACGCGATGGCGTCCCGGATTCGCAAATAAGGTTCGCGCAGACGATTGGGCGCTGCGGCCGCTGCAAGATTGAGCCATTTGTAGGCCAGCACGAGGTCCTGGCAGACGCCATGCCCCTTGTCGTAGCTCAGACCCAAGAGGTGCTGCGCCGTCGGGTCGCCGCGCTCGGCGGCTCCGATATAGAGCTCGACCGCCGCCTCGTAGGACTGCGGGACGCCGAACCCGTTTTCATACATGTAGCCGAGCGCGGTCATAGCGGGCGGATGTCCACTCTGCGCCATCGGCGCCAACGCTGCGGCCGCCCTGACATACTCGCCGCGCGCCAGCGCGGCCCATGCGTCGCCGCGCGGCCGCGCGTCGGCCGCGACGATGCCGAAGGCGAGCGCCAGAACAGCGAAGGCCGTCGTCGCATGCCGCATCATCGATTGACCCGCGGTGTCTGAAGCGCACTCGTCGAGACAGGCCTGATCGTGCCGCGCAGCTTGGAGCGCAGCTCCTCGGCGACGTAATGGGCGTCGGTCCCGTCGCGGATGATCTGGGGGCGAATGAAGATGATCAGCTCGGTCCGCCCGCGGCTGCGGTCGTTGTTGCTGAAGAGGTCGCCGAGGCCCGGGATCTGGTCGATCCCCGGCACGCCGCTGCGGGTGCCCTGATGGGTTTCGCTGATGAGACCGGCCAGCAGCACGGTCTGGCCGCTGGCAACTGCCACCGAGCTCTTCACCTTGCGCTGGGCGACCGTCGGCGTGAGGCTGTTGACGGTCTGCGGCGAGACGTTGCTGATCTCCTGCTCGATCTCCAGCCGGACGTTGCCGTTCTCGTTGACCCGCGGTGCGACGCGCAGGATGATTCCGGTGTTGCGGTAGTCGATCGTGTTGACGACCGTGTTGTTGGTCGTCAGCACCGTGGCGCTGCCGGTCGAGACCGGCACCTGGTCGCCGACCTGCAATGTCGCCGCCTGGTTGTCGATCACCACCAGCGATGGGTTGGACAGCACCTTGACGTCGGTGACCGTATGCAGCGCGCTGAGGATCGCGCTCGGCTGGGATTCCGACCCGACCAGGAAATTGAACCCGGGAAAAGCGCGGCTGAGAAAGGCGTTGGTGATCGTTCCCGCGGCCGAGGCGACCGTTGCCGGCGCCGATGTCGAGGTGGTGTTGAGCACTGAGCCCTGGTCCGGCCTCAGGCCGAGGTTCTTGCTGGTGAGATAGGCCTGCACGCCGTAGTTCAGCGAATCGTTGAGCGTGACTTCGGCGATCGTCGCGTCGATCGCGACCTGCAGCTGCGGACGATCGCACTGACGCAGGGTAGCTTCGATCAGCCGGTAGTTTTCCCTGTCGGCATAGATGAGAAGCGTGTTGTTGACGACGTCGGGGGTGATCCGCACGCCCTCCATGAGCGGCTTGCCGCCCGAACCCGATGCGCGCGATTCCGATCCCGCATCGAGTCCCGCCTGGGTCGGCGGCGGCGCCCCGCCGAAGCCGCGGTTGGCGACCAGGCCGGCGTTGCCCTGCTGCTGGCTCGCGAAGCCGCCCGACTGAGCCGTCGCGCCGGCGGCCGAGAGCCGTTCGCTGCTCGAGCTCGACGATGCTCCGGACCCGGGAGCGAGGTCAGTCGACGATCCCTCGGCCGCGCTGCCCGCGTTTCCGGTGAACATGTCGTTCAGCACCCGCGCCATCTGGCGCGCCTCGCCATACTTGACACGGTAGACATGGACGCTGTTGCGCAGCGTGTTGCCGGCATCGAGCCGCTTGATCCAGGTCTCCGCCGTATGCAGCAGCGCCGGCTTGCGGCTGATGACCATGACGGCGTTCATCCGGCTGACAGTCTGGAACTTGACCATGTTCTGGCCGAGCCCGCTGTCGCCGGTGTCCATGATCTTCTCGAGCTCGGCGACGATCGGCTCGGGATTGCCATTGACGATGGGAAAGATCCCGACCGACTGTCCGCGCATCCAGTCCGCATCGAAGCTCAGCGCGGCATCGATCGCGGTGCGTCGCTCGGCGCCCGTCCCCTGGATCAGCAGCACGTTGCGGCCGGGATCGGCGCGCACCGTGCCGGGCTTGAGCGCAAAGCTGTCGAGCAGCTTCAGCAGTGTCGGGGCGGAGACATATTGCAGCGGCAGCACGGAGATGCCGTAACCGGGCTCTGCCGAGCCTCCGGCGGGATCGACGTTGCCGGCACCCACTGCGTCGCCGAGTGGAATCAGCCGGTATCCGGAGTTGTCGCGAACCAGCGCCGTCCCCGAAAGCCGGAGCGCGTTCTCGAGCACGTAGGCAACGTCCGATTTCGGGACCGGGCGCACCGAGGACAGGCTGACCGTTCCCTGGATCCTTGGATCGATGGTGTAGCCGACGCCGAGAACGTCGCCGAGCACCACCTTGGCCACCGTCGCGATCGGCGTATTCTCGAAGTTCAGCTCGAACCCGTTGCCAACCGGCTGCGAATGCGCGGCCACCTGCTGGATCGGGAGCGAGCCCGCGGCCGGCGCTTCCGCTCGCGCGTCCCTGGCATCTCGTGCATCGTCATTGCCGCCATAGATCTCGGCCCGGGCACGCCGCGCCGCCGGCGACTGCTCCGGCATGGCCTGCCTGGGATAGCGCGGCGAAAGGTCGATCCGGCCGACCTTGTCAAGCACGTCATCGCCGCGGCTATCGCTGCCGAGCGTCGCCGGGTTGCAGCCCGCCAACGCGATCGACATCGTGAGCAACGTTGCGAGCGTGCGGCATCGCAGCCAAGCTGCGCTCAAATCAGCAATCTCAACCACTCGCCCGCCCACCCGATCTGCCGAGTCCGTTCTACGTTTCGAGGCACACCCGGGCGGAGAGCGGTCGCGCTCCGCCCGGGTGCTCCAACCTGTGTCTTGCGAGGAGACGCCGCTGCCGTCAGGCCGCGGCCCCTGCTCGCGTCGGTCGGCTACCAGAGCCAGCCGACGCCCGCGAGAACCCGGTCGGACATCGCCCCCGCCGCGCTGTGATCGATCACCTTGGTGTAGTTCAGCTTGTAAACCAGGCTGGGATTCGGAAACACGGCAAGGCCGACGTCGTGGAACGTCATGTCACCGCTGCCCGTGATGTTGTTCAGGCCGTTGGTGAGATCGGAGCCGAGCATGCCCGACGTCTGGAAGTTCTGTCGGGTATAGCGATAGAACGGCACGATGTCGTAGTCGTTGGGCGCCCTGAAGTGGTAGGCGATCTCGCCGGAGTAGCCCCACATGTTCTTGCCGACGTTGTTGTCGTCGACGAGATCATTGTTGGCGCGGAGGTTCTCCGGATTGGAGAAGTTTACGTGGGCATATTCAGCCCGCAGCTCCAGCCCGGTGTTCGGAACGCGATAGCGGGCCTCGGTATTGAAGATCGTCATCGCGTTCTTGCCGAGGGGCACCTCGCTGCCGTCCGGCAGCGTCGCATAGGCGCCCCGCGGCGTGACGTTCGGCGAATAATAGATCGCCGAGCTTCCGGCAAAGCCGGGAAGGAACGACGGCGTGTAGCTCAGCCGCAGCGTATAGGCGAGCTGGTTGCTCAGCTGCCGGAAATCGCCGATCGGCGCTCGCGAGAGCGCGAGCGCTTCCGAGCCGTTGATGCCGCCTTCATAGCCGCCCGGATTGATATGACCATTGTCGCCGCGATGATCGAATCCGTCGCCGAAATCCTCCGCGCTCTGGCTGACCTGGAACTGATAGTTCAAGCCGTCGATGATCTTGCCGTGAAACCCTGCCGATGGCGCGTACCATGTCGTCGGGATCAGGCCGTTGGCAAGCTCCGGCCGCTGCACGCTGTAGAACAGCGTCGGCTCGTGATACAGGTTGGTGAAGGAGATCGGGATGAGATCGATACCCGGCGAACGCAGGGTGAAGTGGTCGTTGAACTTGACGTCGAAGAAGGCCTGCTCGACCTCGACCGCACCATGCAGCTTGTCGTCGTTATCGAATGCGGTGCCGCCATGCTCCCATTCCAGCTCCGCGTTGAAAGTGATGGAGTCATTGACCTGATAGGTCGGCAGCAAGACAAGGCGGGCCATGTCGAAGCCGTTCTGCCACTGACCGTTCGCTGCGGGATTTTGCACCGAGCCGAGCTTGATCTCGCCGTACATGCCGATCTTCATGCCGGGGACCGGCGACGGCGCGGCGCCGAACAGGTCTCTGCTGGGCTGCGGCGCAGGTGCTTTTAGATCTGCTGCCGGCAGAAATCGCGGCTTGGAATCCGAATCGGCGAACGCTGCCGCCAGCCGTGATGCCGGGGATGGCGATGGTCCGGCATCAGCCCCCTTCGACCCACTGTCCCTGACGTCCTTCGAGTCGGCGAGCGCCATGGCGTTGCCGACCGGCTGGCTGGACGCAGTCTGCGCGTTGTCGGAGGCTTTCGCACCTCCGGCACGCGCGTCCTTGGCGCCGATCAGAGGCATCGGGTCGGCCGGGCGGCGAGATGCGAGTGATGCGGACTGTCCGACGCTGGTCGTCTTCTTTGCCTTGGCGTCCTTGAGCTCGACTTGAAGACTGTTGATGCGCTGCTCCATGGACTCGAGCTTCGCCATCAGCGCTTTGACGGCTGCCCCGTCCGTGGACCGCGCCGAGCCGGCGTCGGCCGCCTGGGCTGCTGCGGCGCTCAACGCCAATGTCGATACGGCGGCAAGCAGAGATGGCAGGAGTCGGTCGCGGCCGCGAAGCGGGCCACCGCCTTTGCCAATACTCAAAGCGCCGTCGTGTGAAGACGCGGAGCAATCTGCGCGCCTTCCGCTGCAGCTAATCAAGACCATCAGTCAAACCTCCCCATGATGATGCGCGGACGTGCATCCCCTTCGCCCGCGCCGCCGTGAGCACAGAATTCGTGCGCGACTGCGAGCCATTCGCGCTAGAAGCCCGCGATGTCGATACTTGGGCTCGTCGGAGATGCTCGCGTGTCAGCACTTGGGCGGCGCTCGTTGCGCGGCGGAGGCACGGCTTGCCGACCAATCGCTTGGACGCCAGCCGAGATCTGGCTAAGTGTTTTCAGTCATTGATAATTGCTGCTGGGTTCATGTCCGGCGTGCGGAGCGTCGAGCGGCGCAGCGTAGAGCTGCATTCATGCCTTTGCATCGCGAAGTAATAAGCGACGTCACACTTCGCCAACGACGGCCCTACTCCGAAAGAAATTGCGTTCGTGCGATGGCGCAGCTCGGACGAAGCAATGGAATCCAACGAAAAGCCGCAAGCGGACGCGACTGAGATTGCGGCAAGACGCCGCACGCTTCTCTCGTGGAGATGTCGCATCTACGCACGCGAATACCAGTCCCTTCCGATCAAGGCAGTCAAACCGGTAAGGCGCTCGGCTTCTTTAAAGAGATTCTAAACCGGTTACGCGAACCGACAGCGGTGGTTCTCGAAATGATAACAAATCAGTTGGCGCAGTTTTCAGGGTCGACGACACGCCCGGACTCGCTCCCATCATTACGCCGCATTGCGTGACGCTATTATTCGCCAGTTAGTGTGGTCTATCTGACGTTGGCTTCAGTATTCCCTCGAATGCCATCGACGAAGACGTCGCCTGACCACATCAGGATCGTGAATAGTCAGATACGTCCATCTTCTTCGACGCGCGTGACGGAATTTTCTGCAAAGCGGGACGGACGTCAGGACGGGAGTTGAGGGTGAACCGATTGCTTCGCTTGGTCGCCGCTATCATCGGAGAGGCACTATGAACGCTGTCCATCGGTTGGAGCCGGCGGCCGGACCGTTGCAGAATGTTCTTGGGTATCTCACCGAGATGATCCTGCGCAATGCACGTGCGGTCGCGCGCCTGTCTGACCATCGGCTTGCGGGCGGACAATGCTTCGTGTTCCATCAGCATGAGCTGGAGAAGCTGCCCGGCATTACCTACAACACGTTCGACGCTGATGGGCCCGTGTGGCTCTCCATCGAACGCCTGGTCGCCACCGATCCTCCCGCCGTCGAGTACGACCTGGCGATGTGGATTGACGTGTCCGCTGATCCGGACCGTCGCCCGCTGGTTCGGCAACGCGTGACGATCACGGTGCACGCGGCGGAAAAAGACCGGTTGATCGCGGCCGGTGACGCACGCGGCGAGCACTGCTCGCCGGCGAACGGCCCGGGGGTGGCCGCCGGGCTCTGGAACGTGCGATTGCATCTTGAGCAACGCCCGGACATCGTCGAGCGTCTGGACCGCTATCTCGCCGGCTCGTGGACAAATTGGGCCGCGGCCGAGCGGCTACGCCGCAAGACCATCGCGGTTCATCAGCGATTGCGCGAGATGGCTCGCGTGGCGGGAGCCGGAGGCAACGATGGCAGCTGCGAAATCGTGTGGGGCATTGGCGTGTCACGCTGGCGGCAACAAGGCCGCGAGTTGGATCTTCCGCTGCTCGAACGCCTGGTCGAGATCGAGGTCCTCGATGGCTCCGACACCGAAATCAGAATCCGGCCCCGCATGGTCGGCGCGACGGTCAATCTCAAGGCGTTCGAACCGCTGACATCAGCGGCCGGATTGGCGGGGCAAACGGCCGAGCAGTTGCTCGAGACGATCGAGCGCGGCAACGAGCTTTCGCCATTCCAGCCCGCCAGCTTCGAGCCGGTTCTCAGCGCCATCGGCTCACAGCTCGACCCGCATGGGATCTACTGTCCCACCATGCCCGACTCCGCATTGCTGCTTCCCGAGGAGGACGAGCAACTGGTCGTCTCCGATCGCTGGGTGATCTTTGCGCGGCCGCGCTCGGACGCACTGCTGTTGCGCGACATCGAGCGGCTGAAGCGAGCGATCGAATACGCGCCCGGCGACGCTTGCTGCCTGGCCGCACTGTCTCGCCTTCTGCTTGGCGCGCCGGACCACGAAGCCCATGACGGCGCGCGCCGTCGTCTATCCGGCGTGATCGGTGAACCGATCGACGTCGGGCCGGATACGCAGATCGCGGCGGATCACGGCGACCTGTTCTTTCCGCTGCCGACGAACTCCGACCAGATGGAGGTCGTGCGACAGCTCCGGCGATCGGACGGACTTGTCGTGCAAGGCGCGCGCGGGTCCGAGCGCACGTCCACCCTCGTCAACCTGGTTTGCCATCACCTCGCAATGGGCCTGCGCGTTCTCGTCGTCTCGCGCAACGAGGCTGCACTCGGACTGTTGTCCGAGAAGCTGCCGCGCGCTGTCCGTGATCTGACCGTCGATCTAACCGGCTCCGACAAGGACGTCTTGAAGCATGCGGAGACAGTCGTCAGCCGGCTGCTGTCGATCCTCAAGACCACGAACCCGCGCGCGCAGGCGGAACAGGTCAATCGGCTGGAGCGCGACATCATCGCGACCAGCGTCGAGATATCGCGTCTCGATGACGCGTTCGCAGACATCGCCAGCCGCAGCATGCTGCGGTCATCCGGTGTCCCCGACCTGCCGTTCGACGCGTTGACCACGCTGATCGCCGACCGCGACGCCTATGCCTGGTTCACCGATCAGCCGTCACGATTCGTGAGTGAGAGCGACCTTCTGGTTGCGGCAGTCGAGCAGGCCCGTGAGGCGCGTGTTCGGCTGGGTACCGATCTCGCATATGTCGACGACGCGCTCCCGGAAATCGCGGCCCTGCCGGACGCCGTGACCGTGAGACGTTTGCACGAGGACCTGCAGCCGGCGCGGATCGACGGCGAAAGCCATGACAGCCGGCTTGCCTGCCAGATCATCGCGGAGCTCGGGCCGGACGGAGCGGACTTGCTCGCCGGCGACCTCGACGCGCTCGCGGCGGCCCACCGGATCATTGCCGACGAGCCCTGGCTCGCAGCGCTGTCGCCGGTCGGCCGCAAGGCCGATGCAATGTCGGTTGACGGTGGCATCCTCGTCGATTTTGCCCGCGATGCGTCGTCCCTGCTGTCGCAACGTGCCGGCTTCCTGGTTCGGCCGGTGGAAACGCCGGCGGACGCCTTCGCCAGCCAGGAACTGCTCACGATTGTCGAACGGCTGTCGGCCGGAGCAAGGCCGTTCGCGACATTCTCCCTGTCCGGCCGTGCGTTGAAGCAGACCGTGGAGGCGATCAGGGTGGCTGGCTTCGCGCCGAAAGGCGCGGCCGACTGGGGCCATGTTCGCGACTATCTGACCTGGCGTCGGCACCTGCATTCGCTCGACGCCAGATGGCGATCGCTAGCGGCCGAAATCGGTGCGCCTGCGCCCGAGCCGGACTCCTCTCACACGTTCCACGGTCACGAGCGCGTCGTCAAAAGCGTCGAGGCCGCGATCGTGCTGGCGGCGCTGGCGAAGCGCAATGTTCTCTCCGCCGCACCGAAGCTGTCGATGCCGGACGACGCGATCGCCGGATTGCTCGGTGACGGCCGACGACTTTCTGCGCTCGCAGCCGCAGTGAGGAGCATGGCTCTCCGCATCGGCAAGCAGCGGCTGGAGCTCACCCGGCTGAACGAGCTGTTTGGCGGCAGCGGCAAGATCGCAACGCAGGCTCATGCCGACGTGCTCTCGCAGATCGGCCGCGACGGTGTCGACCCGCGCGACATCGAGACACGCTGGAGCACCCTTCGCACCCGGCTGCAGTCGCTGCACGACCGGCGCCAAGATTTCGAACTGCTCGACGAGGTCTGCCGAGCGATCACCGAGGCCGGAGCGGACGCCTTCGCCCGGCGGATCAGGACCGAGCCGGCACATCCGCAGACCGGGGATCCGGTGCTCGTTGCAGATTGGATGATGGCCTGGAATTGGGCGGTGCTGATGCGGCAGACCGAAGGCATCGGTCAGCATCAGCGTTTGCAGGGCCTGTCCGACCAGCGCGCGGCGCTGGAGACGCGACTGCGCGAGCTGTTCGGTCAGGTCGTCGTGGCACGGATGCATCTCGGCCTGGCACAGAACACCGGCAGCGCCATGAGGCAGGCGCTCACCGTGTTCATGACTACGCTGAGAAAGATGGCAGCGACCTGTTCCGGCCCCACCGCATGCCGGTTGCGTCAGGCTGCACGCGAGGCACTCGAGAGCTGCTACGAAGGCATCCCATGCCAGCTCGTGCCGGCATGGCGCGTGGCCGAGCAGCTACCGGCCCGGCTCGGCGCATTTGATCTCGTCGTCATCGACGATGCCTCGCAATCCGATCTGCGCGAACTCACTGCGATGCTCCGGGCCCGCAAGGTCGTCGTCATCGATGACGATCGGCAGACCGGCGAGCGCGTCGCGCAAGGTGAGCACGACATCGAAACCATCGCACGCAGCATCCTGCGCAGCGGTCCGGCTGCCATGCGCCGGTTCCTGCTGCCGGGCGCAGCGCTCTGCGATTTCGTCAAGATGCTGTTTCCCGACCGGATGATCAGACTTCGGGAGCACGCTCGCCGGGTCGATCCGGTCGCGCTTGCAGCCGTCGGCTCACCGCAGCCATCGGCACCGCCGGCGACCAGCCCGCATCCGGCTCCCGCGCGGCTCGCTGGCGCTGCGGAGGATCACCCGGCATCCGCGCGATCCGTAACGCGCCGCGCCTATTCGCTGGAAGACGAGATCGCCACGGTGGCCGAAAGCCTGTCGCTGGCGCGGCTCTCGGAGCAACGCGCTGAGCCGGCCATCTCGATCGAGAGCCCGGTGCCGGATTGGCTGGGCAACCGCGCCGGCACCGGCATCGGGGCGCGTCCAACGCGGCGCCGCGAGCATGAGGTCGCGACCGATGAAACGCGTGCCGCCTCGTCGTCTGATACGCCCGCCTCTGCGCCGCCGGCGTCCGTCGCGCCCGCAGCGCCGGTCGACATCGCGGAGAATGAGCCGCCCGTGGCCGATCGTTCTGCGCAGGCTGCAAAGTCGCCGGCGGACGATGCCGCCGTCGCACGAGTGGCCGTGCTCGCCCACGAGGTGGAAACGTCCGAGACGATGACACCCGGTCAAGCCGCGTCGGAGCCCGCCGCTGTTCGTATCGATCATCGCGCGCTGTCGCCGGGTCGGCGTCCGCGGCCTGATCATGGAGCGAGGCGTCCACACCGCTCGCTCCGCCGGCACATGATGGCCGCTGCCGCCGGCTTGGCGGTCGCGGTGGTTGGCGCATCGATCTACTGGCAGCCGGCGGCGAGCCGGATCACGACGTCCTTGCAAACCGTTTTGAACCGACTCCCGGTGTCCTGGAATGCCGCCTCGCCGGCCGCCGCCGAGCCGCGCAAGGTCATCGCGGATCGGATAACGCCTGACGCCAGGGGCGGTGCTGGCGGCGATGCGATCACCACGGGGAGCGCGACCGAGACGATGGTGTCACATGCCGTGCTGTACCAGGAGGATCCGCAGGATCCGCACGGCAAGCGCTATCTCGGGAAAGTCACCTGGCATGTCGAGCCTGCGGCAGGAGCGGTGCCAGCCTCGATCAAAGGCGATGTCGAGATCGACAAGAGGATGACGGCGACGTTGTCGCTGCGTCCCAACAAGGAAGCCGAAATGCCGGCGAGCCACATCATGGAGATCAAGTTCAACTGGCCGGACGACCCGTCTCACGCCGGGGTGGAGACCTTGAAGGGCGTCAGCATGAAGCCCAAGGAAGCGGGTCGCGGGACCCCGTTGACCACCATGACCGCCAAGGTGACGCCGGAGTTCTTCATGATCGCGCTGTCGGCGGGGGATGTCGACATGAAGCGGAACGTGTTGCTGCTCAAGGGCAAGGACTGGATCGACATCCCGATCGTCTACAATGGCGGCAGCCGGGCGGTGCTGGCGATCGAGAAGGGAGCGGACGGTGAGCGCGCGTTCAAGGATGCGTTTGCCGCCTGGGGCCAATGACCTGGCGGCAAGGCCGACGCACGGAAGGTGTCCGATGATCGGCATCGAAGTCGTCGCGCCAGCGCATGCGCCGGCCACCGATCGGGACGAGCGACCGCTGACCGCCGTGACCTATCCGGTGCCTTGCGAGCAGTGCGGCCGGATCGTGCGGGTGGCGATGAACGCGCTGCGCCCACCCGGCTTCCACCGCCTCGACGAGCAGGTCGCGTGCCCCGACATCCGGGAGCGCCGAAGCAAGGGTGACGGCGGACTGTTGTTGATGATGTGCGGCCCCTTGAAGCAATCGCTCGCCGCACGATGCGATACGGCCGAGGTCGAGGCCACCGCTCCCGGTGGCGGACAGCCGGGACGGGTCGTCTGCAGCATTCCCGGCGTCTCGATCGCTCAATACGCCCCGAACGAGGCGCGCGGCCGTGCGGAGATCTGGCAGGCGCACGGCTACGACAAGCTGGCCACGAGGCTGCGTGCGGCCGCGGCGAGGGCGGAGCGCAGGCCGCTGGTCTGGACCCGCGCTGCGGCGGCCGGCCTCGGCGCATTGTTGCTCGCTGCCGCCGCTAGCTGCTTCATGCTGGCGCGGGAGCCGGCCGCTCCCCCGCCAACACAGCCGCAAGCCGCCGAGGCCTCCGTGGCCGCGTGGAGCCGCGCAAGCGTCGAGAGTTCGGGGCGCGTCGTCACGGCAGAGGCCATGTCAGCCGCGACCGCCCCGGCGCCGATGCCGGACGCGCCCTCGGACCCTGCAACGCTCTCGCGTTCCACGGAAACCGCGCCGCTCGAGACGCCCGCCCTGCTCGCGTCGGCAAGCGCTGCGACCGCTCCCGAGACTGCGCCGGCAGCAGAGTCGACTGCGACCCCAGGGCCGGCGGAGGCAGCGGCGATTCGCCTGCCTGACATGGTGATGATTCCAGGAGGGGCATTCGCGATGGGCGGCGTCGAGAGCTCCGAGCTTCCGGTCCACCGCGTCACGATCAAGCCGTTCGCGCTCGGCAAGTACCCCGTCACGATTGGCGAGTGGAAGGCGTGCGTGGCTGACGGGGCATGCGCCGACGTGATGAGCGGCCCGGACGACAACCCCGTGACGAATGTCGGCTACGACGACGTCAGGGGCTATCTGGCTTGGCTCTCGCGGGCCGTCGGCAAGCCGTTCCGGCTCCCGACCGAGGCCGAATGGGAATATGCAGCGCGCGGCGGCGCAACGACGGCGTTCTGGTGGGGCGACCGGATGCGCTCCGGCATGGCCAATTGCAACGGATGCAACGAGCCCGGCGCGCCCGCGCAGCTCATGAAGGTCGGAAGCTTTGCGGCCAATCCGTTTGGCCTGTTCGACATGGGCGGGAGCGTCGACCAATGGGTGGCCGACAGCTGGCACAAGAGCTATCAGGGCGCGCCGTCCGATGGCTCGGCATGGATCGACGAGCAGAGCTTCGTCCATGTCATTCGCTCGGGTTCATGGAAGAAGGATGCGAGCTATGCCCGCAGCGGGAGCCGCGACCGCTATGATGGGCGCGTCAGGTATCCGACCCATGGCTTTCGCCTCGCTCTTTCGCTCTGATGCGGCCGCGGTATGCTGAGCCAGGCCAGCGTGCCGTCGACGCCGATGCCGGGCCTGCGCCCGCAAATGTCTCGCGCCACAGCGAACACCAGCGTCGCAGATCCGTAGGACGCCTGGTCTGCCGAGCCTCTTTATTCAAATTCTTATCGGGAATCGTAGGACGAGACCGATCGAAACCTCAAATTTGCCGCGCTACGCCCCATTCATGGACCGGCTACACCGTTCGATATTTGCGATCGATGATCGTCGTTGTTTATGAGTTGGGGATATGTGGAGTGAGAAATCTACGCGTCGCGCGCCGCTACTGGATCTGACGCCCTGGCGACGACGTCGTCTCGCCGCAGTCGCGACGCTCGGGTCCACCGTGTTGGCCTGCACGCTGGTGCTGTTGCCGACTCTCGCATGGGCGCAGGCGAAAACGGCGCCGAAGGACGCCTACCTGTATTTCATCACGCCAACCGACGGCGACACCGTGAAGACCGCGTTCTGGTGCCGGTTCGGACTTCGCAACATGGGCGTGACCCATGCCGGTGACGCCTTTGCCAACACCGGCCATCATCACCTCCTGATCGACGCCGATGAGCCGATCAGCCCGGGCGAGCCGATTCCGCAGGACAGAAAGCACCTGCACTACGGCGCGGGCGAGACCGAGGCCCTGATCGAGCTGCCCCCCGGCAAGCATAACCTGCAGCTCGTCCTGGGCGACGGCATGCACTTCAACTTCGATCCACCGCTGGTATCGAAGAAGATCACGATCACCGTGAGCAGTGCTTCGCAGAGGCACGGGCAGAGCGCCACTCACGCCCACCGGCGGACGCGGCATCTTCACGCGCACACCGCGCGTCTGGCGGCGCAACCGTCGGCCGCCGAAGCGCCGCCGTCCGATCCGGCAAAATCGGCGGGAGCCGTCGATTTCATCAAGAGCTTCCTGTCGGGTGCGAAATGAGCCTCCGCCGCTCCCCGATGGAGCCGGCCGGCACATCAGTTCATCGCGACGTGCCGGAGCCTCCAACCGCAGCACTGCATTTGTCCGGCTCGGCTCTATTGATACGACCTCCAGACGCGAGGCTTGCTTCGCCTCGGCGAGCGCCAAGAGCGATCATCAGCATCGGTCCAAGCTCGGAGGCGAGGCGCTGGGAGACCACGCCATTGATCGTCCGGAACAGGTACGACAGGAAATAACCAGCCGCGAATGGAATGAACACCAGAGCCGTAACGGTCCAGCCTGGGATTGCGGCACCACCGACCTTGGCGTCAACGCCCATCCTGCCGAACATGTAGTCCGGCTCAAACTCCCAGAAATCAATAGTTCAGCTTGGAAACTGGCGCTCCCTAAGGAAGCAGGGAAAACCAACAAAATCAAAGAATCAGCACTCCTTTTGGGACGCCATGGCCGCGGCGCCCATGGCCTCGCCCGACAGATGCTGGTCCGGCGAGTTGGGCTCATTCCCCGTCATGCGATCGCGCGCACCGCATTCGCGATCATCTCCGCCACCGATCCATCGTGGGCGAAGCCGAGGGCCAGCTCGGCGGTGGCATCCAACTCGGGATAGCGGCCGAAGACGTCCTCTATGCCTTGATCGGGATCGAACGTCACGCGCGCGGCGCGCTCCGCGCCGAGCAGCTGCGCCAGGCCGTCCACCACCTCGGCGATCGAGAGACGAAGCGCCGGAAGCTGCAGGGTTCCGCAGACATCGAGCTTCCCGGCGAGGAGGAGATTGTCGACGGCGGCCTTCGCGGACAACCACCAGGCCGTCGCGCCCGGCGACACCGGACAGACATAGCTCTCGCCCGCGGACAGCGCATGCAGCAGCTCGCTCATGAACGCCGATCCGAAGCCGCTCACGGGCCTGGGCCGCGCCACGATGCCGGGCAGCCGCAGTGCGATACCCGACAGATCTCCGCGTCGCGTGTGATCGGCGAGCGCGATCTCCACCATCCGCTTGTGCGCGCCATAGGTGATCGCCGGCCGCGCCTCCGTGCGTGCGCCGACCCGCGCCTCCGCAAGCGCGCCGTAGACGGCGATGCTGCTGGCATAGACCACGCGCGGCCGATGTCGGCTCTCCGCCAGCAGCTGGAAGAGATCCAGCGACGCATCGAGATTGACGCGGCGGCCGAGCGCGGGCGCGGCCTCGGCGCGGCCGCCGGGAATGCTGGCGAGATGGAACACGAGGTGGAACGGCGCGGCGCCGAGTTGCTCGAGCACGGCAGGATCGTCGAGGCCGCCTCTGATCCAGGACAGACGCGCACCGGACAATCCCGCTGGCGCCTCGGCGAGATCGAGTGCGGTGATTTCAGCACCGTCCATGTCGATCAGCAACCGATGCAGCAGCGCACGGCCGATGAAGCCCGCGGCCCCCGTGACTAGAATACGCATGGTTCAATCCGGCCGATCGGCGCCCGCCGCACGAACCACGCGCTGCGCGACACGCCCGAACGGACCCGGCCGGCCATCGGCGAAGCAGGCCTGCATGGTCACCTCCTCACCGAAGCGCAGGAACGAGGTCCGCGCCGCGCCGTGTTCGATCATCTCGATCGCCCGGACCTCGGCAAGGCAGCTCGATCCGGCGGCGCGATCGGCGTTCGAGACCGTGCCCGAGCCGATGATCGTGCCGGCCGTCAACCGCCGCGTCCGCGCCGCATGGGCGATCAGCTGCGGGAACGAGAACGCCATCTCGCGGCCCGAGGCTGCGCCGATCCGCTCGCCATTGCGCCGGACATGCAGGGCCATGTCGAGCCGGCCATCGCGCCAGGCATCGCCGACCTCGTCCGGCGTCACCGCAAACGGCGCGAAGCTGGTCGAGGGCTTCGCCTGCAGGAAGCCGAAGCCGGTGCGAACCTCGCGCGCGCCGACCGCGCGCAGGCTCCAGTCGTTGATCTGCACCAGCAGCCGGATTCGTTGCGCAGCCTCTTCGGCAGAAGCAGCCATCGGCACGTCGTCGACGATGACGCCGAACTCGCCCTCGAAGTCGATGCCATCAGCTTCTGTCACGAAGGGAACATCGTCCTGCGGCCCGAGGAAGTCGTCGCTGGCGCCCTGGTACATCACCGGGACGGTGTCGAAGTCGGGGATCGGCGGCTTGTTGAAGGCGACATCCATCAGCCGTCCGTGATTCAGGAAGGCCGAGCCATCCAGCCATTGCGGCGCGCGCGGCAGCGGTGCGAGGCATCGCGCGGGATCGAACGCCGTTACATCGGCAGCCGATCCATCCTCGAGACTTTCAGCGAGCTGGCGCAACGCCGGCTCGACCTGCTGCCAATTCCGCAGCGCCGTCAGCAGATCCGGTGCGATGGCGCTGGCATTGCACGCGCGCGCCTGATCCCCGGAGACGATGACCAGGCCGCCGTCGGGGCTGCCGTTCCGATAGGTCGCGAGTCTCATCAGCTGGCCTTGGTCGGGTTGGCTTCGGGACCGAACTTGCCGTCGACCAGGATGAACAGCATCCGGCACGGCTTGTCGCTGCGGTTGGCCCAGGCGTGGTTGGTGCCGCGCTGGATCACCACGTCGCCGACCTTGAGGTCAGCGGTGCCCTTGTCGAGCACCAGCGTGATCTCACCGGAGATGACGATGCCATAGTCGATCGTCTCGGTGCGGTGCATCAGCGGATGTGGCGATTCCGTCGTCACGGTCGAGGCGTGGGGGTCGCCGATCTGGCTGAACGCGGCATTCATGCGCGCCGCGCCGTTGCGGAGAAAGTCCTCGGTATCCGGCGGAATGTCGACGAAGCGGATGCGGCTGCCATGCGTTGGCGGCGGCAGCCGCAGCGGCCCGATCGTCGGATCGGGACCGTTGTCGATCAGCGCCGGCGTTGCCTGCGTGCTCCAGACCTCGTGGAAGAAGGTGCCGGGGATCGCCGCCAGCTCGGTGACGGTTGGCAAGGCGCCGTCGGACGAGATCACGGCGGCGCCCTGCGCGTCATGGCCGGTGACGACGCGGCGGATCTGCGGAAGGGTCATGCTGGAGGCCTCCTGGTCAGGCGATTTCGAGAGAGGCGGCGGACGCTGCGCCGCGCGCAGCGAACACGCGCGAGAACATCACGACGGCGACGGATGAGATGATGACGGCGCCGAGCCCGAGCGCAGGATAGCCGAACAGCTGCACCAAGGTGCCGCCGAGAATGGGGCCGATCGCAGCGCCGATCATCAGCATCGCCGGCGTGCCGGCCAACGCCCGCGCGGTCGGGTCGAGACGCGACAGCAGCCCGAACGCAAAGGTGTGGGTGAAGATCATTACCGCGGCAAAGATCGCGGTCGGGACCGCATAGGCGACGAAGCCGGAGCCGAAGGTGATCGTCACGGCGATCAGCGCCTGGCAGACCGGGCCCGCCAGCAGCACGTGTCTCGCCGGTAGCCGCCGCTCCATTATGGCGGCGAGCGGCGCCGGCAGCAGGTTGACGAAGCCGAGCGCGATCAGCACGCCCGTCACCGCGTCAGCTTCGAAGCCGCGGTCAGCGCCGATGCGCTCGATGAAGCTGAACAGCATCGCCTGGGTCAGCGCCATGCAGCTGATGCCGGCAATGCCGAACCAGACGGCGCGCGGCAGATGGCTGACCTCCGCGATCAGATCCTCGTCACTGCGCACCACGCCCTTCGGAAATGATAGCGCCGCCGCCAGCGCCGCGACCGCCATCACGCCGGCAAACACGACGAACAAGGCCTGGCCGCCGAAGCTCGCCACGAGATTGGGCGTCATGCCGAGAAACAGAATGGCAAACACACCGAGCGCCATTCCGACGATGGCGAACAGGCGGTGCGGGTTGGCGCTGCGTGCGATGGTGCCGTGAGTGAAGCTCAGCCCGCAGGCCGCTGTTGCGCCGCCCAGCGCGTGCAGCATCGCGAGCAGCGCAAACTCCGACGTTCGGCTCGCGGCCAGGAACACCAGCGCGGCCACGGCGTATCCCGCAGCCGCCGCCAGGCGGGCGTTCATCCGGTTGAAGCGAGGCGCGAAGAACAGGCTGCTGAGCACGGCGCCCAGCAGGAACAGCGTGGCCAGCAGTCCCGCCTGCTGCGGGCTGAACCTGTAGCGCTCGATCAGCGCGCCCACCCAGACCGGCAGCGCGACGAGATCGACCATCCCGGCGCAATGCGCGACCATCAGCGCGATGCGCCCGCGCCACGTCTCCGTCGTCACCGTCATTGCTTCCTCCCCGTTGATGATGTTGTTCGTTGATGTTGTTGGCTCAGATCGGCTGCGTCAGCCCGACGATCGACTCGCGCATGATCCTGGCGTGCTCCGCCTTGTCGCCGTTCTCCATTTCGATGCGGCAGAGCTGCGCCGAGTTCTCGATCACCATGCGGCAGCGCTCCCAGCGGCGCGCATGGAAGCGGTCGAACGCCTCCTGCAGGGTCGTCGCGCGAGCCAGCTCCTCGGCCAGCACGATGCCGCTCTCGATGCCGATGCCCGCGCCGGAGGCGAGGTGAGGCGTGGTCGCGGCCACGGTGTCGCCGATCAGGATGACGCGGCCGCGATTCCACGGCGCCGGCACCAGCAGGTTGGCGAGCGGCCGATAGTCGATGGCGGCGTCGGGAGCGAACAGATGCGCCCGCAGTGCCACCAGCACGGGATCGCTGAACGGCGCCAGCAGGTCCGCGACCAGTTGCGGCCAGGACGCGCGCTCGGCCTGGAGCTTTTCCGGCCGCGCCTCCGTCACGAACATATACATGTGGCTCGGCGACACCGGGTTGACGCCCGCCTTGACCGCACCACCCAGCCACATCCGCGGACGCACGATGTCGGCCGGCCGCGGCAGCACGGCGCGCCAGACCACCTGGCCGATGTATTGCGGCGGCTTGACCTCGGGAAACAGCAGCGCCCGCGTCTTCGAATGCACGCCATCGGCAGCCACCACGAGATCATAACGGCCCGTCGTGCCATCGGTGAAGGCGACCTCGACATCGCCGTCGTGCTGCGTGATCCGCGTGTAGGTGCAGCCGACACGCACGTGAACGCCAGCGGCGCGCGTCGCATCGGCGAGGATGCGCCCGAGTTCGGGCCGCATGATTCCGCCGCCGCCGGGCACATCCGATCCTACGGCCTTCGGTGTCGGGATCTCGCCGATCCGATGCCCCGATGGCGCGAACAGGTCGACACCGTCAGCCGTGTAGCCGCGCCGCGCGAATTCCGCGAACACGCCGATCGTCTCGAGCGCGCGCAAGGTCGGTCCGCTGACCGTGATGCCGGCGCCCTCCGGCCGCCAGTTCGGATCGACCTCGACGAGATCGATGTTGATGCCCGCCTTGCGCATCTGGATCGACGCGGCCATACCGGAAAAGCCGCCTCCGATCGTCAGCACCCTGCTCACCACTGCCATGGTGCTTCCCCCTCTGCAGTCCGCCCTTGCGGGCATGTTATGACTTTACGAACAACTCGCCGTCGATGACGACGAGCTCGAGACGGCTCAACCGCTCGCCGCGGCACGGCCCCTGCACGCACAGCCCGGTGTCGGGCATGAACTCGGCGCCGTGCGCGTGACAGACGATACGCGTGCCGTCGGCGTTGAGATACGCATCCCTGCGCCAGGCCATCGGCGCACCGCCGATATGCGGACAGGCGTTGCGCCAGCCATGCAGCTGTCCGTGCCGGCGCACGACGAACAGGCTGTCCTGCCCCTCATCATCGGGATCGAAGCCGCGCGACTGCGCCTCGCCGATCTCATCGGCGCGGCACAGCCGGATCCATCGCGCCTCGGCCTCACGCGTAGTCGCCATTCTCGGGGATTCCGGGGCCGGGGTACCATTTCTTGCGCATCTTCATCAGGAAGGTCTGCGAATTGTCGGCGGATGCCGTCGCCTCGCGCGGCTGCCAGCTCGCATCGTGCTGGTCCATGTCGGCATCCATCTCGATGTGGCAGCCGAACGGGCTATTGAAGTACCAGAACCAGTTCGAGCCCAGGATGTGACGGCCGGGGCCCCAGAACGCCTGATAGCCCTTCTCGACGAAGCGATAGCCGTTGGTGATCATTTCCGAAGGACCACCGAAATGGAACGTGAAGTGCTCCACGCCGTGCATGTGCGGCGGCGCGCCGATCAGGAAATGGGTGTGATGGTCGAGCGAGCCGCCCGGCTGCAGGAACGGCCCGGTGCCGGTGAAGCGATCGGTGCAGCGGAAGCCGAGCCGGTTGACGTAGAACGCCTCGGCCTTCACCACGTCGGGCACGAAATAGACCACATGCGACAGCGAGCGCGGACGGATCACGCTGCCCGGCGGCGGCACGCCGAGGCTGTTGATCGGCCGGAACACCACGCCGCCCGGCGCATTCGAGATCTCGCTGGCCAGCAGGAACGGCCGCCGTGCCGTCAGTTGAAAGCCAATCACGAAGTCGGAATCGTCGGTCGACTCGATCGAGCCATCGGGCAGCCGCCGGACCTCGCGGTCGCGCCGCAGCTCGGCGGTGATCGCCCCCAGCGTCGCCTCGTCGGCGACGCCCATCACCGTCTTGCGCAGACGGCAGCCCGGCACGGGCGCCGGCGGCAGAGCCGGATCATCCTGCCGTGCGATCACCACGGCGGTGCCGTCGATCGCCTCGAAGCGGCCGCCGCGATCGGAGACGTCGACGGGCGTCAGCCCGTAATCGACCAGGAAGCGCGCCGCGCCTCTCACGTCGTCGACACCGAATATCAGGCTCTCCAGACCGACAATTTTCATAACTTTCCTCTCCACCTGCTGCTTCAGGCGATGTGTCCGTTCAATGTCTCTGCGACCCAGTCCGCGATGTAGTGGCCGGCATTGATGCTGTTGTCGAAGCTCGCATGCTGGGCGCCGCCTTCACGCGCGGTGAAGACCTTCAGCTCGCGCTTGGGCGAATTCACCAGTTGCTCATAGGTCCGCTCGGCCCAATGCAGCGGAATCTGCGAGTCCTTTTCGCCATGCGTCACCAGGAACGGCACCTTGATGCGGTCGAGAATGCCGTCGAGGTGAACCTGCTCGGCAATCCGCATGAAGTCGTCCTGATCTCTCGCACCCCACACCCAGCGCACATGCGCCCAGTAATGCGGGACCGGGAAATCACCTTCCTTCTGCAGGCGCCTCTTCTGCACGTCGCGCCAATCGTGATTGGCACCCCAGGCGACGCCGCAGGCAAAGCGCGGCTCGAAAGCCACCGCGCGCGGACAGTAGTAGCCACCGAGCGAGACGCCCTCGAGACCGATCCGCTTCGGGTCGACGTCGCTGCGGGTCTCCAGCCAGTCGACGACCCGGGACGCCCAATGCTCGCTGTCATGGCGCGCGGTGAGACCCTGCAGCCGGAGCGCCTCGCCCGATCCGGGCTGGTCGATCACGAGCGACGACACGCCCCGTCGGGCGAGCCAGGCGGGCAAGCCGACGCGGTATTTCATCTCCTTGGTCGAATCCAGGCCGTTGACCTGCACCAGCAGCGGCGCCGGCCCGTCGCGCCCTTCCGCGCGGACCATGAGACCGGCAATGTGGGAGCCTTCATAGGGAATCTCGACGCGCTCGCAGTTCTCCCGCGCCAGTGCAATGCCCTTGGCGAAGACGTCGAGACATCTGCGGTACAGCGCCAGCCGCCCCGGCGCCTCGTGCGCCTGCAGACGCTCGCAGGTGATCAAATAGCTCGCTGCGCGGCCATATTTCTCGCCGGCCGACAGCAGCCGCCCTTTCGCCTCGTCCTCGGACGCGAGCGCACAGAGCTTGTCTGCCATCCGCGCCCAGGTCTCGCGGAAGGCCTGGGTACCGTTGGCATCGGGCTGCCGGGCCGCCTCCTGCAGCGGCGCGCACATCTCTTCGATCTCGCCGATCCGCGCGCCCATCTCGATCGCGAGATCGACCGAGAGATTCCAGACATAGTTGGTCGGAAAATACTTGAACATGAATGCACTCGCGACGCGCGGCCCGGCCACGCGTCTTCCTCGACGTTCTTCCCGAGGTCTGGCATAGCCCCGTTTGACCATTTCGAAAAATTGATTAACAAGATTGATCGCATTGATCTCTTGAATACCTCGAGCGAGGCCGCCGATGCGCTTCAACAACAAGTTCGACCTCAATCTCCTGGTCGCGCTCGACCATCTGCTGCACCTGCGCAGCGTCAGCGGCGCCGCCGCGCGCATGAACATGACGCAGTCCGCGATGAGCAATGCCTTGCTGCGTCTGCGAACCTATTTCGATGACGAACTGCTGGTGAAGATCGGCCGCAAGATGGAGCTGACGCCGCGAGCGGAGACGCTGAAGGACTCGATCAGGGACCTTCTGGTGCGGGTCGACTGGGCCATCGCCTCGTCTGCCGAGTTCGATCCCGCGCAGTCCGACCGCTGCTTCAAGATCCTGGCGTCGGACTACACGCTGGTGACGCTGATCCCGCGGCTGCTGGCGCGCAGCGAGGCCCTTGCGCCCGGTATCCGCTTCGACTTCCTGCAGCAGGTGCAGCGGCCGGAGCGCGCGCTCGAGCGCGGCGACGTCGACCTGCTGATCATCCCGGAGGAATTCAGCTCCAAGCTGCACCCGTCCGAGGTGATCTTCGAGGACGACTTCTGCGTCATCGCGTGGAGCAAGGGAAAGTATGGCAAGGGCAAGCTGTCACGGCAGGATTTCGCCAAGTCGTCCCACGTCGTGATGCGGCCGGCGATCGCGGCGCAATCGCTCGAAACCTATTATCTGGAGCAGCGCAACACGAGCCGCAGCGAGGACGTTTCGGTCTACGCGTTCACCGCCATTCCGCATCTCGTTGCCGGGACGAACCGCCTTGCCACCGTGCACCGGCGGCTCGCCATCGCCGCCCAGCGCAGCCTTCCCATCCGCATCATCGAGCTGCCGATCGCGCTGCCGGCGCTGCGGCAGCGCGTGCAATGGCATCGCTACCGCTCCAACGATGCCGGCCTGCTGTGGCTGCGCACTCTGATCCGCGAGGTCGTCGCCGAGCTGCCCTGACCACCGTCGACCGGCACTGGCGATGGCGAACGGCCGGCGCGAGACGCCGGCCGCCTTCGTTGATGAGCGATCAATCCAGCTTGCGCGAGTCAGCGCTTGATCGGTCCGGCTCCGGGCGGCGGCGCGGGCACCCAGATCGGGAATGCCAGATTGGCCCAGACCGTATCGCCGCGGCTGCCGTTCTCGACGTAGAATGTATGCTGGTAGTTCACGTTGATCTGGAAGGGACCCGCATTATAGGTCAGCGACGGGCCTGCATTGATCGAGCGCAACCGGTTGCCGTCCTGCACCCCGGCGAAATTGAATGCCTTGACGCCGTTGATCTTGTCGTCCTGATACTGATGCGTATAGCCACCGACGACGCCGAGCTTCCAGGCGCCGATATTATAGCCCGCGTTGAAGTCGACCACCAGCGCATCACCGCTGCGGTACTGCTGGGTCAGCTGCGTGAAGGCGTTGACCGAATCGGTATTGGTGCCGTTGAGCAGCAGACGTGGCGAGACGGCGAATTCGAAGCCCTTCGGATCGGCATAGCGATAGGCGAGGACGGGCGAGATGGTGGTGTAGTTCGTGCCGACGTTGAGGGGCTGCCGCGCCGAATAGGTGCCGGTGTTGGGCATGATGTCCAGGCCGACCGTGAAGGTCTGCACGGGCGACAGCGCCCAGCTCAGAATGATCGGCGAGAAGGTCAGATTGGCAAGGCCGTTGGCCTGGAACGATCCGCCGGGATTGGTGCTTTCGAGATGGACGAAGGGCACCACGAGCTGCGAATAGACATGGGCGCCGAAAAAGTCGCCGGGATAACTGGCGAGAAACCGCATCGTCTCCGACACGGCGGAGAGCTTGAAGTCGATCGGCAGCTTTTTGCCCTGCCCGTCATACAGGCCGTTGGCGCTGGTGTAGCTGGTCTGGCTGATCGCAAACAGGCCCGGGATCGGCGGAAACGACGCAATGAACACGCCGGGCGAGCCCGCCGGATAGTTGGTGGCCGCGTTCTCGGCGGCCCACGCACCCTGGATCATCCCGGCCAACATCAACGCTGCGGAAGCGGACCGCTGCAGTCCTCTTGTCATGAATCCCCCCTTGGTGGCGCGTTTTCTACGAAACGAGCTTGCCCCCGACCGACCTCACGGCGACGCGCCCGCGCCCGACCGATCGCGTCATTGATGAGCGATCCCAGATCATTCGTAAAATTGATCGTTTTGATCCGAGCTATTCACAGTCTCGATGTGCCGGCCTCACGGGCGTCGATTGATGTCGCGCTCCTTGGTTCGAGCAGAGTGAGCAACCACGGGCACGTCACCGACGACATAATCGATCTCACCCAACCGTGTTGAAGATTGCCCGTACGAGGCCTGCAGTTCAGGCCTTGGATCAAACACAACCATCGATTGTTGGCGGCAGGCGCATAGGGCTCGAACCTAGGACCCGCTGGTCAAGAGGCATATGACTTGCCAGTAACTTCCATGGTCATTCCACCAATGACGATTTCATGACGTCGGGCCACGCTGCTGGATGAGAGGCCGCATGGCGGATTCAAAATCAGTTTGATGATGCAACGATATCAAAGCCATTTTGGCAAATCGTCGAGACGAACTGCCGCAATATCAATCGGTTGTTTGCCTTCTCAATGAACGCGTCGTATCCCGACGCGCGGCGCGATCGGTTCAGCAGGCCGGCTGTTCGCGTTGACGGCGAAAAAACGCTGCGCTTGCAGACCGCTTTTCAAGTGCTGGCTGGGTCAGTCTTCTCATCGTCAATCAATACGTGTATTCGCTGACACTCTCGTCTCCTACCCAGGACGTCGGGGCCGCCGGCTTCCGGCCGTTCATTGTCGTTCGGTCGCGTCTGACGGCAGCGAGAGCCCCAGCAGAGGAGCCGGTGAATGGGTTTCGCCACAGCCTCCTACATGTCTGCGGCCGATTACCAGGGCCGTACGGCAGACATTCGACGCACCGCCCTAACCAGATTGCCATTCAATCTGCAAAAAACCATTCCACGGAAACCAGAACGGTTGCATTCCTATACCGTCACTGCTAATCATCCGCAGAGGTTGTAGGGCATGTCGAGGAAACGACTCTCCAATTTTTTTGTGCACGACCGCGCGGGCCAGACGAGGAATTTCTGAACGGAACGTCGGGAGGAGGTGCGCTGGTTGAATGTGTGGCGACTCGCGAACCTCTAAGGTGACTGTCCGGACGAGAGATATCCGTCAGCTATCGGCAGTATCCTGACTACTTTGCGTTCGAGACAGAAGGCAATGTTTGAGATCCCTCAGGCCTATGGCGAAGCTATCGCTGATGCTACTAGCATCGACAGCCTACTCGAGCTGCTTCTAGCCTCCACTGAGCGCTTCGGAGTGACCGGCGTCTTTATCGCTGACCTGCCGAGCCGAATGGAAATCCTCGAGCCTCATATCCAGCTACGTGGCTGGAATGATGCCTGGATCAGATATTATAATGAGAGAAATTATGTCCATATAGACCCGATTGCCCAACTGCTTCGGGAAAGAGCGACGCCGTACGTCTGGAGCGAGGAGTGTGCGGTTCAGCCGCTCACCGCAAAACAACGAAAGCTCATGGACGAAGCAAGGGACGCAGGACTGATTGACGGCTTCACGGTCCCGATCCACGGTCCGCAAATGCGCACAACATGCGTATCGTTTGCGACGGGCGCCAAGCCGCTGCAGCGAAGCGATCGGCACAATCTTCATTTCATGGCGTTACTCAGTCATCAGCGTGTCGACCAAATGATACACGCGAAAAGACCTGCAACGGCGAAAGAGGAGCGAGCGTGCGTGCTCGCGCCGCGCGAACTGGAATGCCTACATTGGGCGATGCACGGCCTGAAATCCAAGGAAATCGCCTTTGAGGCTCGTCTTTCCAAGCGAACCGTCGATCAATATCTTCGCAACGCGATGTCGAAGCTTCGCGCCGGCAGCCGAACAGAGGCCGTCCGCATCGCGATATTGAATGGTTCGCTAAAGCCGGTATGAAGTAAATACTGTACTAGAACGGCATCGCCAATACTTCTGCAAAATGATCGGTTGGTCTCCCTACCCGAGGAGACCATGATGATATTTGCGTTCTACGAGGATTCAAAACTGGCGACGCCCAGCCTTATGGATGAAATCTACGATCTTAGATATAGGATCTTCGTGGAAGCGCTTGCGTGGTCAAGCCTTGTCAAGCCGGACCGGCGCGATCGGGACCAGTTTGATGGTGATCATGCGCTGCATGTAGTTGATATCCACGACGGACGGGTGATGGCGTACTCGCGGCTTCTTCCGACGACCAGGCCGCATCTCCTGTCGCACGTGTATCCGGAGCTGGTGCGGGGGCGATCATATCCGAAGGCGCCGGACATCTTCGAATGGACCCGTCTTTGCGCCAGGTCCGAGATCGCAGACGGTGACGTTCTAGCCTCGCGTCGACTGATGGTCGCCATAGCAGAGATATGTCAGTACCTCGGCATCACGGGTCTTATCGCGCAATCCAAACCGGGTTGGGTACGGCGGCTGAACCGGCTTGGATGGAATGCGCAACCACTCGCCGATCCCGTGGTCTTTGATGGGCGACCGACCCTTGCGTTGGAGGCGAGAGTCTCTGACCGTACGGTATCTACATCGCGCAAATGCTTGGGAATCGACACTGACATCTTAGACCAACCATCCCTCCGAGACCTCGCCGCTTCCAAAGCAAAACGTCACATCTGCGCAGGAGCGCTGCGCAGGACCGGGGTACTTCACGCACAGCGAGAGATTGTACCCGAGCCGTTGGATCTATGCTCCTTGCAGGTGGACGGCGCCAACCGCACCTACAGCGCGGCGATCCCGGTGACCTAACCAGCTCTGTCATTCCGGGCCCAAGTTGCCTTCTGGCTGTTGGATACAGCGAGCCGCCTGCAAGCACCTGCAGGCGGTAAGCCCCCGTCCAGGGACGAGAGCTCGGCAGTTCGAGTGCCGATCAGCAGCTTGCGGTCCGCCGCGCCAAGAGCGTGCCGAGCGAGGACCGTGCCGAGCCAGCGTTCGCGCTGAGAGCTGTGCGATCGACGATCGTCACCGCGGAATGGCTGGGAGCATTTGCCGATACGTCGCTCTCGGGCGACAGGAAGCGCGGGCTGACTGCGATTGTCGCACCGGACGGCAAGCCGGGCGCGATCGTCTCGGACAAAGTACCGAGCTCACCCGCAGCGTCATGATGAACCGGATGCAGAGATCCGCGACGAGTTCTTGAACGAAACGCTGTTCTTCGACCTTGCGGTCCGGCTCGCTGACAACAACAACCTGCAACCGCATTCATCCAGCACAGCAATTCGCCCAGCCACTATTGCGGAACGCACATCAAGAGCCGCATTGCTAACCGGCGCCCCACCTCGCGGGATACGACCTCTCACACCGACTTTCGACAGAAGTATACCCCCGTGAGAACCAATCCAACCGCAGCAAAAATGCTCGTCGAAAGCTGCTCTCCCAGAAAGATCACGGCTATCAAGAGTGATACGATCGGCTGCCCGAACTGCAGAGGCGCAATCGCCGAGACGCCTCCCTTGTCCAAAGCCCAGAACCATGCGGCGAATCCGATCAAGGTGCAAAAGACCGCAAGAAAGAACAGGGCCCCTCCTCCGACGACCGTCACCCCGGAGAACGCCTCCAGGACAGAGGGCAACAGCGGCGTCACAAGAGCAGCACCGAAGATGATCGACCATGCCGTCGCTCCGAACAGGCCAATTCGCGCAGATGCGCGAGCGCCTGCCACATATCCAATGCTGACCGTAATGGTGCCGATGAGAACGATGATGTCGCCCACCATTGTTCCACTGCCGAAGACATCGCCGTTCGAACGAGCGCCGATCAGAAACGTCTCACCACACAATGCCATCGCGCTTCCGATCAGCCAAAGAGTGCGGGGAAATGTCCGGGACAGCACATGCTGGATGATGGATGTAAACACCGGAGCGCAAGCCAAGATGAGAGCCGCGTGCGAAGTCGACGTTCGCGAGAAGCCCAGACCCTGCAGAAAGAACGAGCCACCGAACCCGATCACACCGTTGATCGCGACGGCGATCCAACCTCCCCTATCGGTCGGAAGCGGCGGCCGAAGCAGGAGAACCATTGGTAGGAGGAACATCGCGGCCAGGAGAAGTCTGGACGGCCCGATCAACGATGAGGGCATGTCATGGGCGACCAGTACCGTCGCGGCCGGAGTCGTTCCCCAAAACATGACTGCGATCAGCCCCGAAACATAGGGACCGGATCGACTGGATCCTGACTCAACCGGCGGCAACGGCGCGCCCGAGGAATCGGCTTCCGTATCACCCGATTTGACCAAAGATGCTTCCTCGACCGCCATGTGACTGCCCTGTCAGCCCTACGGAATAAATCTCATGAGAGTCGCGCCTTCACGCTGCAAGGCCAACTCATCGCCAGCCAGCGTGATCGACTCGCCTTCGTTCCAAAGCGGCGTCAGGTTTCCGTAAAAGCGCGAGAAGATATGCCCAGATTGGCCGGTCGCGGTCATGAAGCGGGACCGATCCGGATCGCCGAGATCATATAGGGCTCTAAATGTCGGAACGTGTTTCCGCTCGAACGGGCGATCATGGTGCGGCTGCAGAGCACCTCCGCTGTTGAGCGTATACAGGTCCCCGCCACTTCCGACGCCAAGCTCGCTCAATGACCTGAAGATCGGTATCCGCGAGTAGAAGACGTGCGAAAGCGTCGAGATGTGCTCGTCTCCCCACCGCCATTTCGTCAGGTCAGATCCCCGGCGCCTCGAGAGCAGCGCCATAGCTTCTTCGAGAGCCCGCGTCAGACATGCACGACATTCCAGATCCGTCTCTTCGCCCGAAGCGCACCATTTGGGATGCTCCAGGATAAGCTTCCTGAGGAGCGAAGCCGCACATGGCCCGACATACTCAAGCTTCACCTTCGCCTTGTCATCGATCAGCATTCGTCGGAGCGCCTGCATCCACCCGTTGAAAATGAGCGGTTCTGCCCAGTCCTTGTGCATCGTGCCGTCCCACTTCGAGAGCAGCGCGAGGGCTTGCCGTCCCAGTGGACTGGACGGGGTTGCTCGAAGCAAAATCGGCAGAAGATCCTGAGCGGCGAGAGATAGAATGTCGGCCTGCATTTCGGCAGATGTTTCCAGCGAGTGCAATCTGATGTTGTCGAAAAACTGCTGGACTCTTTGCGTCCGATACGGCTCTTCCCAATCGCATCCCATAAAGACATCGTGCCCACACCAGGCCGGTCGACCATTCGCATTATGGATATAGCCACAGGCCGGATTGAACGAGTGCGGCATCTGCTCGAACGGAACGTAGCCTGACCAGTCTGCATCACCTGTTGATCCCGCCGCGGGATGCAGGCCATATTCCGACTTGCGCACTGGGACCCGCCCGAGACTCATGACTCCGATATTGCCGGCGACGTCGGCGTAGAACATATTCTGCGCAGGCGTTTCGTACAGCCGCAGACTATCCTTGAATTCCTCCCAATTCCGCGCCCGATTGAGCTTCAGAAACGCCTCGGCAGTGCGGTCACAATCTCCGAGCCCGCTGAAGGATAGCGCGATGACGCCATCGCTGCCCGCCAGCGCGGCAAGACGCGGGACAGCATCGGATAGCACCGGGCCATGCCGCGACTTGCGGATGGTGAATTTGACGTCGGGCCGACCTCGGACTCGGATCGTCTCTTCATGTCTGTCAAATGCGTGAGAGCCAGCCTGCGCAAGATATTTGGTCGGATCCGCCGGATCCAGAGTTTCCACGAACAGATCCTGAACGTCGGACATCGCCGCCGTGGTTCCCCAGGCGATGCTCTCGTTCTGTCCAAGCAGGATCATCGGTACGCCCGGTACTCCGGCTCCCTTCACCCATCCTTCGGGGGTGACGATCCGGCATAAAAACCAGAGCACCGGCGACGACACGTCAAGATGCGGATCGTTCGCGAGGAGCGGATGGCCGCTCGTGGTACGCTCGCCGGCGACGACCCAAGCATTTGAAGCGCCATTGGCCAATCCGAGCAACGCTCCCATCTTGTCTGAAAAGTCGGATTGTCCGCGCGAGCCACCAGACCCACCCGATACCAATGGTCCGGTCTTGCCCCGCATGGGATCGGGATAGAACGGGCCGGCATCGACCGTTCCGATTCTGCTGGTCAACTCGGCTCGATTCAGCTCGGCGAGATAGTTCCGGCTCATTTGCCAAGCCATGAGCTTGCCCCACGCGACTGAATCAATGGGAGACCATGGCTCCGGCCGGATTCTCAACCAGACCATCTCAAACGGCAGTTTGCTTCGGTGGGTCGACAAGAATGCATTGACGCCGTCCGCATAGGCCGAAAGCGTGGATTGAGTTTCCGGCGCAAGCGCGGCAAAGCTGGTCTTGGCCAGTTGGTAGAGACCTAGAACACGAATGATTTTGTCTGTGTCGACGAAATCCGCCCCGAAGATTTCGGAAAGTCGCCCCTGTCCAGCACGTCGGTGAATTTCCATCTGAAACAGTCGCTCGCTTGCGTGCAGGTAACCCAGGCACCGTGCGGCATCCTGAAAATTCTCCGAGAAGATATGGGGAACGCCATGCTTGTCGTGATAGATCCTGACCTCGTGCTTCAACCCGGCAAGCCTGCGTTCACCTGATCGCCTTGGCATCGCGCGCACGAAGATCGTCGCAACCAGCGCCAGTCCGAAAAGAAAACACGGCCCCACAACGCATAGCGTCCCTGTCACCACCGCGGCTGTGAAAGCAGGCATCGAAAATGAGTTGTTCAGCACGAACATCAGTTCGAGACGGCCGCCAAGCGCCACGTCGCCTCCACGTTCTTCTCTGACGGGGCGATATCGAGGCGAAGGCTCGGATCTCCCATCAGCAGGATCGGCTCATCGCCCAGGCACTCCTCGCGGACCAATCGGACTGATTGTCCGATCGCATAGCCAACCTTGAGAAATTCTGAAATGGCCGCTACGGCAGCTCGGCATATCCTGGCGGGCACGATGAGAAAATGATACGGGCCAATCGCGACGACGGTCATTTCTGGTCCACCGGCGAGGCTCCACAAACCTGGGCCGAGCCCACGACCGCACGCGCCTGTCGGCGCCTCGTACGACACAAGACCCGCCGGATGGACCGCGATCGCCACTCGTGTTGGTCCAATGAAGTTCAGATACGAGCCGAGCAACGTCGACGAGAGAGCCGGCAGGTCCGCGGCGGTCAGGAGCCCGATAGCGCATCGGCGTTGCGCTGCCGATAAAACCGCCGTCGACAGCGCCCGATCAGCCGGTCCGATAATGGCAGTCACGCTCGATACGGACGGTGGGCAGAGAGAGGGCAGTTCCCCCCAATCGTTCAACTCGACCAGACGCTTGCAGGTCAGGACAGCGTATAATCGCGCCAAGACCAACGCCTCCGAGTCGACAAGAACCGCCACCAGGGTCTTGGACGAAAACCGAGCATTCAGATGCGCGAACCGACTGCTCGCGGTGATGGTCGTGCGATCCGGGCAGGCAGGGCGAGTGGGAGATGCTGTTGAAGTTGCCGAAAAGAATTCATCGTCATCTGACCGCACCTCGACTGTCCTCAGATGACGCGTAAACGCCTCATCGTGCGGCAGGTCGATCACCCGGTCGGGACGAGCCAGATACGGCAGATGCCCAGGGATCAGATCCTTTTCGAGAAGGGTCTCGAAAGTCGCCCCGAATGCCGACGCGGTGTCACACCGATGAAACACGGTGTCGAACACCCATGTCAGATCGCTCTCGGTCCACGGTTCAAAATGAGCCGCCGCGCGTTCTGAAAGACTCTCCTCCGCCGCTGCATTGACACCAATGTCGTAGCGCATCGGTGTCCAGTCGCAGACAAATCCTGGCTTCTTGAACTTTCCTCCGATGGGAACGCACCCCATCGCCTGATACATCATCAGATTTGCGTCGGACGAATCCGCCCTGATTGACCTGATCCCATTTCGCTTCATGAGCAGAATAATGGCTCCGAACAACAGCCGCAGATGCGCTTTCCGGCGGTATTGCGCCGCGAGGCATAGGTAGCTGACATAGTACTCCTGCCAATCTCGGATGTAGGCAAGACGAACAGCACCTATCAAACGGTTGCCCGCAAGCAAAACGACATTCTTCGAATACCAATCGAAAATGACGTCGTGATAGGATCGCTCCTGAATCCCAAGCTCATCGCAGAACACCTCGCCCCGCAGAGACCTAAGCGCGGCAAAATCGTCGGGGCGTCCGAAGCGCAGCTTGATATCATTCGTGACGTCGGCCTCGTCCGTCATGACGGAACCCCTGTCGGAAACACCTTGTCGATGTCGACGGAGCCATATTTCTTGTCCGCTACCGCGTCACCGCTGCAGCTTCCGCGCCGCATATCAACCCATGGAAGTGTCGGACGTTCGCCCCCGCTTCGCTCTACGTAGCCGTAGTGCTTGTAAGACGTGTAGACGCGAAGAAAGTAGATCCAGAATGACGGGACGTTACAAATGAATTTGAACAGACCTATGCGCCGGATCTGCTCGAGTGGCGGTCTCTGGACCTTGAGCAGCATCTTCCCATAGAGATGGCAGAACTCCTTGATATCGAGCCTTGTGGGGAGCACGGCGTGCTGAAAATCGTAGTACGTCGGGTTCTTGTAAATGAGCGCGTCTTCGTTCTTGGCGTAGTCTGTCGTCCCCGGCATCGGCGTCGCGACAGTGATGTTCGGGATATCGACTTTTCGGCTGCGGATGTAGCTCGTCAAGTTTTCGAACTGTTCTCTTTTGTAGTCGACACCGACGATAAACAGGCCTTCGATCAAGACTTCATGCTTCTTGAGAATCTCGATGGCCCTGTCGTTGTGCGCCACGGAGCTGCCCTTTTCCATGGCACCGAGCTCGGAATCGGAATAGCTCTCCAGACCCATCCGAAGGCGCTTGAGCCCACCCCGCGACCACAGCGCGACCAAGCTCGGGTCTCTGACAATCGCGTCCGCCCGACTGTAGAACAAGTACTCCTTCTTGACGCCCGCCCGAAGGATCGCTTCACCAATGGCGTGCGCCCGGCGCCCGTCCCCGAAGAAGTGGTCGTCTGTAAATATGACATACGGCTCCTCGATCGTCTTGAGGTACTCGACGATGTATTCCGGGCTCCACGTTAGATACTTTCCGAGGTTCGGCCGCCACAAGTTGCAGAACGAGCATCTTGCGGGACATCCCATGGACGTCCTCAGGGCAGCAACCGGCTTCCACCAGAGGTGATAGTATCTGCCCTTATACTTGCCGAGGATGCTTCGGTCCGGGAGGGGGAGGCTGTCGAGATCGAAGGACTTCGGAACGACCGCCTTGCCGTTCGAGAAGAATTTGCCGTTGTCCTGCCAGGCAACGCCTGCCAGATCAGCTACGTTACGCTCGCTTTCCCGGCAGCGCAGGATCAGATCCCGGAAAGAGAGATAAGCCTCTCCCATCATGACGTAGTCAATGTTGGGGTCCGCAAAGTCGGACGGACTTAGGCTAGCATGATGCCCCCCTACCGCAACGATGATCGAAGGGTCGATCTGCTTGACCAGCGCCGCCTGCATCCGCACGAGGTCGACATGCATCGTCCAAGACGTGAATCCGACGAAGTTTGGACGCAGGCGCCTTATCGTCTCGAGCAGGGCCAACGGGCGGCGATCAAGGCGCTGATCCAGCAGAGAAATGTCCACCTCATCCTTGTCCAGCATGGACGCCAGCACTTCGTACTGGATGGGTTCAACAATATAGATCCGGTCGTCTGCCAGATGAATTGGATGATAGTGCTGCGTTACGAACAGGATCTTGTACTTGGAATGCGTCATGTATCCGCCCTCGCCATGCCTGATGCCGCATCATCACGACGCGCGGTGCGTCCGCCTTTACTCCGCCGGAACCGACCGCTGATTCGTCATGTCTTTCGGATTGACCGCGTCGTCCGTCATGCCAACGATCGGAGATCGCGCGGCCCGTTCATCGTACGGAAGCTCGAGAGACGCCCAGACATCAGAGAGAGCGGCGACCAGCAGGTCGATGTGCGCGTCTCGATGGGCCGGTGTCGGAGTCAGACGAAGCCGCTCCGTGCCCTTGCTCACAGTCGGATAATTTATGGGCTGAACATATATCCTGTGTCGTTCCAACAGCATCTGGCTCGCGGCGGTACATTTCTGCGCGTCGCCTACCACGACCGGGATGATATGCGATTCATTGGCCATGACCGGCAGGCGCGCGGCCTGAAGCGCACGCCGGACCCTGCGCGTCACCGCTTGCTGTTGGTCGCGTTCGGCCTTGGACCGGCGCAGATGCCGTACCGCCGCCGTTGCGCTCGCGGCGACGTGTGGCGGTATCGTCGACGTGAAGATGAACGACGGCGCATAGCTTCGGATTGAATCGACGATCGATGCATTTGCGGCGACATAGCCGCCAAGCGATCCGAACCCTTTGGCGAGCGTACCTTGAATGATGTCGATCCGATCTGCGAGGCCGTCTCGATCGCAAATGCCCCCACCTTGAGGTCCATACAGCCCCACGGCATGAACTTCGTCGATGTAGGTCATGGCACCGTACCGTTCAGCGAGAGCAGCGATCCCGCCGATGGGCGCAATACTGCCGCTCATCGAATAGAGACTTTCAAATACGATGAGTTTTGCGCGATTGCGGGGCTCCGCGGCAAGCAGCTGCTCAAGATGCCTCACGTCGTTATGACGCCAGATCTTCTTCTCGCATCTCGAGCGGCTGATACCCTCAATGATCGAGTTATGGTTGTCCGCGTCTGAAAATATCACGCAGTCCGGCAACAGAGTCCCGATGGTGGAGATTGCTGCGAAGTTCGATACCCAGCCTGACGTGAAGACGAGCGCCGCCTCCTTTCCATGCAGACTGGCCAGCTCCTGCTCCAACTCTACGATTTTTTGGTGCGTGCCGGAGATGTTCCTTGTTCCTCCCGCGCCCGTGCCAAAGCTCCGGGACGCTTCCGTGGACGCTTCGATCACATCCGGATGCAGGCCCATGCAGAGATAGTCATTGGAGCACCAGACGGTGACGGGCTGTGGTGCTCGTGTCTCGCCCGGCGGTCGCCAGAGCGCAGTCGGCGCAGTCTCGGGATTGCGCACCAGAGTGGCAAATGTCCGATATCGCCTTTCCTCACGAAGAGCGTCGATCGCCCGGACAAATATGCCTTCATAATTCATCATCGCTGATTCCACTCTATTGAGCGAACACATCGTCGGTGAAGTCGAGGTGGCTTGAGATAGAGCTCCGAGCGGCGGTGGATGACACGGTGATTAGCAGGCAAGCAGCGCCGCGGCGAACGGCACCGACGATGAACGCCGAACAGGCGGCGTGACGTAGGGAGGATGTCCGTCGAAGACGCACTCCTTAACTTTGTGACACGATACTGAACGTCAGGGAGCCGCGTCGAACATTCGCAATATCGCGCCGCATCCTGCTTGGCTCTCGCTCACCGACGCCATCCTTTGTGATTTGTCGCCTTCAACGCGAAGCAGAGCGAGCCCAATGCCCTGTCGTCCATAGCTACCGACGACCACCGCGGGCGGCCATATCCGAAAAATACGGTATCGATACTTCCATGGCCCACAGGCACCGTACAGAACGACGGAGGCAGTCGCGACGCGCGCGATGCATAGCCGCACGTCCTCGGGCAGGGGGATCCGCCCTGGCTCTTTCAGCAGCGAACTTGAGGTTGCAATGAATCTGTCAGCAAACTGCACGCCCACAGACACCGAGCTGCGCCTAGCCAGTCACATTGGCGGCCTGTCGCAAGCCGCCATCGATCAGCTGTCACAAACGTTCAGGAGCAATCACGTCGCTGTCATCGATCAGCTTCTTCCGAAGGATATGGTCGAAGCGCTCACCAGCGAAGCCAATATCCTGCTCGACCGGGAGTCGAAGCGGCGAAAGCTGACCATCAAGGAAAGCGGCAACACACCAAGAGCCTACAGCAGCGTCGGGCGTGACGCTATTTGTCAACATGACGGGATTATTCCGGCCATCTTCAATAGCGACGCGGTTCTCTCCTTCCTCCGGAAGCTCGCCGGTGAGAACATTGAACGGGTTCCTTACCGACCCGAGGAGTATATCATCAACAGCCAGTGCGAGCCTGGCGACACCCATGGATGGCATTGGGACGATTATGCCTATGCCCTCATTTTTGTCATTGAGGCTCCAGATCCGCTCATCGGGGGACGCGTCGAGTACCTCTCGAACGTCGAATGGCAGAAAGGCTCGACTGAGCCATACCTCCGGCGGGTCCTGCAAGACAACGTCGTTCGGTCTCTCTACGTCAACAGCGGACATTGCTATTTTATGAAGGCGAATACGACACTGCATCGTGTGGCGCCCCTGACGGGATCTACCAAGAGAACCGTTGTGGTCCTGACGTTTGCGTCGCCGGAAGACATGGTGTCGGATTCCATAACGCACAACTCGATGGAAGACATCTATCCAGACGATACCAGGTCTGATGACGCAACAGTCGAGACGGCTAACGTCGAATGACGGTCGGCGTCGAAGTTGCCGGGCTTGGAACCGCTGCGTGCCTGGCGATCAGTAGCCTCATTGCCGCTGACGTCAGTCGCACCACAGGTGTTTTCGAGTTCACGAAGACGCGAATGATCTTCGCGTCTTTTTTCATGCTACCGGTGCTGTTCATCGCCGATGTTCCGCTTCGCGTGAGTGTCGCGGACGCGCTGACGCTCGCGGCATCGAGCCTCATTGGAATTGTGGTCGGCGACCTGTCTCTCATTGCCGCCATCAGCAAAATAGGGCCGAAGAAGACCAGCATCATATTCTCGTCCAACGTCGTTATCGGCGCCGTGCTGGAGGCTGCCATCTATCACAAGAGGACCACGATAGAGGCGGGAGTTGGTATTCTTCTTGTACTGACTGGGGCGTTGATTGTCATTGCCTTCAGAGGAGGCGCCGGCGCTCCCCTGAATGGACATCTCAACGCCGAACGTCAGAACACGGGCGTCGCATTGGCGGTTCTTGCAGCCGGATGCCAGGCGATCGGCACGCTGATCTCGACTCCCGTCGTAACGGCGGGAACGTCGCCCATCATGGCGACGACAATACGGTTCTGCGCAGCGTCCCTATTGTTTGTCATCATGGGCCGGGCCCGCAGCGACGACATCAGGACAGACGCCAGCTCAGCTACCGTTTACGCCAAGATCGTTGTGAGTGCGCTCGTTGGAATGTGCGGCGGCCTGACGCTTCTTATGCTGGCGATCACGAGCGGAAAAATCGCAATATCGATGACATACGCGTCCTCGACGCCGCTGGTGCTCCTGCTTCTGCTCTGGCTTACGCGGGGTGAGAGACCGAATGCAAGTTCGCTCCTGGGCGCAATCACGGCCGTGGCGGGCACCGCTTTACTCATCTTCGAAGGGGCACACCAGCGATGAACGCCTTGCTCGACTATTCGGCTGTTGAGATCGTGTCCCTGCTTAGACGCGGTGACGTGACTCCGCATGATTGCCTTGATGCCGTGGAACAGCGCGTCGGCGAGGTCAACTCGACCGTCAACGCCCTGCCGACGCTCTGCTTCGATAGGGCGCATGATCGTGCATCAAAATTGATGCAGAAGCCTCGCGACGAGCGCGGCCAACTGTCTGGCCTGCCGCTGGTCATCAAGGACCTTCAGAAAGTGTCCGGGGTTCGATCGACGGCCGGATCTCTCATATATAGCGATCATGTTCCAGCCTTCACTGATGCGGTCGTCCAGCACATCGAGGATGAAGGGGGACTTGTATTTGGAAAATCCAACGTCCCTGAACTCGGCGTTGGATTCAATTCTCTGAATCCGGTCTTTGACCCGTGTTTGAACCCGTGGAACGTCAAATATTCGCCGGGGGGATCATCTTCCGGTTCGGCTGCTGCTCTAGCGTTGAATATGACGTGGCTTGCTCATGGCTCTGACATGGGGGGATCCTTGCGCATTCCCGCGAGCTTTTGTGGCGTTGTTGGGATGAGGCCGTCGCCAGGGCGGGTCGCGATGGCTAACCGCGCATCCGTTGATCAGACGCTAGCCGTCCAAGGCCCCATGGCGCGAAACGTCGTCGATCTTGCAATGTTCCTTGACGCCATGTCGGGCGAGACCCACAGGGATCTGCTTTCCAAACCACGTCCATTGCGGTCGTTTGCCAGCGCGGCTGAAGTCCAGAAGTTGCCGAAGCGAGTCGCCTTCTCTGCTGATCTGAACATCGGCCCTGTGGACCCCGAAGTCGCTTGCATCGTGCAAAATGCCGCGGCGCGACTTCAGGCCAATGGCGTCGTCGTGGATCAGGGGTCTCCGAATCTAGATGGTGTCCAGCGATGTTTTCGAGTGATGCGTGCTTACGTATTGGCGTGCAGCCTTGGTAGCGTCCTGAGGAAGCAGGGTACGCTGGTGAGATCAACCGATATCAGGGAGAACGTGACCGAGGGGCTGCAGCTGACGATCGACCAGATGCTTGAAGCCGAACAGGCGCGGGTTCGCATCGTGCAGCATGTGGCTGATTTCTTCGAAACATATGATCTCTTGATATGTCCGTCGACAATCGTGCCAGCTCATCCGATCGATCAGCCGACCGTAGTTGAATGTGCAGGCCATGTATTCGATGGCTATTTCGACTGGACAGCGTTGACCTACGTTGCGGCCGTGGCCGGTCTTCCTGCGTTGTCGCTGCCTTGCGGTATGACGCGGTCGGGTCTTCCAGTAGGACTGCAGGTGATCGGGCCGACAAATGGCGACCACGACGTCATTTCCTGTGCGGCCGCCCTGGAGGACATGCTGTCGTTTCACCAACTCGCTCCTGTTCGTGGAAGGTCGGAGGCAATGGCCTTGTCCGAGAACATCCAGAAGCTGGCGTAGCGGGTCGCAGCGACGAGGACGCCCGCTTCGAGACGAAGGAGATGATATGTCATTGCGTGACGCACTGCAGCCAGGCACTCTCGATCAAGCGATACGCATCCGCAGGGCGCTGCATTCGATTCCGGAGTTAGGGTACAAGGAGCTCAAGACGTCGGCGATGGTTGTGGAGTGTCTGCAAGCGCTCGGTGCCGACGAGATACAGACCGGGATCGGCGGAACCGGCGTGGTCGGCATCATTCGCGGCATCAAAGGGACTGGCACCAGAAAGTATGTGGGGTTGAGGGCAGAGTTGGACGGCCTGGAATTGACGGAGCAGACGGGTCTTGCTTGGCAGTCGCAGAACAGCGGCTGCATGCATGCGTGTGGTCACGACGGCCACATGGCCATTCTGCTCGCCACCGCACGAGAGCTTTCAGCGAACCGTGAGTTTTCCGGAACCGTATGTTGCATCTTCCAGCCCGCTGAGGAGGGGGGAGCGGGTGCAAAAGCGATGATCGAAGATGGATTGCTTGAGAGATTCCCGCTCAGCTCGATCTATGCAATTCATAATGCGCCATGGCTTCCAATCGGAAAGATCGCCATCAATAGCGGGGCGGTGATGGCCGCGGCGGACCGAATCGAAATCTCCGTCCTTGGAGCGGGTGGCCATGGCGGAATTCCCCACCAGACGAGGGATCCGATCGTTGCCACCGCAAACATCATTTCGATGCTGCAAAACGTCGTATCGCGCTATGTGGATCCCGCGGAGGCTGCCGTCATATCTATCGGAGGCATTCACGGCGGAAGCCCTCTCAAGGGCAGCATGATTCCCGATCGGGTCGACTGTGTCGGCACGGTTCGTACATATTGTACGGACGTTCAATCGACTATTGAGAAGAAGATCCGAGATATCGTGGACCACGTCTGCGATGCCCATGATTTGACGGGATTGGTGACCTACAAGAAGCTCTATCCAGCCACGATCAATCATGCGGACCGCGCTGCTCTCGTGACCGGCGTTGCAGACAGCTTGCTTGATCAAGACGACATCCTGAGCAACGTTCGTCCGAGCATGGCCGGAGAGGACTTTTCCTTCTTTCTACAAAAGGTCCCGGGAGCATATTGCTTGATTGGTCAGGGGGCGGACGGTGCTGCCAGCCTGCACAGCCCCTCATATGATTTCGACGATCGCAATATCGAGCGTGCCGCGCTGCTGTTGAAGCGCATAGCCCTTAGGGAACTGGCGTCCACTTGATGCTCCTCAAATAGGCCGCCTGCGGCCGCTGCGCAGAAGAGCGAATACCGCGCAACGACCAAGACAATGACAGAGTCCAACATCGGCACCAAAGTGCAGGCAGATGCCTGTGGGACATTCAGCAGGTTGCTAGAGGTCGCGCTGCATGAATATGCTCAGCGGGTCAATGCCGTAACCGCCAAACGGCGGAATTTCGAAGAAGCCGTTCTTTCGATACAATGCTATCGCGGAATGCTGCAGGTACCCGGTTTCCAAACGAATACAAGATAGCCCTGCCCCTCGCGAGGCCTGCACGATCGTATCCAGCAGATCTTGCGCGACCCCCAGCCCCCTATAGGCAGGATCTACATACATGCGTTTCAACTCACCATAGTCAGGTGACAAGACGAGGGCCGTGCAGCCAATCACCCTGTCGTTGATCTGAGCGACGAAGAAAAGAGTATCGTCCTTCGCCAACTCATTCACATCGATCAAGTGGTTGCTTTCTTGCGGGTAAAGCAACGCATAATATTCGTCTGCGTCTCTGAGCATACGGACGACATCTGCGTGAAAGGGATTTCCCTTCGCGATCTCGACGCCTCCACCCTGCTTGTTCATCTCCAGCAACTCCATTGCACGCACATCGATGTATGACGATGATATCTTTCATGTCGTAGCAAGGATAGCGAACTACGCCGAAAAAGATAGAACGGGCACGAAGAATCTAGGATCTGTTACCAAGATCTCGCCAAGCCAAGGCAGGCGACTCTCTCGTCATCGCTCAAGCCCCGGCTCATCACCCGTGAGGCCATAGCCGCTTGCATCTGCGCTTCCCTCAACGTCTTCGATCAGATGGTGCAGGCAGGAAGTATGCCGAAGCCCGCACTCATTGGCGCTCGCCGAAGAGCATGGAACGTCCGAGAGCTTGATTGTGCCAATGATCGGCTGCCTTCGGATGACAGTGATTCTGACAGCGACGAGACGTGGAGTGATGCCGATGCCAAAATCGAAAGGGCATCCCCGATCCAAAGGCTTCTGTAGCGCGCGTCGGCTCGGTTGATTGGCTTTTCCGCGAATATGCGCAGACAAAGGCATGTCTTGAAAAGGTCTCGAAGCGCTCGCGACCCGGCTACGAGCACAGCATGCAAGCCATCTGCGACGTGCGCAACAAAGGAGGCGAGCGCATCGGGTGCTTGCCGATCAAGAGTATCACCCCGCGTGCCGCTGATAAGCTCTACGAAATGTTCATCAGGATGACGCGGGCGAGAGCACACTCTTTCGGCGCGGCGAGAAATTCGTTGGCCTGTGCCGCAAGGCATGGCGCGTGGTTCGTCGACTGTACCCGGCCGAATTCGCCAGGGATATCCCGAATCCTTGGCCCGGAGTAACGCCGGCTACGCCAAGCGCACGGCTCCGCGCATCCTTGCGGCAGCACGCAAACGACGAGCGCACGTTTTGGCGAACACAACGCAAACAGAGTTTCGGAATGCGGCGCCTGGCGAGGTTCAGAACAACAAAATCGTAAAGATATAAGATACCGACTGGGCTCCGGAAATCTGGCTGGGGCGGGAGGGATCGAACCTCCGAATGGCGGAATCAAAATCCGCTGCCTTACCGCTTGGCTACGCCCCATCAGGCCCGGCGGATCGGCATGGCGCGCGGGCGCCATGCGATTCCGGATCGGCGCCCGTGGTCTACAGAGCGCGCCGGCCCATTTCAACCGCTGCGCCGCAGGAAATTTGCGCGGGCTCCGGGTGATCCGCCGCGCTCGCCGATTCGTCAATCTGAACAAGCCTTTACCCTGTCCCGCCGGGGCCGCCGCGGCCGCCCGCCGCAGCGCCACGCGAAAAAGTTGAGACCCGGCCGGTTTCATGGGATGACGGCGGCCAAACCGGCCAATTTCGACCCCTGAGGACACGCCATGACCTATCGCGCCCCGCTCAACGACATGCTGCTCGCCCTCAACCATGGCGCCGGGCTGAAGGCGGCGGTCGAGGCCGGCCATTACGGCGATTTCGACCCCGACATCACCGCCGCCGTGCTCGAGGAAGCCGGCAAGTTCGCCACCGACGTGCTCGCCCCGCTCAACCAGATCGGCGACAGGAACGGCGTCAAGCTCGCCGACAAGAAGGTCACCACCGCGCCGGGCTGGCCGGATGCCTACAAGCGCTGGACCGAGGCCGGCTGGAACGCGGTGTCCGGCCCCGAGGCGCATGGCGGCCAGGGCCTGCCGCTCGCCATCAACGCCGCCTGCACCGAGATCTGGAGCGCGGCCAACGTCGCCTTCGGCCTGTGCCCGCTGCTGACCTTGTCGGCCATCGAGGCGCTCGATGCCCATGGCAGCAAGGAGCTGAAGGACATCTATCTCGGCAAGCTGATCTCCGGCGAATGGACCGGCACGATGCAACTGACCGAGCCGCAGGCCGGCTCCGACGTCGGCGCCTTGCGTACCCGCGCCGAGCGGGCCGCGGACGGCAGCTACCGCATCACCGGAGCCAAGATCTTCATCACCTATGGCGACCACGACATGACCGACAACATCGTGCATTTCGTGCTCGCGCGGCTGCCGGACGCGCCGGCCGGCACCAAGGGCATCTCGCTGTTCCTGATCCCGAAATTCCTCGTCGATGCCGACGGCTCGCTCGGCGCCCGCAACGACATCTACGCCACCGGCGTCGAGCACAAGCTCGGCATGCACGCCTCGCCGACCTGCACCATGACGATGGGCGACAATGGCGGCGCCATCGGCTATCTCATCGGCGAAGAAAACGCCGGCATGCGCTGCATGTTCACGATGATGAACCAGGCGCGGCTCGGAGTCGGCCTCGAAGGCGTCGGCGTCGCCGATCGCGCCTATCAGCAGGCGCTCGCCTACGCGCAGGACCGCCGCCAAGGCCGCGCCGTCGGCAGCAAAGGCACCGGCTCGGACGCGATCATCGCCCATCCCGACGTCAAGCGCATGCTGATGCAGATGCGCGTCCTGACCGCCGCGTCGCGCTCGATCTGCTACGCGACCGCCGTGGCGCTCGACGTCGCCGTGCGCGCCAAGGATCCCGCCGTGCGCGCCGAGGCGGCCGCGCGCGGCGCGCTGCTGACGCCGATCGCCAAGGCGTTCTCCACCGACATCGGCAACGAGGTCGCCTATCTCGGCGTGCAGATCCATGGCGGCATGGGCTTCATCGAGGAGACCGGCGCCGCGCAGCACTATCGCGACGCGCGCATCACCGCGATCTACGAGGGCACCAACGGCATCCAGGCGATCGACCTCGTCACCCGCAAACTGGGTGCGAACGGCGGCGCCTCGGTGTTCAAGCTGCTCGACGAGCTCACCGACATCGTCCGCCGCGTCGAGGCCTCCAACGATCCGGCGTTCGGCACGACAGGCGCCAAGCTGCGCGACGCGCTCGGCGCGCTCGACCGCTCCAGCCGCTGGCTGTTGGAGAAGCTGGCGACAGCCCCGAACGACGCGCTTGCCGGCGCCACGCCGTACTTGCGCCTGTTCGGTTCGGCGCTCGGCGGCTGCATGCTGGCCAACGAGGCGCTCGCCGCGCGCAGCGAGAGCGAGACCGTCGGCGCCCGTCACGTGGCGCTGGCACGGTTCTTCGCCGAGACGTTTGCCGTGCAGGCGCCGTCCCTGGAAAAGACCGTCACCGACGGCGCCGATGCGGTGCTCGGCGCCGAGGCCGTGCTGGTGGCGTGAGTTCGACTCGGTCGTGACAGCGCAGCTTTGACGTCCTTACATCATGGCTGATCACCGGGCTCCCACCCTCCCCTGGAGGGAGAGGGTCGCCTCACGAGGAGCGCAGCGAAACGTGAGGCGGGGTGGGGTGATGTCTCCACACGCACCCGTGCCGGTGGAGACATCACCCCACCCCGCTCGCCCGCTTCGCGCGCGATCGACCCTCCCCCTCCAGGGGAGGGTGAGCACCGGCCATGTAGCATCGTGTGATCCACAATCTCAAACAGCATGTCACGATCAGCTCGGAGCGTAGCTCGGCATGAGCATCCGCGCTCTCGCGACGCGCTCCGCGCCCGAGCTATGAGCTAAATTCCCGCCCTCACCGAGTGGAGGGCGCGAGGAAGGCCGGACCTCGGCTGAGGCCCGTGGCCCGCCTGCAGAAAAAAGGCAGGCGGCAGTCACCACAGGTACAGCCGGACAGACCCGGCCTTCCCCGCGCGATGGTTTTAACGGTCTATAGCGCGCTCTTCCTGGTGCACCGGGCTTTCTGGCCACCATGTCGCGCAATGCGCTCTCGCGCATTACGCTTGATACTAGCGTCGGAGTATCAGAACCACACGCCTTCACCGTCCGCGAGCAGCCGTTCGTCCGTGCCAACAGCACTGCGCCCGCCCGCGTCCACCGCATCCCGCTGCCAACGTCCGTGACGACCGCGAAGCGTCCCCTACCGTGCAACGGGATGGGCGTACCATAATGCTGATTTGGGGAAACGACAAAGCGATTTATGTTTTTCAGCAAACCTTGACACGATCATTTCGGGTCAACGTGATTTGCCCGACAGGCGCGCGCCCGCCGAGGCTCCCAATTCAGACCTCGGAGCCGGAAAGGCTCGATGCACCCTGCGGCTCTCCCGCTCATGCTTGACTTTCTCCGCGCGGTACAGACAGTTCCGGCCACCGCTCCCGTCGCGATCGTGATCACGGAATTCGCGCCGCTTCGCGAAGGGATTGGTGAGCCTCTGCATAGTTCATCGTTTTTGATCATGCCCATTCGGAGAACCATATGAAATCGCTCGTTGCCCCACTATTTGCCGTCGCCCTCCTGCTGTCATCTGCGCCGGCGTCGGCGGTCGTCCTCGATCTGTCGACCATGAGCTGCAAGCAGTTCGTCGAAAGCGGCGACGACACCATCAAGATGGTGCTGATCTGGCTGGACGGCTGGTACAAGGGCGATCAGGACGAAGCGCTGTTCGACACCGAGGAGTTCATCGCGAACGCCAAGAAGTTCGGCGCGTACTGCGCCGAGCATCCGACGGTCAGCATCGTGACGGCGGCCGAGAAGATCCTCGGCAAGTAACCGGCGACGCGCACCATCCGTGTCGCGTAGGGCGGGTTGGTGTTAGTGTGACCCGCCTTTCCACCGCGCCGCCAAGGGCGGATGACGCTCCGCTCATCCGCCCTCCTCCGTTGTCTCAAATGCCGAGCCATTCCAGTCCGCCCGGCAGCTCATCCGCGGCAAAATCGACTTGCAGCACGCGGCGATGGCCGGGCTGCACGGATAGTTCCGAGGCGTGCAGGATCGGTGTTGCATACAGCCAGATGTCGCCCGGCTCGGCGTGGCACGCGACGGTGCCGCACCGCGCGACGACGATCGGCACATCGGCTTCCGGGATGCGGCCGAGGCAGTGTGAGCCTGGCGCAATCAGGAGCGGGGCGTTGCCGTCGGGCACGGCGTCGAGGTGGACACGCAAGGTGACCATCCGCGCTAGCACCTCGTAAGGCGGCGCGACGTGCTGCAGGCCGCCCTTGGTGGTCCAGGGACCGAAACCCGAGAGCTCGATGCGCTCGCGCACTACGATGGTCCGGTCCTGATGCCACGGGACCGCCCAATTCATCTGCGGCGTCTTGTCGAAATAGACGGCGCGCACCGGGCGCGCGGCATCGCCGAGAACGGCGGCGGCGGCGCGGCCGACCGGACCGTCATTGGCGAGCAACGGCGTCAGCGCGGCAACACCGTGCAGCCGGGTGCCGGCCTGCGCCGGTGCGTGGCGGGACAGCGCGGCGGCGAGAGCGTGCAAAGCGGACGCATCGAGTGCCGTCGTGACGTGCAGCGCGCCGGCGTCGGTGAACTGCGATTTCTGCTGGGAAGAGAGCGCGAAGGTCATGCGCGCAGGAGACTAGAGTGCGCCGCGGGAGCTTGGCAATCGCTCTTCTTTCCCGCCGCCGAGTTCGCAATCCATGCCCACGATGGACATGAGATGCGAGCGCGATGGGGCCACCGGCGTCAAGCTTCGGTCTTGGTCCGGCATCAGGACGGCGGCGTCCGGACATAATCAGACGCAACTGGCGCCGCCAGTTTCGGGCGGCAGTTGCGTTGAAGAAGCGGGCCGAACGCCCACCGCGCGGCCCGGCTTCCTTCTTCACGCGAGAGTCCCATGTCGATCAGCTCTGTCACAACGCCCGTCGCGGCCACCGCGTCCCAGGCAAGCACCGCCACGCAATCCACCTCGTCCACGTCTCAGACGTCGTCGTCCTCGGCCACCAGCTCCGCCAGCGCCACGTCTGAAAGTTCTTCCGGCAGCGGCGGCTCATCGTCGGGTAAGACCGTGGTCAGCGAGGTCTCGATCACCCTCGACGGGATCACCACGACGACGATCACCTATTCCGACGGCTCGACCGAGGTGACCAAGACTGCCGCTGCCTCGAACGGAAGCGGCAACAACGCGCAGACCTACAATGCGCAGGGCGCGACCAATGGCGCAGCCAGCAGCACGGCTGCGTCGAGCCAAGGCGTGACGGCCTGAGGCTCGTTCGGAATCCCCGCGCCGTCCTACGAGCTGTGGGTCGCGCCGAGCGATGGCGTGGCGCCGATCGCGAGCGTCGCATCCGAACGCGCCGGTTCCGAATGAGGAACTGGACGAGCATTACAACAGCAAAACGCGCTGCGACGCACGCGTCGCGGTGACGCCGTGAAGCAACAGTCCGCGCGCGATGTCATGCGCGGCCCATTGTTAATTTGCCCCGGCGCGCCGAGTCACGCCTGCTGGCAGGCGGCTACGACAATGGGGAGACGACGATGTTGCGAAGCGTGATCGGCGCGGGAGTGCTGGTGCTGGCGATGGGGTCCGAGTTGCAGGCGGCCAACGAAGCAGGTCCGGAGACGCGGATGTCGTGCTCCGAGGTTCGCTACTACGTCGAGAAATATACCGCCGAGGTGGCCGAGATGTATGCGCGCAGCCGGGGCGCCACCGACGCCCAGATCAGCCGGGCCCGGCGCTGCCTATCGCCGGTTCACTTCCGCCGGGCGGAGCGGTCGCACAGCTATACGGAGTGAGACGGCAGCCCATGTTGGCTTGCTCGTTGTTGTCATCGCTCCCTCCACCGTCATTCCGGGGCGCCCGCAGGGCGAGCCCGGAATCCATACTCACGATGGTGGTGAGGTGCGAGCGGCATGTGGCGCGTGCTCGCCTCAAACTGAGGCCTGTGGTTATGGATTCCGGGCTCATTCACGCTGCTTCAAACGGCTGCGCCGTTTGCGCGCGAATGCCCCGGAATGACGACTGGGAGAGAGTTGAGACTCTTAGGGCAGGTTAGCCGCAGGCGTAACCCGCCGTCTTGATTTGGAAGGCGGCGGATTTGGAAGGCGGCGGATGACGCTGCGCTCATCCGCCTACGACTACGCCCTCCTCACGCCTGCTCGATCGCGGCCGGCATCTTCGCCACCGACATCAGCGAGCGGGCGACCTGGTTGAGGAGCTGGTCGGCGTTCTCCTCCTCGGCCAGCGACTTCGACAGCAGCGCGACGACGGCGCTGTGGCGGAGCTGCTGGGCGAGGTTGCGCGCGGTGGTGTAGCCGGAGATCTCGTAATGCTCGACCCGCTGCGCGGCGCCGATCAGTGCGAGGTCGGCGGCGGCATCCTCCTTGTCCTCGCTCTGGGTCATGATCTCCTGGCCTTCCTCGATGAGGCCCATCATGCCCTTGCAGGGTTTTGCGCGCGGCGTCTTCCCAAGGAGCTCGAAGCACTCGTTGATGCGCTCGATCTGCGCTTCCGTCTCGGCCAGATGCTGCTCGAACAATTCGCTCAACTGGTCGAAGCGCGCGGCCTCCGCCATCTTCGGAAGCGCCTTTGTGAGCTGCTTCTCAGCATGCAGGATGTCGCGCAGCTCGTCCATGAGGAGATCGCTGAGGCCGGATTCGTCGGCCGGCGGCGAGCTTTCGGTGACAATCGCAGAGGCTGCTCCGGGCTCGCCGGCCTGGATCGCCGGCGATTCCGTGAACACCCAGTCGCCGCCCTCGTTCCAAGGGCCCCGGGTGTCGATCTCGCCGTGGTCCCCGGCGCCGGTGGAATCGTTGAAGAACTGATCGACCAGGCCCGGCGTCGGCGCGAGGCGGCCGATGCTGAAGGCGGGCTTGCCCATGCTCTCCAGCGCCAGCGCGAACGCCTTCATGTGGGTGATCTCGCGCGTCATCAGGAATTGCAGCGCGTCCTTGGTCCCGGCATCGTCGGTGAAATTGATCAGCCGCTCATAGACGATCTTGGCGCGCGCCTCGGCGGCGATGTTGCTGCGCAGGTCGACGTCGAGCTCGCCGGTGATCTTGAGATAATCGGCGGTCCACGGATTTCCCTGCGAGTTGAACAGGTTGACGCCACCGCCGCCGGCGATCGCAATGAGCGGATCGGCCTCGGCGGCCTCGCGGTCGAACTTGGCGGGCTTCAGGTGCATGCGGGCGAGCGTGCCGACCACCTCGAGATGGCTCAGCTCCTCGGTGCCGATATCCATCAACAGATCCTTGCGGTCGGGATCCTCGCAATTCAGGCCCTGGATCGAGTACTGCATGGCCGCGGCGAGTTCGCCGTTGGCGCCGCCGAACTGCTCGAGCAGCATGTTGCCGAAGCGCGGATCCGGCTCGTCGACACGGACGGTAAACATCAGCTTCTTGACGTGGTGATACATGGGAGGCCTCGGACGTTTGCGGGGGGACGCATTGTCCGAACGGCGCGGGTACATGGTTGTTCCTTACCTCCGTGCCGGAACCTGCCCGTCAGTGGGAGCTAGATTGGCGCCATATGCACGCTGAGCCACACTGAGCAATCCGCGCGAACCCACTACGGCCCCCCGCTGCGATCCATGCGGCCGGCTTAAAATGCGGTGACTTTGCGACGACATCCTGTTGGCAGTTGGGCCGCGGCCCTTGCTAAGCTTTTCCCTGCTCGCCTAAGCTGTGGTGCTGGAGAGTGAGATGTTGATGCGGACACCAGCCAGGGAGAAACCCGGTCTCGGCGAGCGACTTCGCCGCGTCATCGGACGACTTCGCTCGCACGCATCCTCGCTCGCGTCCTCGTCGCTCACGATGACGGCCGCACCGCGACCCTACTCCTATCACTTCGCCGAGGAGCCCGACGACAGCAACATGGACGTCGCGCTCGCGGCGCTGATCGACCAGATCGAGCGGCCGGCGATGACGTCGCCGCCGAAGTTCCCATCTCTGGCGCGCGTCACTGCGTCTCGCCAGGCGCCGCACATCCCGGTCTATGAGCGGCCCCCCTATTTCGGCGTCACGCCGCGTGACATCGCGCCGCGCCCCGTCGAGGTCGAGCCCCGGCGGCTGCCCACCGAAGACCCCGTCGAGCGGATCACACCGGAGGAGGAGCTGTCGGAGCTGCGCAAGGAATTCATGAGCGTAATCTCGGCCCGGCTCGGCTCGCCCGAGGATCATCTGGCAACGATCAGGACGCTGCTCAGGTCGGTGAAGTAATGTGGGGCCGCAACAATATCGGCAAGACGGTCGAGGAACTGACCGACCATCTGCGGCTGGTCGATCACGTACGCGCGCTGCAAGACGGCCAGAAGGAGATCGCCGAGGCGATCCGCGCCGTGAACAGCCGCCTGACCTCGATCGAGGCCGAGTTCAGGGTGCTGAAAGCGGAGACGCAGCGCGACGCGCTGCGCGAGGTGCAGCACGCCGTGCAAGGCGTTCAGACCTCGATGCATGACGAGTTGACGCGGATGGCGACGCGGCTGGCGGTGCTCGAGCAGGCCTTGCGGCGCGAAGCCGTGCGGCAGCAGGCGCAACCTGCCACACCGCGCGCACCCGGCACGCTGCCGCGCCTGGACGGGGCGCGGTGAGGCGCGGGATGCCGCGCGCGACCGCAAGCCGGGTCAGCGCAGTTTCGCCGTGCGGCCCGCAACGTCGACGATGACGCTGCCGCGCTTGGCATTGTCCTCCGGAACATAGGCTTCGCCGGGCGCGAGCTTGCGCATGTCCTGCGCATCCTTCGGCTTCGGAAAGCCCTTGCCGCACGCGGTGCCGATCGTCTCGCGGTCGGCATAGGTCACGTCGGCGACCACGGTGCCCGGGCGCGGACCGGGCGCCAGCTTCGACAGGTCGAAATATTTGATCGGCTCCGCGCAGGTCACGACATTGGCCATGTCAGCCTCCGTCGTATCCTCGGCCTTCAGCAGAAAGTCGTTGGACATCGTGATGGGCTCGCGGCCGCCCCCGCTGAAGCCGATCCGGGCCACGGCGCTTTCGAGAACGCCCTGCCCCATGTGGCCGACCAGGCAGACCAGCGTATCCACTCCGTCGCTCTTGCCGGCCATCACACATTGGTCCACCCGCATACCGGGCTGGAAGCCACGAAACACGAAGGTCGCGCCGGTCTGCTCGAACAGCACCGAACCGCCGAAATCGTTCGCGCGCGACTCGCATTCGCTTTCATAGGTGACGACCAGCAGCGGATTGCCGGATACGAGGAAGCGACCGAGATGGCGTTGCGGCTTCAGCGTGACATCGCAGCCACGCTCGTCGGCCTCGGGATAGGATTTCGCACGCTTGCACTTGGCGCCCGCGATCGCGCCCGGCGCGCACAACAGCGACAACAGCGCGCGATCATTGGGGGCCGCGCCCGCACGCTCCGTGAACACGGCGCACAGCAGCAACGCCATCAGCACCGAAAAGAACTTCGTCATGTAATCAACCCTGGGGTTCAAGCTGTGACGATCACAGCCTGGCTCCCGACCTTATCCTGCTCCGATGCGACCGCAAACCGGTCATCAACCATGAATGCATGACGCCTTGCCCGCGCGACGGGATGCAACCTTCCCGTGTTTTCGTCGCATGCTCAGCCCTTGGCGCGCTCAGCAGATGATGTAGGCTGAGGCGAGAACAACGACTCGAAACGACCGGCAGCATCGCAGCCGCAGGCGCACACGCAAGAGGGGCCCATGACCGACCATCTGATCGTCACCGACGAGGGCGAGACGCGGACGATCAAGCTCAGGCGCCCGGAGAAGAAGAACGCGATCACCCAGGCCATGTATCTCGGCATGAGCGATGCCATCGACACCGCACAGAACAACCCGCTGGTGCGATGCATCATCATCACCGGCGGCTCCGGCGTGTTCACGGCCGGCAACGATCTCGAGGATTTCCTGCACGCAGGCCATGCCGCCAGCGAGGCCGCGCGCACCTCGGCGGCGACCAAGTTCCTGTATTCGCTGGCGCATAACGTCAAGCCGATCATCGCCGCCGTCGACGGCGTCGCGATCGGCATCGGCACGACGATGCTGTTCCATTGCGACTACGTGCTGGCCTCGACCACGGCGACGTTCTCGACGCCCTTCATCCATCTCGGCCTGGTGCCGGAGGGCGCCTCGAGCCTGCTGATGCCGCAGACGATGGGCTATCAGCGTGCGTTCGCGATGCTGGTCATGGGGCGCACCATGACCGCGGCCGACGCGCAGATCGCGGGCTTTGTCAACACGGTGGTAGCGCCGGGCCATACCGAGGTCGAGGCGCACAAGGTGGCGCGCGACATCTGCCGGCTGCCGGCCGAGGCGGTGGCGATCGGCCGCAGGCTGATCCGCACCGCGCCTGACGAGCTCACGCGCCGGATCGACCAGGAGGCCTATCTGTTCGCCGAGCGCATGACCTCCGAGGAGGCGGTCGGCGCGTTCAAGGCGTTCCTGTCGCGCAAGAAGAAAAAGTGACGCCGGGGTCGTCGGAGGCGCATGCCGAGTTTTGATGTCATCGTGATCGGCTGCGGCGCGGTCGGCAGCGCCGCGCTGCTGCATCTCGCCAAATCCGGCAAGCGCGTGCTGGGCATCGACCGCTTCCAGCCGCCGCATCCATTCGGCTCGACCCATGGCGAGACCCGCATCACCCGCGCGGCGATCGGCGAAGGCGTCGACTACACGCCGCTGGCGCAGCGCTCGCATGTGCTGTGGCGCGAACTGGAGCGCGAGACCGGGGCGCATCTGTTCGAGCAATGCGGCTGCCTGTTCATTCCGGCCCGCGATGGCGGCGAGGTCCACGGCGTCTCGAGCGCGCAGTTCTTCGCCAATATCGAGACCGCGGCCCGGCTGCATGGCGTCGATGGCGAGATCCTGTCGTCGGAGCGACTGCGCGCGGACTTTCCGGGCTTCGCCACTTTGCCCGGCGATCGCGCCTTCCTCGACCGCGAGGGCGGCTATCTCCTGGTCGAGGACTGCGTGCGCGCCGAGCTTGCGGTCGCCGTGCAGCTTGGCGCGAAGTTGCTGTTCGGCCGCCAAGTCAAATGGTTTCGCCGCGCCATGGGTTCGCTCGTGGTGATGACTGACGACGGTACAGCCGCATCGGCCACGACGCTGATTGTCACGACAGGGCCATGGATCACCGAGTTGATCACGCCGCTGCAGCGGCGCGTGAACGTCACGCGGCAGGTGCTGTACTGGTTCGAAATCCTTGCCAATCCCGAGCGCTTCGGCCCGAACGCGCCGGTCTTCATCTGGGACGTCAGCGGGCGCGAGCGCGCCGCATCCGACATCTACGGCTTTCCCTGGCTCGGATCGCCGGACAACGGCGTCAAGATCGCCAACGAAGTGCTCAGCGGCGAGACCGATCCCGACAACGTGTCCCGCGAGGTGACGGCGGCCGAGATCGAAGCGGCCTATGAAACCTATGTCCGGCCGTTCGTGCCGGATCTCGGCCCGCGCTGCCTGCGCAGCGCGGTCTGCCTCTACACCAATGCGCCCGGCGGCCGCTTCATCATCGATCGCGATCCCGGCGATGAGAACGTCATCTACGCCTCGCCCTGCTCCGGCCACGGCTTCAAGCATTCGCCCGCAGTCGGCGAGGCGCTCGCGGCAATGGCCCGGGGCGAGACGCCGCGCGTCGACCTCTCCGGCTTCACGCTGGACCGGCTGGCCGTCGCCGATCCAGCATAGCGGACGGCGCAACTACTTGCCGGACTGCAGCGCCGCCGTCTGCTTGGCCAGCCCGTCGTTGAACTGCGTCTCGAGCTTGTCGAGATAGGCGTTGAACTCACCCGGCTTGACGAACGGGTTGGGCGCGCCGTCGGCGATCTTCGCCCGCTTGCCGGCCATGTCATACATCTCCGGATGCGGCGCCAGCAGGATGTCGGGATGCGCCGTCTTGGCCCAGGCGAAGGTCTTCTTGTAGTCGTCGACGATGCCCGGATAGGTGGGACGGCCGACCAGCCGGTTCAGCGCCACGGTGGCGCTGCAGAAGAAGATCAGGCTGCGGGTGGCGTCGCCGTCCTTCACCTCGGTCGTCCAGCTGGTGCAGCCCGGCGAATGGCCGGGCGTCTCGTGCGCCGTCAACGTCACGCCGCCGAGCGTGACGGTGTCGCCCTCGCGCACGGCGCGGTCGACCTTGACCGGCGGGAAGCCGAGATAGCGCTCCTCCTCGCGGCCCGGATAGAAGCCGCCTTCCAGCAGCGGCACGTCCTTGGCGCCCGCCACCATCTGCGCCCCGGTTTCCTGCTTGATCTGCGCCAGCCCCCCGGTGTGGTCGATATGGGCGTGGGTGTTGAGGATGTATTTGATGTCGGCGACCTTGAAGCCGAGCTTGCCGATGCTGGCCTCGATCTGCGCGGTCGATTCCGGCATCACGGTATCGATCAGGATGTGCCCTTGCGGCGTGGTGATCAGGTAGGAGGCGAGCCCGTTGGTGCCGACGTAATAGACGTTGTCGATCACCTTGAACGGCTCGGTCGGCTTATTCCACGCCGCGACCATCTGCTTCATCAGGTCCGGCAGCGATTGCGCTGCAGCGGAGCCGGCGGCCAGCGACAATGTCGCCGCGAGCAGCATCATTCTTTTCATTCCGGCCTCCCGATGTATTGGTGTTATGAAATCGTTTTATGTCATTGCGACCGCGGCGGGGCAATCGCGCTTCGTCCCGCGGCCCCTGCATCACACGTGACCCTGCCATGAGCCGTCTCTCCCGCTTCGCCCTTGCCTGCCTGCTGACCGGCGCCGCCGTTGCAAGCATCGTCGGCCCGCCAGCATCGGCCGAGGACGAGCCGATAGCGTTGCGCATCCTCGCCATCAACGACTTCCACGGCAATCTGGAGCCGCCCTCTTCCGGCATCCGCGTCGCCGATCCCGCCGATCCAACCAAGACCACCGTTGTTCCAGCCGGCGGCGCCGAGCACATGGCGAGCCTCGTCAAGCTGCTCGCCGACGGCCAGCCCAACACGATCTTCGTCGCAGCCGGCGACCTGATCGGTGCGAGCCCGTTCCTGTCGGCGATGTTCCACGACGAGCCGACCATCGAATCGATGTCGCAGATGGGGCTCGCGCTGTCGGCGGTCGGCAATCACGAGTTCGATGAGGGCAAGGCCGAGCTGCTGCGGATGCAGAACGGCGGCTGTCATCCGACCGACGGCTGCCGCGGGCCGCAGCCGTTCACCGGTGCCAAATTCCACTATCTCGCGGCGTCGACGTTCCTCGCCGGCACCGACAAGACAGTGTTTCCGCCCTATGAGATCCGCACCTTCGAGGACGTTCCGGTCGCCTTCATCGGGCTGACGCTGAAAGGGACCCCGGGCATCATCTCGCCGGCGAGCGCGGCCGGCCTCGACTTCCGCAACGAGGCCGAGAGCGTCAACGCGCTGATCCCGGAATTGAAGGCCAAGGGCGTGCAGGCGATCGTCGTGCTGATCCACGAGGGCGGCTGGCCGTCCGGTGGCATGAACGAATGTCCCGGGCTGTCGGGGCCGATCGTCGACATCGTCAAGGAGCTCGACAGCGCGGTCGACATCGTCATCTCCGGCCACACCCATCAGGCCTATGTCTGCACCATCGACAAGCGGCTCGTCACCTCGGGCGACAAGTTCGGCACGCTGGTGACGGCGATCGACGTCAAGCTCGACCGCACCACGCGCGACGTGATCAGCGCCACCGCGACGAACATCGTCGTCGACACCAGCCTGCCGAAGGATCCGGCGCAGACCGCGCTGATCGACGCCTATGAGAAGCTCGCGGCGCCCTACGCCAATCGCCCCGCCGGCGTGCTCACCGCGACGCTGTCGCGGCTGCCGAACGCCTCCGGCGAGAGCGTGCTCGGCGACGTCATCGCCGATGCCCAGCTCGCAGCGACAGCCGCGGCGGACAAGGGAAGCGCGGTCGTCGCGATGACCAATCCCGGCGGTATCCGGACAGATCTCGTTCGTCGAGACGACGGCGCGGTGACCTATGCCGACGTGTTCGCGAGCCAGCCGTTTCGCAACCAGCTGATGACGGTCACCCTGACCGGTGCCGAGATCAAGGCCGCGCTGGAGCAGCAATGGCTCGACCCGGCGCGGCCGCGCATCCTGCAGGTCTCCAGCGGTTTCTCCTATGCCTTCGATGCGAAACAGTCCGCGGGCGCGCGGATCGATGCCGCCAGCATGATGCTCGAGGGCAAGGCCATCGATCCCGCCGCATCCTACCGGGTCACCATCAACAACTACCTCGCGCTCGGCGGCGACGGCTTCACCGCGTTCAAGAGCGGCCGCGATCCGATCACGGGACCCTATGACGACGAGGCGCTGTTCGCCTATCTCAAGGCCAACAGCCCGCTGGCCCCGCCGCCGCGCGGTCGTATCGTCAACAAGGCTTCGTGACGCCTGCCGCGCCGGGCGGAAAGCCGGTCATATCGCCCGCGGGGCTCTTTCCGAGGCTGCGTTCAGCGCATAGATTGGGCCCTCCCGCAACGCGCGAGTGGCAGAGCCCTGATGTCGACGCTGTATCTCTCTCATGAAGCCTGCCTCGATCACGCCACGCCGTCCGGCCACCCCGAGCGCGCCGACCGCCTGCGCGCCGTCGAGGAGGCCCTGACCGAGGAGCGCTTCGCCCTGCTCGATCGCGACGAGGCCCCGGAGGCCGACATCGAGCTGGCCCTGCTCTGCCACAACGAGCACTACGTCACCGAGCTGCGCCACATGGCCCCGACCTCGGGCATCATCTATCTCGACGGCGATACCTCGATGTCGCCGGGCACCTGGGAGGCCGTGATGCGCGGCGTCGGCGGCGCCGTCGCGGCGACGGAGTCGGTGATGTCCGGCCGCCACCGCAACGCCTTCGTGGCGGTGCGCCCGCCCGGACATCATGCCGAGATCGCCAAGCCGATGGGCTTCTGCTTCTTCGACAATGTCGCGATCGCCGCCCGCTACGCCCAGCGCACCTTCGGCATCGAGCGTGCCGCCATCGTCGACTTCGACGTCCACCATGGCAACGGCACCCAGGACATCTTCTGGGCCGACAAGAGCGTGATGTACTGCTCGACCCATCAGATGCCGCTGTTCCCGGGCACGGGTGCCCGCGGCGAGCGCGGCGAGCACGACACCATCGTCAACGCACCGCTGGCCTCCGAGGACGGCAGCCTCGAGTTCCGCTCCGCCTTCGAGAACCTGATCCTGCCGCAGCTCACCAAGTTCAGCCCCGAGCTCGTGATCATCTCGGCCGGCTTCGACGCCCACTATCGCGACCCGCTGGCGTCGCTCAACCTGCGGGCGGAGGATTTCGGCTGGGTCACCCGCAAGCTGATGGAGCTCGCCGACAAGACCGCCGGCGGCCGCGTCGTCTCTGTCCTGGAGGGCGGCTATGACCTTCAGGGACTTAAGGAATCCGTCGCGGCCCACGTTGCGGCGCTGACCGGGGCGTAATCCCCAGGTTCCAGCCGATCCACCCCGGCAGGGCCTGACAGGGCCGCGAGCGGGGTGTAAAAGCACGGCCCCGGAGTTGAGTGAGCTGCAGGGAACCCGCATGGCGGACAACACCGTAACCGACGTCAAGAAGCTGTCGTTCGAGCGCGCGATCGAGGAGCTGGAATCGATCGTGAAGCGCCTCGAGGACGGCAAGGTGCCGCTCGAGGAGTCGGTGGCGATCTATGAGCGCGGCGAGGCGCTGAAGCGGCGCTGCGAGGAGCTGCTGCGCCAGGCGGAGGCCCGGGTCGAGAAGATCACGACCGACGCCAGCGGCCATGCGGTGGGAACCGTGCCGCTCGACGTGCAATAGCGGCTTGCGGCCGACCGGCCGTCTCCGAGCGACAGTCCGGATTTATTTCGCTGGTTGTGGCCCGACGCGACACGCGGGCAAAGCGCCTCCCATTCGTGCAATTCAGCCGCGCATCGGTGCAACTGCATCGTCAATGGGCTTGGCCGCCAAGTGTCCCCCGGCGAAGTCTCTGCCACCGCGTTCACCGCTCGAGAGTCAGCGCGACGTCCTTCGTTTACCATGCGACACGATTGGATCCGGGCAGTTCGCCGTGGCGCCCCCCGATCCTACGATCGTGCCGTTCCGCGTCTGCGATCGTCCGGCCCGATCATGACAATGTGCTTGGCTCGCAGGTCTTCCGCGTCCGCTTCGTGACGATCCACGAAAGGCCGCACGCCTGCGACTTCTTCATGATCGTCTGCGGACCGATCCCCTGACGCGGACGCATGGCTCACCGTACCGCGGCGCGCGCAATCGCCGCATCGGCCGATTCTGCGGCGCGGGAAAAAGCCTGGACCGAGTTCGCGTCCCCGGTCTATTCCGGAGCGACGGCTGCCGTCGATTTGAGCAGAGCAATGGAACCTCCGGCATGCCGCCGCGGTTGAGACGTGGCGCAAAGGTACCGTTTGCGGGCTTGCCAACTCCCGCCGGGTTGGCTTTAAGACGCACTTTGGTGTAAAGCTTCTCGCAACTGCGGGTTTTTGGAAGTGTCCATCCTCTCCGGAGAGAGGAATCTAAGCGCTTGCAAGAGCTAGCAAAACTGACTTGGCTGAACGACTTGGCGATCTTGGGCGACTAACGAGGACGGCAAGGCCACCAAGAGTGACTTACATCACATAGATCGATCCCAAACCCGGCTAGTCTTCGGACTGCGGCTTCGATCCGCGCGGATGTGACCTTCAAGACCTCAGGTTTCGCCGCCCGTTACGATGAACCTCTCAGATGTCGGCCCTTGAACCCGACCTGCAAAATTGGAATGTCACCGTGACCACATTTAGTAAGACGCCGCTTCTCGACACCATCAAGACCCCGGAAGATCTGCGCCGGCTGAAGGTCGAGCAGGTCCGGCAGGTCGCCGACGAATTGCGCCAGGAGACCATCGACGCGGTCTCGGTGACCGGCGGCCATTTCGGCGCTGGTCTCGGCGTGGTCGAGCTGACCACGGCCATCCATTACGTGTTCGACACCCCGCGTGACCGCCTGATCTGGGACGTCGGCCACCAGGCCTACCCGCACAAGATCCTGACCGGACGCCGCGACCGCATCCGCACCTTGCGCACCGGCGGCGGCCTCTCCGGGTTCACCAAGCGCGCCGAGAGCGACTACGATCCGTTTGGCGCTGCGCACTCGTCGACCTCGATTTCCGCCGGTCTCGGCATGGCCGTTGCGCGCGACCTGTCGGGAGGCAAGAACAACGTGATCGCCGTGATCGGCGACGGTGCGATGTCCGCCGGCATGGCCTATGAGGCCATGAACAATGCCGGCGCGATGAACTCCCGCCTGATCGTGATCCTCAACGACAACGACATGTCGATCGCGCCGCCGGTCGGCGCCATGTCGGCCTATCTGTCGCGCCTGTACTCGGGCAAGACCTACCGGACGCTGCGAGATGCCGCCAAGCAGCTCGGCCAGCATCTGCCCAAGGTGATCGCCAACCGCGCCAGCCGCGTCGAGGAATATTCCCGCGGCTTCATGATGGACGGCGGCACGCTGTTCGAGGAGCTCGGCTTCTACTACGTCGGCCCGATCGACGGCCACAACCTCGACCATCTGCTCCCCGTCCTGAAGAACGTCCGCGACATGGAGACCGGCCCGATCCTGGTCCACGTCGTGACCCAGAAGGGCAAGGGCTACTCGCCCGCGGAAGCGGCGGCCGACAAATATCATGCGGTGGCCAAGTTCGACATCGCCACCGGCACCCAGGCCAAGGCCAAGCCGAACGCGCCGGCCTATCAGAACGTGTTCGGCCAGAGCCTGGTCAAGGAAGCCGAGAAGGACGACAAGATCGTCGGCATCACTGCCGCGATGCCCTCGGGCACCGGCATCGACATCTTCGCCAAGGCGTTCCCGAAGCGCACCTTCGACGTCGGCATCGCCGAGCAGCACGCCGTGACCTTCGCCGCCGGCCTCGCAGCAGAAGGCTTCAAGCCGTTCTGCGCGATCTACTCGACCTTCCTGCAGCGCGGCTACGACCAGATCGTCCACGACGTCTGCATCCAGAGCCTGCCGGTGCGCTTCGCCATCGACCGCGCCGGCCTGGTCGGCGCCGACGGCGCGACCCATGCCGGCTCCTTCGACAACGCCTATCTCGGCTGCCTGCCGAACATGGTGATCATGGCGGCCTCCGACGAGGCCGAGCTGGTGCACATGGTGGCGACCCAGGTCGCGATCAACGACCGGCCGAGCTCGGTGCGCTATCCGCGCGGCGAAGGCCGCGGCGTGGAAATGCCCGAGGTTGGCGTTCCGCTGCCGATCGGCAAGGGCCGCATGATCCGCCAGGGCAAGCAAGTCGCCCTGCTCTCCTTCGGCACCCGGCTTGCCGAGTGCGAGAAGGCCGCCGACGAGCTCGCCGCCCATGGCCTGTCCGCCTCGATCGCCGATGCGCGCTTCATGAAGCCGCTCGACGAGGAGCTGGTGATGAAGCTCGCCCGCGAGCACGACATCCTGATCACGATCGAGGAAGGCTCGATCGGCGGCTTCGGCTCGCACGTGATGCAGTATCTGTCCGACCAGGGCATGCTGGACGGCGGCCTGAAGATGCGTTCGATGGTGCTGCCCGACGAGTTCCAGGACCACGACACGCCGGCAGCGATGTACGCCCGCGCCGGGCTCGACGCCAAAGGCATCGTCCGCAAGGTGTTCGAGGCGCTCGGCAAGGATTACACGACCGAGTCGGTCAAGCTCGCCTGAGGCGAGCTTGCGTCCCGCAGTGGTGAGCCATGAAGATCTATCTGGCAGGTCCCGACGTGTTCCTGCCGGATGCCATTGAAATCGGCCGGCGGAAGGTCGCGATCTGCGACCGCCACGGCCTGATCGGCCTCTACCCCCTCGACAACAGCATCGACCTCGCCTCCTCCGACGCCTCGCGCCAGATCTTCCATGGCAACGAGGCGATGATGGACGACGCCGATGCCATCATCGCCAATCTCACACCGTTCCGCGGGCCCGGCGCCGATGCCGGCACGGTCTATGAGTTCGGCTACATGGCCGGCTCCGGCAAGCTGTGTCTCGGCTACTGCAACGACCCGGCCGTCTACGCCGATCGTGCCCGACGCTTCACGGCGGTGACGGAGCAGGACGGCCGCCTGGTCGATGGCGAAGGCCTGACTGTCGAGGATTTCGGCCTGCCCGACAATCTCATGATGATCCACGCGCTCGAGCTACGCGGCGCCCCGCTCGTCGCTCCACGCGAACGCCCTGCGGACGTCTGGCATCATCTGGCAGCGTTCGAGACCTGCGTGAGATTGGCGGCGGAGCGGCTGGCGACGAGGACGGTTTGATCCCGGGCCCCTCCGAAGCCGCGAATACGCGCGAACAGCTTGCAACACCCGTCATTGCGAGCGAAGCGAAGCAATCCAGGGCTACAAAGGAGGTCTGGATTGCTTCGTCGCGTCGCTCCTCGCAATGACGGAGTTCAAAATTCATTGCGTCGCCCTCATCTCACCTATCTCGCGATCCGGCCCATGACCCCTGCCCGCAAACGTGCTGACATCCTCCTCGTCGAACGCGGCCTGTTCGAGAGCCGCGCGCGGGCGCAGGCGGCAATCGAGGCGGGGCTCGTGTTCGCCAACGACAAGCAGGTGGGCAAAGCCTCGGAGAACATTCCCGCCGACGCCGTCCTGCAGGCCGAGCCGGCGCATCCCTGGGTGTCGCGTGGCGGCGTCAAGCTGGCGGCGGCGCTGGAGCATTATGGCATCGAGGTCGAAGACCATGTCTGCCTCGATGTCGGTGCCTCCACCGGCGGCTTCACCGAGGTCCTGCTGGCGAATGGCGCGGCGCTCGTGTTCGCAGTCGATGTCGGCCGCGACCAATTGCACCCATCATTGCGCAATCACCCGAAGATCATCTCGATGGAGCAGACCGACATCCGCAGCTACGACGGCAAGCGCCTGCCGCAGCGCCCCGACGTCGTCGTGATCGACTGCAGCTTCATCTCGCTCAAGGCGGTGCTGCCGGTCGCATTGTCGCTCGCGGCCTCGCCGATGAGCCTGCTGGCGCTGATCAAGCCGCAATTCGAGGCGCAGGGAAAGCACGGCAAGGGCGGCATCATCAAGGATGCAAGCGTGCATGCCGCCGTCTGCGACGACATTGCGGCCTTCGCCGCCTCGCTCGGCTGCAGCGACATCGAGATCTTCCCGTCATCGATCAAGGGCGGCGACGGCAACGCCGAGTTCTTCCTGGGAGCGCGCCGCCATGGTTGAGCGTCTCGTCATCGACCATGTCGGCCATCGCGGCGATGGCGTGTCGCTGTCATCGGGCGAGGCGCTGTACGTGCCCTACACGCTGGCCGGCGAGACCGTCGAGGCGGCCGTCGTGCCCGGGCATCCCGATCGCCGCAAGCTGCTCGCGGTGGAGGCGGCGAGCTCGGAGCGGATCGCGCCATTCTGTGCGCATTTCGGCGTGTGCGGCGGCTGCGCCATCCAGCACTGGATGCCCGGGCCCTATCAGCAGTGGAAGCGCAACATCGTCGTCGAGACGCTACGGGCCGCCAAGGTCGACTGCGAAGTGGCCGATCTGATCGATGCCCACGGCGCCGGCCGGCGCCGCGCCACCTTCCACGCCCGGATGGGCACGCACGACGTCCTCAGGGTCGGATTCTCGGCCGCCAACAGCCACGACATCGTGCCGATCGACCGCTGCCCGATCCTCGACCCCGCTCTGGACAGTGCGCTGGAAGCCGCATGGGCGCTGGCGGAGGCGCTGAAGCCGACCGGCAAGCCGCTCGACATCCAGGCGACCGCGACCAGCAACGGCCTCGACATCGACATCCGCGGCTCCGGCCCGCTGCCGCCGCCGCGCGTCGCGGCCCTGTCCCGCCTCGCCGAACAGCACCGGCTGGCGCGGCTGACGCGCCATGGCGAGCTGGTGCTGATGCGCAATGCGCCCGTGGTTACGATGGGGACGGCACAGGTGACGCTGCCGCCCGGCTCGTTCCTGCAGGCCACCGTGCAAGGCGAGGAGACGCTGGCGCAATTGGTGATGGAGCGGATCGGCAAGGCCAAGCACGTCGCCGACCTGTTCTGCGGCGTCGGCCCGTTCGCGCTGCGGCTCGCCACGCGGGCGCGCGTCACCGCCATGGACAATGATGCCGGCGCGATCGCGGCGCTGCAAAAGGCGTCTGGCACACCCGGCCTCAAGCCGATCAAGGCCGAGGCGCGCGACCTGTTCCGCCGCCCGCTGATGTCGCCGGAATTGCGCGACATCGACGCCGTCGTGTTCGATCCGCCGCGCCAGGGCGCTCAGGCGCAGGCCAGGCAACTCGCGGCCAGCAAGGTGCCGGTGATCGTCGCGGTGTCCTGCAACGTCACGACGTTCGCGCGGGATATGCGCATGCTGATCGACGGCGGCTACAAGCTCGAGACCGTGGTGCCGGTCGACCAGTTCCGCCACACCCCGCATGTCGAGCTGGTGGCGAGGCTGGTGCGGTGAGCACCGTCAACGGATTTACGAGCGAGATCGGCTTTTTCGGGGAGCGCCAAGCGTTGCCCCTGCAATGACGCACGGAGCTCGCGCATCACGCTCGGTGCGTCCCCTCGCCCCGCTTGCGGGGAGAGGTCGACTGAGAACGCCGCTGACTATGAGCACGAACTCGTAGGCGATCGACCAGCGATGTCGCCTATCCGATGCGCTACCTCACCACGCTGACCTTCACCGGCGCGACGCCGGAGTTGACCATGCCGAGCGCCTGCGCGGCTGAGTAGGACACGTCGACCACCCGCCCCTGCACGAACGGTCCGCGATCGTTGACGCGCACCACCACGGAGCGGCCGGTCTTGACGTTGGTGACCTGCAGGCGGGTGCCGAACGGCAGGCTGCGATGCGCGGCCGTCAGCTCGGAGGGATTGAAGCGCTCGCCGCTCGCGGTCTTCTGGCCTTCCGAATAGTAGCTGGCGAGACCGGACGCTCCGGAGTGCGCCGGCGGCGGGCTGAGCTCGGCCCGCCGGACGCGCACCACTGACTCCGGCGCCTTCTCCGCACGCTGCACCTGCGGCCGAAATTCGGCTCCGGCTTGCTTCGTCGGCGCCGCCCAGCGCGCCTGGCGGACCGCCGATGATTGCGCGCAGGCTGCGAGCGAAGCCGCCGCCGCACACACCAGCGCTGCCCTGAGAAGTTGGCAAGCGAGCCCTGCACGCGGACCTTGGATGACTGACGAGCGCCTGACGCGCTGCGCGGGACGTGCTGTCCGGTCGATGATACGCATGTTCTGTGCGCCTCCGCCTCAACCCGCTCATGGTCGCGGCCCAATCGCGGCGGCACGGTGGCAAAGGGAAATTTGCGAGAGATGCAACCCCTGGTTTTTGGGAGATTGTGGCTTAATGGCAACAGATCAGCCTGAACAGCGGCCCTGTGGAGTTTTTCCACGCAAGAACTTCATACTGTCATCCTGGGAGAACACGTGAATGCCTGACCCGCTGCTGACCCGCATCGTCGGCGAACTTGCCGATGTCCCGGGACTGCGCGCCATCGCGCTCGGTGGATCACGTGCGCGCGGCACCGCGCATTCGGGCTCGGACTACGACGTCGGGCTCTACATCGCATCCAGGCACGACCTCGACACCGACGTGCTGCGCGAAGCAGTGCGGCGGCTCGTCGACGACCCGCAAACGCTCGAACTGACGGCGGTCGGCGGCTGGGGACAGTGGATCGTCGGCGGCGGCTGGCTCAGAATCGACGGGCACAAGGTCGACCTGCTCTATCGCGAGATCGATGCGGTCGGCGGCGTGATCGACGACTGCCGGAAAGGGCGGATCGAGATGCACTACCAGCCAGGCCATCCGCATGGCTTCGTCTCGGCGATCTGGATGGGCGAGGTCGCGCTCTGCCGCCCGCTGCACGATCCCGCGCAACTGCTGGCGGGGCTGAAGTCGCGCTGCACGCCCTATCCGCGCCGCCTGCGCGACGCGATTATTACGCGCTTCCAGCGGGAGATCGCATTCAGCATCGATAATGCCGAGTTGGCTGTCGGGCGTGGCGACCATACCCACGTCGCGGGCTGCGCCTATCGCGCCCTCGCCTGCCTTGCGCAGGTGCTGTTTGCGGTCAACGGGCGCTACCTGATCAACGAGAAGGGTGCGCTCAAGGAGGCCGTGACGTTTGGACTGGCACTCGCCGATCTGACGGCGCGCGTGGAGCTCATCTGGCAATCGATCGGCAATGGCGAATTCGGTGCGGCGCTCCGCAGCCTGCGGGAGGTCGAGGCCGAATTGAAACAGGCGTTGGTCCATGCTGCGACGGCCGGCTGAGATCGGCGCCTTACCAATCAAGTCTCCCCGCGCGCGCGCCTGCTCGGCAGCCCGGGCCTGCGGGTCACCGCCCCCAGCGGTCCTGCCAGATCTTCTCGCCGATCGTGCAGGACACGCGCGGCTCCTTGTCGGCATCGTCGGCGACCGGCACGATCCGCGGCGGAGGTGAGCGTCCGGCAACCTCCATCAGCAGCTTGGTGCGGATGGCTTCCTTGAACTCGTCGCGGCTCTTGATGGTGACGACGAACGAGCCGTGACCGCCGGTGACGCAATCCTTGTAGTAGAGATCGAGGTTCTCGATATCCATCGTCGAGTAGGACGGCTCCTTGACCATGATCGGCAGGCCGTTGATGGTGATGCCCTTGTTGACGGCCTCGTCGCGCGCAATCGTCACCGGGGAGGGGCCGTTGTTGTTGGGCCCGTCGCCGGAGATGTCGATGACGCGGCGCAGCCCGCGATAGGGATTCTCATCGAACAGCGGCATGGCGAAGTAGATCGCGCCCGAGATCGAGGTGCGCGACGCGCGGCGGATCGGCGTCTTCATGATCTCGGCGGCGACGGCGTCGGCACTTTCCGGTCCGTCGATCAGGCGCCATGGAATGATGATCTTCTGGTCGCTCGAGGCCGCCCATTCGAAATAGGTCACGGCGATGCGGCCATGCACGCCGCTCTTCAGCGCCTGCAGGAACTCGCGCGAGCTGAGCGCCTGGGCGTAGCCTTCGCGCTGGATCGCCAGCTCGTCCAGATCCATCGAGTAGGACACGTCGACGGCGAGGATCAGTTCGACGTCGACGGACGCTTCCTTCTCGCTCAGCTGCTGCGCCGGCTGGGCCCTCGGCGCGGCCACGACGCTGGCGACGTCGCCGCCGGCCAAGGCGCCCGCCAGACTCGCCACCCCGATCGAGATCCACCAGCGCATGAGCTGCCCTCCAATCGCGTCCGATGATGGTGACATGCAATCCGCAGAGCGCAAAGCGGGAACGCACACATCCATTCACATTCCGGTTAGTCCCCTGGGGTTTGCCCGGATGTCAGGCAGCCGCGTGCGCCCATCGCGCAAGGCATGCAGCCCGTGGTTTCCCGGAGCGGCCGAAGCCTGTATCGTGGCGTGACTGCCGCATCCGGAACACAGGCGCGCCCTTAGAATGAACGATGCCGTCACCAAGCCCAAGACGAAGGTACGCACCAAGACCGAGCGTCCGCGGCTCTACAAGGTGATCCTCGTCAACGACGACTTCACGCCGCGCGATTTCGTGGTGATGATCCTGAAGGCGGAATTCAGCATGACCGAGGACCAGGCCTACAAGGTCATGATCACGGCGCATAAGCTCGGCGTCTGCGTGGTGGCCGTGTTCACCAAGGACGTCGCCGAGACCAAGGCGACGCGCGCGACCGATGCCGGCCGCGCCAAGGGCTATCCGCTGCTGTTCACCACCGAGCCGGAGACCTAGAGCATGATCTTTCGGAAAACCGGTTTCCACCTTTCCGGATCGTGCTTCAGGCCGGAGAACTAATCCTCTTCGCGAAGCCCGAACACGCGCTGCTCCGTCGCAAGGCCCGCGATCGGGAACGCGCCGAGATCGGTCCATGGTTCGGCACAGGCTCCGGCGAAAGTCTCCGAGGCGACCACGGTGCGCCTCAGCCGCGCGGCGATCTTCTCCAGCCGGGCCGCAAGATTGACGGCCGGACCGATGCAGGTGAAATCGAGCCGGTTGCCGCCGCCGATATTGCCATAGAGCAGCCGTCCGACATGCAGCGCGACGCCGAAGCGGAAGCGTTCCCCGGTGCCGCCGGCCGCGTATTCGAGCGCATCGACGCGGGCCCGCGAGGCGCGCGCCGCCGCAAGGACGCGGGCGCAGACCTCGGTCGGATCGCCGCCCTGCTCGCGAAACGGAAACACCGCGAGCAGGCCGTCGCCCATGAACTTCAGCACCTCGCCGCCGTGCTCGCGGATCGGATCGACCTGGCAGTCGAAATAGTGGTTGAGGATCGCCACCACGTCCTCAGCCGGCAGGCGATCGGACAAGGGCGTGAAGCCGCGCAGATCCGACAGCCAGATCGCCGCATCCAGCGTATCGGTATGGCCGCGGCGGATCTGGCCGCCCAGGATGCGCTCGCCGGCGCGATTGCCGACATAGGTGTCGAGCAGCATCGAGGCCGTACGTCGAAGCGTGACGATCTCGGTGTAGCGCGCCAAAGCCGGCATCAGCGAGCGGATCGCATTCAGATGCGCGTCGGTGAAGCCTGTTGGAGATTTGGTGGTCCAACTCGACGCGTGGACCGCACGGTCGATGAAGGTCAAAGGTAGAGTGAAGTAGTCGGTCACGCCTTCGGCCCGCAGATCCATCAGGATCGGAAAGAGCTCGGCTTCCCGATCGCGAGGATCGGCCCTGAACTCGGTCCCCTGCTCGAACACGCGCGCAAGCGGGCTGTCCCTGTAGGCCGGCGTGCTCTCGAAGCCGAAATCAACCGAGCCCATCTCGACCTCCGCCCCCTGGCGCCAGATGAAGCTGCGGCCGGCGATATCAGGATGAAGGGTGCGGACGAACACGCCCACGCGCCACAGCGGCACGCCGAGCCCGACCAGACGATCGCAGCATTCGGACATCATCTGGCTCGGCGTCGCCGCGGAACGCGCGCCGTCGACCAGCCAGTCCTTGATGTCCCGCAGCTTGGAAGTGTCCATGGGACGACACTAGGCGAGCAGCGTGGCAACAGCAAACAGCCGCGGCGGCAGCGTGCGGCTACCCCACCTGGCCGCGATGGCGCAGCAGATGATCGGCCAGCACACAGGCCATCATCGCCTCGCCGACGGGAACCGCGCGGATGCCGACGCAGGGGTCGTGACGGCCCTTGGTCAGGATCTCGGTCTCCTGGCCTGAGCGGTCGACGGTCTGGCGCGGGGTGAGGATCGACGAGGTCGGCTTGACCGCGAAGCGCAGCACGATCGGCTGTCCCGTGGCGATGCCGCCGAGAATGCCGCCGGCATTGTTGGAGAGGAAGCGCGTGCCGTCATTGGCCGAGCGCATCTCATCGGCATTCTCCTCGCCGGTCAGCTCGGCCGCACCAAAGCCGGCGCCGATCTCGACGCCCTTCACGGCGTTGATGCTCATCATCGCCGCGGCGAGATCGGCATCGAGCTTGCCGTAGAGCGGCGCGCCAAGTCCCGCCGGCACGCCCTCGGCGACGATCTCGAGCACGGCGCCGATCGACGAGCCGGACTTCCTGATGCCGTCGAGATAGTCCTCGAAGAACGCCGCCTTGTCCTTGTCGGGGCAGAAGAAGGGATTGCGCGCGACCTCGTCCCAGTCCCAGTTGCCGCGATCGATCTTGTGCGGACCCATCTGCACCAGCGCACCGCGCACCTTCACGTCGGGCAGGACCTTGCGCGCGATCGCGCCGGCGGCGACGCGCGTCGCGGTCTCGCGCGCCGAGGAACGACCGCCGCCGCGATAGTCGCGCAGGCCGTATTTGGCCTCGTAGGTGAAGTCGGCGTGACCGGGACGAAACTTGTCCTTGATCTCGGAATAGTCCTTGGAGCGCTGGTCGGTGTTCTCGATCAGGAGCGCGATCGGCGTGCCCGTGGTGACCTGCACGCCCGTGTCGGGATCAGCCATCACGCCTGACAGGATCTTCACCTGGTCCGGCTCCTGGCGCTGGGTGGTGAAGCGCGACTGGCCGGGACGGCGGCGGTCGAGATCACGCTGGATCTCGTCGGCGGCGAGCGGGATCCGCGGCGGACAGCCGTCGACCACGCAGCCGATGGCCACGCCATGGCTCTCGCCGAAGGTGGTGACGCGGAACATGTGGCCGAAGGTGTTGAAGGACATGAGCTGATCACCCAACCGGAAAAACCATCATTCCGGGATGGTCCGAAGGACCAGACCCGGACTCTCGAGATTCCGGGTTCGCCTCCGCGAGGCGCACCGGAACGACGGAGACAAACTAACTGTACTTCTCGAACCCGTTCTCACCGAACACATAGACCGCGCCCTGCTGGATCGGCAGGTCGACGGCGCCGTGCGGCGTCTCGAAGCCCAGCGCGACCATCAGCGCCCGCGCCGTGCCGCCATGGGCGACCGCCACGATATCGCCAGACAGCCCATCGTACCAGTCGCGCACGCGGCGCTCGACGTCGGCATAGGTCTCGCCGCCCTCGGGCGCCAGCGACCATTTGTCGGTCAGCCGCCTGGCATAGAAGGCGGGATCGGCCGCCTGCATTTCCGGCAGCGTCGCCCCTTCCCATTTGCCGTAGCCGATCTCGCGCAGCCGGGCATCGAGCGCATAGCCCTCGGCTGGCAGGCTCAGGGTCTCACGCACCAGCTCCATGGTCGCGCGGGCGCGGCTGAGGGGGCTGGCGACGTAAGGCAGGCGCGCCGCATCATGGCCGTTGCGCGCAGCGAGCTCGGCCAGGATGTTGCCGGCCTGCACCGCCTGCACCCGCCCGAGCGCGTTCAGCGGAATGTCCTGCGTGCCTTGCAGCCGGCCGAGCGCATTCCATTCCGTCTCGCCGTGGCGGATGTAGTAGATCGTGGGCCGTGGCATTGCGCGCTGACGTTATTCCTTGAACGCTATTCTTTGGCGCCGACGGAATTGCTGAGCGAGATGTCGGGCGCCTCGGGCCGCTTCATGCCGACGACATGATAGCCGGAATCGACGTGATGCACCTCGCCGGTGACGCCGCGCGACAGGTCGGACAAGAGATACAGCGCGCTGTCGCCGACCTCGTCGATGGTCACGGTCCGGCGCAGCGGCGCGTTGTATTCGTTCCACTTCAGGATGTAGCGGAAGTCGCCGATGCCCGAGGCGGCCAGCGTCTTGATAGGTCCTGCCGAGATCGCATTGACGCGGATGTTCTTCTCGCCGAGATCGGCGGCGAGATAGCGCACGCTGGCTTCCAGCGCGGCCTTGGCGACGCCCATCACGTTGTAGTGCGGCATCCACTTCTCGGCGCCGTAATAGGTCAAGGTGATGATCGAGCCGCCGTCGGTCATCAGCTTCTCGGCGCGCTGCGCGATCGCCGTCAGCGAGTAGCAGCTGATCAGCATGCTCTTGGAGAAATTGTCCTGCGTGGTTTCGATGTAGCGGCCGTCGAGCTGGTCCTTGTCGGAGAAGGCGATGGCGTGGACCACGAAATCGATCTGGCCCCACTTCTCCTTGAGCACGTCGAACACCGCGTCGATGGTCGTGGGATCGGTGACATCGCAATGGCCGAGCACGAGCCCGCCGAGCTCGGCCGCCAGCGGCTCGACCCGCTTCTTCAGCGCGTCGCCCTGGTAGGTCAACGCGATCTCCGCGCCGGCCGCGCGCGCGGCCTTGGCGATGCCCCAGGCGATCGAGCGGTTGTTGGCCACGCCAAGGACGACCCCGCGCTTGCCCTGCATCAAACCTGAAATCTGCGCCATGCGGCTTCCCATCGAACTGATTATTAAGGACTGGACGTACACCACCGGTCTGGCCCGGTACAGCCCCATTCCGCCCGCTCTGTGGCAAACTCCCCCGCAGGGCTTGCGGTCCGGAATACGCTGATCATCGCGGGGTTATGATCTTTGCAAGACGCCGGCTGCGGCCTGCGCCCTTGTCATCGCAGCGAACAGCCGCAGGGCATTCCATGAACGCGTTCCGCCAGAGCGTCGAGACCATGATTCCGGCACTGCGCCGTTATGCCCGGGCGCTGGCGCGTGACATGGACGCGGCCGACGAACTGGTCCAGGACACGCTGGTGCGGGCGCTGCGCTCGGAACGGCTGTTCCTGGGCGGCGACATCAGGAGCTGGCTGTACACGATCCTGACCAATCTGAACAAGAACCGCCGGCGCTCCTTGGCGCGGCGGCCGCACTTCATGCCGCTCCAGGACGACAATGCCGACGCCAGCGGCACCGAGGCCGAGGGCCGGGACATCGAGCGCGCGCTGGCGACCCTGGTGGAGGAGCAGCGCGCGGCGCTTCTCCTCGTCGTGCTCGAAGGCCTGAGCTACCGCGAGGTCGCCGACATCCAGGGTGTCCCAATCGGCACCGTGATGTCCCGCCTCGCCCGCGCCCGCGCCCATGTCCGTGCCGTGCTCGAGGGCGAGCGGCCGGCGCTGCGGAGGGTGAAATGACCACTGCACAAAAGCCGCCCTGCCATGTTCGGCTGCCCAAGCCTGCAGCGACCGCGCATCGCCGCAGCCGCCCGATTGCAACGAGATCCCGATGATGACCGAGCCGACCATTCCCGTCACCGAAGACGAGCTGCACGCCTATGTCGACAACGAGCTGCCGGCCGAGCGCCGCAGCGACGTCGAGCGCTGGCTGGCCGCGCATCCGGCGGACGCCGAGCGGGTGCAATCCTGGCGCAGCATGGCTGAGGCGCTCCATGCCCGCTACGATTCGATCGTCAACGAGCCGGTGCCGCCGCGGCTCGACCTCGACGGTCTGGAGCGCCGGCCGCGGCGCTGGGTCGTCGCGGCCATGGCGGCAAGCATGGCGGCCTTCGCGGTCGGCGGCGCGGTCGGCTGGGTCGCGCGTGGCGCCGCCTCCTCGCCGTCGCCGCTCCAGGCCCTTGCCGGCGAGGCGCTCGATGCGCACCGACTCTACGTCGTGGAGGTGCGCCATCCGGTCGAGGTTCCTGGCGACGAGAAGGCCCATCTGCAGCAATGGCTGACGCGACGCTGCGGTCGCACCGTGCAGGCGCCGGAGCTGGAAACCACCGGGCTGAAGCTCGTCGGCGGCCGGCTGCTGCCGGGGCCGACCGGCCCGGCGTCCTTCCTGATGTACGAGAGCACCTCCGGCGAGCGCTTTACGGTGTATGCGACCAAGGTCGGGATCGAGGCGGCCGAGATGCGCTATACGGCGCAGGGCAACACCGCTGCACTCTCGTGGGCGGAGCGCGGCGTCAGCTACGTCGTCAGCGGCAGCAGTGACCGGACGCGTCTCACCCAGGTCGCGCGCCTTGTTTATGACCAGACCGAACGGGCGGGCGGCTAGCGGCGGACCATTGCCCGATTTCGCGAGGTGCCGGCCTCGGCGCGATTACGGCCGTGATCAGAAGCGTTTGCAGGATGGCCGCGAACGCTGCCCGAGAGGATACTGATCCCCGCATGGCTCAGGCGGGAGACACGCCAGGGTCGGCGCCGCAATTCGGTCACCGGAAATCTGGAATCAGGTCACCGGCACGTCTCAATATAGCGCCAAATGTTCACGAAAAAATGAGGAGTGTTCGATCCGCCGATCGACACGGAAGCGGCCTCGATCGGGGTTTTGTACCGCGCTGGTCCCCCTTTCGAGGCCGCACTTTTTTCTCAGCTTTCCAGCTCGTCCTTCAGCCTTCAGCCGAGTGGTCCGCAACGCGCAACCTCAGGAGAGGTTGCTGCGCGGATTGTAGGGATGACGGTCGCGCCACTTGGTCATCAGGGCCTCGAGCTCGGCGTCGTTGCCGTCGGGCAGCACGATCCGGGTGGTGACGAACAGATCGCCGGCCGAGCCGTCGCTCTTGGGCAGGCCCTTACCCTTGAGCCGGAAGGTCCGGCCGCTGGAGGTGTTCTTCGGGATCGACAGCTCGACCGCGCTGCCGAGCGTCGGCGCCCTCACCTTGGCGCCCAGGACCGCCTCGTAAAGCGTGATCGGCAGATCGAGCCTGAGGTCGCTGCCCTCGACCTTGAAGAACGGATGCGGCGCGATCTGGATCGTGATCAGGAGATCACCCGGCCGGTGTCCGGGCGCGCTCTCGCCCTGCCCCTTCAGCCTAATCTGCTGGCCGGCGGTGACGCCGGCGGGGACCTTGACGTTGAGCTCCTTGCCCGACGGCAGCCGCACCCGCTTCTCGCCGCCCTTGACGGACTCCTCGAGCGAGACCGACATCGCAACCTTCAGATCGAGGTCGAGGCCGACACCGCCGGTATCGAACTCGAACGAGCCGCCGCCGCCGCGTGCACCGCGCGCGCCGGCGCCGCCGAACATGCTGTTCAGAATGTCCTCGAATCCGCCACCGCCGAAGCCGCCGCCCGGCCCGCCGCCGCTGCGGAAGGTATAGCTCTCGAAGCCGCCACCCGGCCCGCCGCGGCCGGCGCCGCCACCCGGAAAGCCCTGGAAGCGCGGCTTGCCGTCAGCGTCGATCTCCCCGCGATCGAACTGCTTGCGCTTCTCCTCGTCGCCCAGGATCTCGTTGGCCGAATTGATCTCGGCAAACCGCGCCGATGCCTTCGGGTCATCCTTGTTGCTGTCGGGATGATGCTTCTTGGCGAGCTTGCGATAGGCGCTCTTGATGGCCGCAGCGCTGGCGCTTCGCGGCACCCCCAAGACCTCATAGGGGTCGCGCATCCGTCACGTCTCCTTACAGAAAGTCAGATACTAACCTATGGGCTCCCCGCCCGCTTCGCATTTCATCTGGGGAGTCCGTTGTATTTTTGCAACGGGTTCCAGACGACCCCCGCTAGCTTTGCTGCCAGGGTTTGAGCGTCTGGATGTCCCAGCGCCCACGCTCGATACGGCACGCCGAGCCCTGCAGCCAGCGTTCCGTCTTGCCGTTGACGTAGCTCGCCAGGAAATCGCGGCACGTGCGGCCGTTGTCGGCCGTGTAGGACTTGGCGATCGGCGTCACCGAGCCGCGGGCGCCGGTCTGGGGATTCTGCCACGGCTGGCTGGAATCCTTGCTCCCCTTGGTCAGCACGTCCGACGCGGCGTTGCGGGCAAAAGCGAGATCGGCTTCGGTCGGCTCGCGCTCGGGCGGCGAGCTGACCGCGCCGGTGATCTCCGCATCGTCCATCTTGGCAAAGGCCGTTTCAGGGCGCGACAGGCTGCAGCCGCCGCCGGACAGGCCGATTAGAATGAGTGTCAAAGCCGTGCCGGCATGACCGATCGCGGATAGGCCAAGCCGGACCGATGCCCTATATAGGGCCGGACCAGAATGGACTTGCACGCGCCTGCCCGCGGGTGAACGCAAAACTCGGACTCCCCATACACATGACCGACCCCACGAGCATCAAACACCAGACAACCTTAACATCCGGTACATCGGCCGATTTTACCCAGGCCGGCGAGCCGTTTGCGCTGTTTGCGGCGTGGTTTGCCGAAGCCGGCAAGAGCGAGCCCAACGATCCGAATGCGATGGCGCTGGCAACGGTCGACGACAGCGGGCTGCCTGACGTGCGCATGGTGCTGATGAAGGGCTATGACGAGGACGGCTTCGTCTTCTACAGCCACAAGGCCAGCCAGAAGGGCCGCGAGCTCGCCGCCAATCCGAAGGCCGCGCTGCTGTTTCACTGGAAATCGCTGCGCCGCCAGGTCCGCATCCGCGGCCTCGTGGCGCCGGTGACCGACGAAGAGGCCGACGCCTATTTCGCGACCCGGCCGAAGCAGGCGCAGCTCGGCGCCTGGGCCAGCAAGCAGTCGCAGCCGTTGGAGAGCCGCTTCGCGTTCGAGCAGGCGATCGCCAAGGTCGCCGCGCAATACATCATCGGCGAGGTGCCGCGCCCGCCAGGATGGAGCGGCTGGCGCATCACTCCCGTCAGCATGGAGTTCTGGCACGACCGGCCATTCCGCCTGCACGACCGCATCGAATTCCGGCGCGAGGCTTCGGGCCGGCCGTGGACCAAGGTGCGGATGTATCCGTAGAGGATCGCCGCGCGGGCTTGCGCCCGGCCTCCAGGCGTCCGATACGCCAACGAATCGCCATCGCGCGCGTGAATCAGGCGCCGAACGCACAACCATTGTGGTAAGTTGATCCCGTCCGGGATCGTGAAAGACGCAGTTCATGCCGACCTCTTCCAATCAGCCACGGCGCACGATGCTGCTGACCGGTGCCAGCCGCGGCATCGGTCATGCCACCGTGATCCGCTTCTCATCAGCCGGCTGGCGCGTCCTCACCTGCTCGCGGCACCCCTTTCCCGAAGAATGCCCGTGGGGCGCCGGCCCCGAGGACCACGTCCAGGTCGACCTGTCCGATCCCCAGGACACCGTGCGCGCGATCGCCGAGATCAAACAGCGGATCGACGGCGGCGAGCTGCACGCGCTGGTCAACAACGCCGCGATCTCGCCGAAGGGCGCGGGCGGTGCCCGGCTCGGCACCGTCGACACCGACCTCGACACCTGGAATCACGTCTTCCGCGTCAACTTCTTCGCGCCGATCATGATGGCGCGCGGCCTGATCAAGGAGCTGAAGGCGGCCAAGGGCTCCGTCGTCAACGTCACTTCGATCGCCGGCTCACGCGTGCATCCCTTCGCCGGCGCGGCCTACGCGACCTCCAAGGCGGCGCTGGCCGCCCTGACCCGCGAGATGGCGTCGGATTTCGGCCGGGTCGGCGTCCGCGTCAACTCGATCGCGCCGGGCGAGATCGACACCTCGATCCTGTCGCCGGGCACCGAGAAGATCGTGCAGGAGCAGATCCCGATGCAGCGCCTCGGCACGCCCGACGAGGTCGCCAAGATCATCTACGTGCTGTGCTCGGAGACCAGCTCCTACGTGAACGGCGCCGAGATCCACATCAACGGCGGCCAGCACGTCTGAGCCATTCGGCGCAGAGACGGTTGCCCGTGTTCGATTTGGTTCATGGCGGCTTGCCACGTTCGGCAAGTTCCCGATGACCGCGCGAAGGCGTGATTAACGCCATCTCCGAAGATCGATACGGACCTACCGACCACCACAAACAAGACAGCGCTCCCGGAGGGAACGCTGTTCATGGGATGGGATCGGCGTACTGAATTTCCAGTCGCTGGCTGCGCGGGCGGCATTGCCTGAATACCGTCCGGTCGAGAACGGTCGTTCAGCCTTCGCACACCAAACCGCGCAGAATCTGCGCGGCGCGCCAGCGCAGGCGGTCGGACTCGACGTTGAGGGCGCTGGAGCAATCATCGTCGCGCTCGTCCTCCTCGAGATCGGCGCCGCAGTAGCGGCAGGTGCGCGGCGACAGCGCATGGGCCACGACGATTTCGGCGCGGCTGCGCTGATAGCTGGCAAGATCGATCACGTTGTTCGATGCCATTATGCGTTTCTCAACCATTGCCGCCGCCTCTTGGATAAGGCGCGATGAACGCGCCCTCGAGCTCTGCCTTGCATGCCACGCGCCGAGGCGCTCGTTGTTTGTCATGCTGGTGCAGATTTATCGCAGAGAAGTTTCGATCAAACGTTCAGCGTTCCCATCAAATTTTACCTGAGGAATTGGGGCGGCTTTGCAGCGGCATTGCAGCCGGCCTAACAAGTATTTCCCATTATGTGTTGCATCTCACCGCTTGTGTCACCTGAGGTGCATAGCGACGGACTCTGTCCCGCTGCTAACAACGGGGCGCGAATGAGGCATCACTTGGAATGACGGCACAATGCCGCAGGCCTCGCCCAGATCTGTCGACAGAGCCTGGATTTTCAGGCCCGCGGCACTACAGCCACTTCTTCAATTTGAAGATGTAGTACGGCACGATCGCGCAGATCAGCATCAGCACCAGCGCCATCGGATAGCCGTGCACCCATTCGAGCTCCGGCATCATCTTGAAGTTCATGCCGTAGATCGATGCGATCAAGGTCGGCGGCATCAGCACCACCGCCATCACCGAGAACAGCTTGATGATGTTGTTCTGCTCGAGGTTGACGACACCGAGCATCGCATCCAGCACGAAGGTGATCTTGCCCGCGAGATAGGACGCGTGGTCGGTCAGCGAGGCGACGTCGCGCTGCATGGTCTTGAGCTGCTCGCGCATATCCTTCGACCACTTCACGCCTTCGACGACCGCAGAGAGAAACGTGACGAGACGACCGATCGACACCAGGCTCTCACGCACCTTCGAGGTCAGGTCGCCCTTGCGCCCGATCGCGATCAGGATCTGCGAATACTGCTTGGCGTGCCCGTGACGCTCATTGTTCGGCTCGAAGATCTCGTGGCTGACCTGGTCGATATCGGCCCCGACCTTCTCGAGAATGTCGGCGCAGCGGTCGATTACCGCATCGAGCAACTCCATCAGCACCATCTCGCCGGTGATCCCGGGCGCACAGTTGCGAGCGAGCTTTGCCTCCACCACGGCGAACGGTCGCGGCTGGTCGTAGCGGACCGTCACCAGACGGTGGCCCGCCAGGATGAAGGTGACGGCGGTGGTCCTGGGCATATCGGAGTCCGAGTGGCACATCAGCGTAGCCGTCATGTAGCGGGCGCCGTTCTCGATATAGAGGCGGCTGGAGATCTCGATCTCCTGCATGTCCTCGCGCGTCGGCACCGCAATCCCGGCCAGCTTTTCGACGGCCCGATCCTCGGCACTGCTCGGGTTCACCAGGTCGACCCAGACCGCATTGTCCGGCAGAGCCGCGGGATCGGTGATCGCCATCTTCTTCAGCGCGGTTTCGGACGGGACGAACACCGAGAACATGGACAAACTCCGAATCGCGAAACCTGAATTTCGGGGACTTAGCGGTGGGATGCTGCCGCCTTGTGACGCAGCTTGCGAGTCCGGTCCATCGGCTTTTCGCGCCAATGCTCCGCGGCCTCTCGCGCGGCGCCGAGGGGGAGCTGACCGTGCCATTCGAAGCACAGCTGTGGACGACTGCCCGCAACTTTGCGGCAAAAAAGCAACAATCGCGGCGCTGCAGCGTGACCTGTGCGTGTATCGGCTGGAATTGAGAACGATTTTGACGATAATGGGACATGTGGAATCGCGCTGCAGTGGCGCGGCCGTGTCATTGCAACGTCAGCTGTCGATTGGAATTGGTGACATGTCGCTGAAGGTGAAACTCGGACTCCTGGCCGCCGGCCTGATGCTGTCGGGCTGCATGCAGGCCACGACGTACGAGGCGACCAACACCCAGGCCTTCAAGCCGAAGGACAAGGAACTTCTCGCGAAGATCCGCTACACCAACACGCCGGTGGCCGAGCCCTATCGGCGCGCGATCGTCGACTATCACCGCAAGGAAGCTCCTGGCTCGATCGTCGTCGATTCCGACAGCCACTACCTCTATTACGTGCTGGATGGCGGCAAGGCGATCCGCTACGGCATCACCGTCGGCGAAGAGGCCATGGCTTGGTCGGGCATCGCCAAGGTCGGCGCCATGACCGAGTGGCCGGCTTGGCATCCGACCAAGGGCGAGATCGAGCGGCTGGGCGTTCCGACCTTCGTCGCCCCGGGCCCCGACAATCCGATGGGCTCGCGCGCGATGTACCTCTATGCCAACGGCAAGGACACGCTGTTCCGCATCCACGGCACCAACCAGCCGGAATATATCGGCGCCTCGATCTCCTCGGGCTGCATCCGCCTGACGAACGAGGACGCGATCGACCTCTATAACCGGGTGAAGGTCGGCACCATCGTCGTGGTACTCGATCCGAAGAAGGGTGATTCGCCCTACAAGCCGCAGATGGCGCTGCAGGGCGGCGGCACCTACGCTGCGATGCAGTGAGCCTCGGCTGAAGCCGGCACGATATCAAAAAGCCGAGAAACGCGTTTAGCATCTTTTCGAGAGCGTCGGGCAACCGGCGCTCTTTTGTTTTGGGCTGATGCTGCCTCGGACACTGGCATGAGCGAGATCATCTTCGCGCGGCACCTGCCCGACTCCGGCGTGTCCGCAGGCTCGTGCCTTTACTTGGTCCTGGCGTCGGTTCCATCGGCCTTGCCGAGAAACCGGCTGGACACGAACAGAATGTCGAGATCGCTGGTCGGGGTGTAGTCGATTGCGACGCCGCTGAAGCCGTAAGGGACCCGCTGCAGCGTCAGTCCCTGAACCGGGCAGGTCGAGACCAAGTCCGCTCCGCCCTTATCGATCTGCAGTTCGAAACGGCCAATTGGGCCATGCCAATTGGCGCCGGTTTTCAGCACATATTGGACATTGTCATACAGAATGTCAGAGCCGCCTGAGCCATTCTTGTTAGCCGCGCTTTCTCGATCGAGCAGGCGCTGCTCGGCAGCAACAAAGCCGCGATCGAAGCACCAGGGCCCACCGAGTTCGCTCGAAGTTTTGACTCGAGACACCCGGGAATCGGTCGGCGTGTACCATGAGCCATAGACAGGCCGATAGCGGTGCCTGATCGTGATCTGCTTGCCGGCCGGGAATGTCTGCTGCCAGTGAAAGCTGACACGCGTTTTCCAGATCGGAAGAATATCCTTGTCTTCGAACTCGGCCAGATGCTGGCTCCGCAATGCAGCCCCGTGGCGGACCTCGTCGAGGCTCGGATTGACCGGATCGACGCCTAGACGCCTGAGCTCCGCAGTGACATCGCGGCCGCGGTCATCAAAGGCTCTCACATCCACATCCGGCGCGATCTCCCGCCCATCACTCCAGACCTCGAAACCGACGAAATTGGCCTTGCCTTCGAAGGCGAGATTTACGGGATGCACGTTCAAGGTCTGCTGGTCGAGGTCCGGCAGTGGAAAGGCGACCAGGGTGGTAACGTCGTCTGACTCTGTGTTCTGAAACACGTAGGTGACCTCGACCAGCCGGGGCGCAATGCGCAGCACCTCCGACACCATCCGCACTTGCTGATTCTTGACCAGGGTCAGCCCGCCCGCTGCCATTGCCGCGGAGGAATCGTTGGCCCTTAGCGGACAGGTCCCGATGAGCAGCAGGACCACGCCTCCGAGGAACCGACAGCCAGACTTCCTTTGACAAGACAACTTCATCACGTCGGCGCCCCCCTCTACTTTGATACCAAAGCGCCTAGCTGGTCATTGCGATCGGCGCAACGCCACTCATGACTTGTTCTTGTGCTTCCTCTTGCCACCACTCTTGGCTGGCACAGGTTGAGCCGCGGGCGGAGACGCTGCCGGCTCCGTCTCTTCAGCTTCCGCTGCAGCGCCGTCATCAGCAGCTGACTCGGACGGGGCAGCCGCCTTCTCCGCACTGACACCGGGTGTGGCAGCCGGCCCCGCTTTGGCCGCGGCCTTGCCGCCCTTGACGTCCCCGTCCTCAGCCGCCTCGCGCGGCGGCGCATCGTCGGGACGCATCGCCGGCATCAGGGGCGCGACCTTCGGCAGCGGATCCAACACGTCCCATTGGCAGATCCGGTAATTGTTCCGCCGCTCCATCAGGTCGAGATGGATGTGATCCTCGTGGTACCAGTCGGAGTCGGGGCCGAGCACCGTGGAGAAATGGGTGCACACCGCGTGCAGCACCGCCTCGCGCAAATCGCGCGGCTGGGTGCGGTCGGTGAGATCGACCAGGCGGCCGTCGGCCAGCCTGAAGCCGTGGACGTCCAGCGCATTGGCACGGCCGTGCTCCGATAACTGCGCGCCGCTGACATTGTTGCGGCCGCGACACTGATATGAATCGAAATTGTCGAGCGCGGTGACCGCGCTGCCGAGCCGCTCGGCCAGCGGCGCCACGTCGTTGCGCACCCAGTTGACGACCGCGGTCGCCATCGGACAACGCATGGTCGCCGCGGGCGTCAGCGCCACCCTGCGCTTGTCAGGCAGCACCACCGCCTCCAGCCGCACCAGGTCCTCGCCGCCGCAGCCGCCAGGCCCCTTGATCGGCGGAATCGATGGCGCGATCGCGACCTCTTCGGTCAGGGCCAGCCGGCAGGCCGAAGGCGGCGGCGGGGCTTGGGCATCCGCCTTCGGACCGCCGCTGGCCGCGTCGCGCGGAGCGGCATCCTCACCCTTGGCCGCCTGCCGCGCCGGCGCGTCGGCTGGCCGCGGCTGCGGAAGCGGCACCTTGGCAACGTCGTCGGCCGGCTTCGCTGCGGGCTCAGAGGCCGCGGGCGGGCTGCGGTGCGCCGATTTCGCGGCCGCCGCCGGCACCGCCATGAGCCAGCTCAATGCGATCGCCACGGCCACAGCGCTAACCATCACGCCCGGCGCGACGTCGTGGCCATCACAAGCCCATTTGCGTCGGGTGCGGCGCGCGCTAAAATTGACCAAAGAGACCAAAAGACCCTCGCTGCAAGCGAATACCGGAGGAACGACCTGATGCTTGGTTTGATGCAAGACTGGCCCCTGCTTTGTCACCGGATCATCGAGCATGCGGCGACAATCCACGGCTCCCAGGAGGTCGTGACCCGCTCGGTCGAAGGCCCCATCGTTCGCACCACCTATCGGCAAATCCACGACCGCGCTCTCAAGGTCTCGCAGAAGCTGACGCGCGACGGCATCAAGCTGGGCGACCGCGTCGCCACCATCGCCTGGAATACCGGCCGTCATCTCGAGGTCTGGTACGGCATCATGGGAATCGGCGCGATCTGTCACACGGTCAATCCGCGCCTGTTTCCCGAGCAGATCGGCTGGATCATCAACCATGCCCAGGACCGCATCGTCATCACCGATCTGACGTTCGTGCCGATCCTCGAGAAGCTCGCCGACAAGCTGCCGAGCGTCGAGCGCTACATCGTGCTGACCGACGCCGCGCACATGCCGCAGACGACGCTCAAGAATGCCGTCGCCTACGAATCGTGGATCGGCGAGGCCGACGGCGATTTCGCCTGGGGGACCTTCGACGAGAACACCGCAGCCGCGATGTGCTACACGTCCGGGACCACCGGTGATCCGAAAGGTGTGTTGTATTCGCATCGGTCCAACGTGCTGCATGCGTTGATGGCCAATAGCCGGGATTCACTCGGTACGTCCGCAGCAGACACAATGCTTCCGGTGGTTCCGCTGTTCCATGCCAACAGCTGGGGCATTGCCTTCTCCGCTCCCTCGATGGGCACCAAGCTGGTGATGCCCGGCCCCAAGCTCGACGGCGCGTCCGTCTACGAGCTGCTCGACACCGAGAAGGTGACCTACACCGCCGGCGTGCCGACGGTGTGGCTGATGCTGCTGCAGCACATGCAGGCGCATAACCTCAAACTGCCGCATCTGAAGATGGTCGTGTGCGGCGGCTCGGCGATGCCGCGCTCGATGATCCAGGCCTTCCTCGACATGGGCATCGGCGTGCGCCATGCCTGGGGCATGACCGAGATGAGCCCGATCGGCACGCTCGCCACCCTGAAGCCGCCGTTCCTCGCCGCCGACGGCGACGCCAAGCTCGATGTGCTGCAGACCCAGGGCTTCCCGCCGTTCGGGGTCGAGATGAAGATCACCGACGATGCCGGCACCGAGTTGCCGTGGGACGGCAAGACCTTCGGCCGGCTCAAGGTGTCCGGTCCCGCGGTGTCGAAGGCCTACTACAAGGTCGACAGCAACATCCTCGACGATGAAGGCTTCTTCGACACCGGCGACGTCGCCACCGTCGATGAACATGGCTACATGCGCATCACCGACCGCTCCAAGGACGTCATCAAGTCCGGCGGCGAATGGATCTCCTCGATCGACCTCGAGAATCTCGCCGTCGGCCATCCCGCCGTCGCCGAGGCTGCCGTCATCGGCGTCTATCATCCGAAATGGGACGAGCGCCCGCTGCTGATCGTGCAGTTGAAGCCCGGCCAGACCGCGACGCGCGAGGACATCCTGAAATACATGGAAGGCAAGATCGCCAAATGGTGGATGCCCGATGACGTCGCCTTCGTCGACGGCATCCCGCACACGGCAACGGGCAAGATCCTGAAGACTGCGCTGCGCGACCAGTTCAAGAGCTATCGCTTCCCCAACGCCGCTGCCTAGCAACCACTCCCGCTCCGCGCGAGACTCACGGCCCCTGCGCCCCGCGGGGGCCGTTTGCGTTCCGCGCAAAAAGTTCCATCGCCCTCGCCTCGACCAAAGGCGAATAGGAAGCCCATGGGAGCGTTCCTAAGGTCCGGCACCATAAAAAACGAGGGAACGCCACCATGCTAAGATCAACCCGCCTGCTGCCCTGGCTGCTGGGAGCATCACTGGCCGCCACGGCCGCTCACGCCGCTGGCAACAAGGTCGTGATCGGCGACATCGACGACATGTCCGGGCTCTATGCCGACGTGATCGGGCCGGGCGGGGTCGAGGCTGCAAAGATGGCGATCGAGGATTTCGGCGGCAGCGTGCTCGGCAACAAGATCGAGTTCATGGAGAGCGATCATCAGAACAAGCCGGACGTCGGCGCCCAGAAGTTGCGCGAGTGGGCCGATCGCGACGGGGTCACCATGATCCTCGGCGGCTCCAACACGGGGGTCAGCCTCGCGATGGCCAACGCCGCCAAGGAGAAGAAAATACCGTTCATCGCGATCGGTGCCGCCGGCGCCTCGCTGACCGGCAAGGACTGCACGCCCTACACCGTCCACTACGCCTACGATACGACCTCGCTCGCCAACGGCACCGCCAAGACCATGGTCAGCCAGGGCGGCAAGAGCTGGTTCTTCCTGACCGCCGACTACGCCTTCGGCACCCAGTTGCAGGAAGCCGCGTCCAAGGTGGTCGAGGCCAATGGCGGCAAGGTGGTCGGAGCGGTCCGCGTGCCGCTCTCCACGTCGGACTTCTCCAGCTATCTGCTGCAGGCGCAGGGCTCGGGCGCGCAGGTTCTGGGCCTCGCCAATGCCGGCAACGACTTCACGAACTCGATCAAGGCCGCGGATGAATTCGGCATCGCCAAGACGATGAAGCCGGCGGCGCTGCTCGCCTTCATCAGCGACATCCACAGTCTCGGCCTGAAGACCGCGCAGGGTCTCTATCTCACCACCGGCTGGTATTGGGACCTCAACGACAAGACCCGCGCCTTCGCGAAGCGCTACTACGAAAAGACCAAGCGCGAGCCGACCATGAACCAGGCCGCCTACTACTCGGCGACGATCACCTATCTCAATGCCGTGAAGGCGGCCGGCACCACCGAGTCCGACAAGGTCATGGACCAGCTGCGCAATATGAAGATCGACGACATGTTCACGTCGAACGGCAAGATCCGCGCCGACGGCCTGATGGAGCATGAGATGTACATCATGCAGGTCAAGAAGCCGGAGGAGTCGAAGTACCCCTGGGACTACTACAAGCTGATCCAGACGATGTCCGGCGAGGAGGCGTTCGGCAAGCTTTCGGAGTCCGCCTGCCCGCTGGTGCATTCGCACTGAGCATCCGGCGCAAGCCTGACCAAGGCAGCCACGGCCCCTCCCCTTCGGCGGGGCCGTGGCGTTGCGTGCCGCCGTGGCGTTGACGTGGCGCAAGGCGGGCATGCCGGGCCGCATCTAGAAGGTGGGCATGAGTTCAAGAGCGCGCCTCCCAGCGTCCACGACATGGCGCGACATACCGTCGACGGTGCTGACGCTCGGGCTGGTATCGCTCCTGATGGATATCTCCTCGGAGCTGATCCATGCGCTGCTGCCGGTCTTCCTCGCGACCGTGGTCGGCGCCTCCACGGTGACCATCGGCCTGATCGAAGGCGTGTCCGAGGCGACCGCCGCAATCACCAAGGTGTTCTCCGGCGCACTGTCCGACCGCATTGGCAAGCGCAAGCTGCTGGTCGCAATCGGCTATGGGCTGGCGGCATTGACCAAGCCGGTGTTTCCGCTCGCCAGCACATCATGGCAGATCCTCGCGGCGCGCTTCGTCGACCGCATCGGCAAGGGCATCCGCGAGGCGCCGCGCGACGCGCTGATCGCCGACGTCACGCCGGAAGGCATCCGCGGCGCGAGCTACGGCCTGCGCCAGGCGCTCGACACGATCGGAGCCTTTGCCGGTCCCCTCCTCGCCGTGGCGCTGATGGCGCTCTACGCCGACGACTTCCGGGCGGTGTTCTGGTGGTCGGCGCTGCCGGCCACGCTTGCCGTGCTGCTGATCCTGTTCGGCCTGCGCGAGCCGGCGCAGACCGCGCCTGCGGCGCGCCGAGACTGGCCGGTCCATGCGCGCGAGCTGCGCCAGCTGCCATCGGCCTATTGGATCGTGGTCGCCACCGGCGCGGTGTTCGCCTTGGCCCGCTTCAGCGAGGCGTTCCTGGTGCTGAAGGCGCAGGCCGACGGCCTCGCTCTCGCCCTGATCCCGTTGGTCTACGTGCTGATGAACCTGATCTATGCCGGCGTCGCCATGCCCGCCGGCATCCTCTCCGACCGCATCGGCCGCAACAACGTGCTGACCTGCGGCCTCGTGGTGCTGACAGCCGCCGACCTGACGCTGGCCTTCGTGCCCGGCCTGATCGGCACCGCGATCGGCGTCGCGCTGTGGGGCCTCTACCTCGGGCTGTCGCAGGGGCTGCTGTCGGCAATGGTCGCCGATACCGCCCCGCCGGATCTGCGCGGCACCGCGTTCGGCCTGTTCAACCTTGTGACCGGCGCTGCGCTGCTGGTCGCGAGCCTGCTGGCGGGATCGCTGTGGCACGCCTATGGGTCGCAGGCGACGTTCACGACCGGCGCAGCCTTCTCAATCGCAACCGTTCTGTTGATGCTGACGGCGTTGCGCAGCCGCACAGACCGAGCCGCCTGACGCGGTCTCCGCATCAACCGCCCTCTCCGGGCCAAACGCCTCTTGAATTTGCGCGATCCGCGTGGTCTCACACGGGGTGATCCGGCCGCCCGGCAACGCAGGCAGCGGCCCAACCCCGGCAGTTCCTGACACGATGGCACGCAGGTTTCACGCCCCCTATCTGTCGGAGCCGATCTCCAGCCTCGCGACCTGGACCCGCAATCTGGCGGTGTTCTCGGTCGTCGCCGTGCTGGTCTCGATCCTGATCCTGCGCTTCGATTTTCTGGAGATGAAGCCGGCGCTGGCGACGTTCTTCGGCGCGCTGGGGCTCGCCGTGCTGTCGATCCTGCTCGGGCTTGCCGCCTTCGTCGCGATCTGGCGCAACGGCAGCCGCGGCATGAGCCGGATCCTGCTCGCCTTCATGATCGATGCCGTGGTGCTGGCCTATCCGGCCTACCTCGCGCTCCAGTACCGCAAGCTGCCGAAGATCTATGACATCACCACCGACCCGATCGATCCGCCGCGCTTCGAGGCTTTGGCGCCGCTCCGCAACGGCGACGGCACCAACACGGCCGTCTATGCCGGGCTGTATTCAGCCGAGCAGCAGCAGAAATTCTATCCGGACATCGAGCCGGTGCAGATCGAACTGCCGCCCGATCGCGCCTACGCGATCGCCCTGAAGCTGGTCAACCGGCGCAAATGGTTCGTGGTCGACGAACGCGCGCCGCAGCCGCCGCGCCGCGTCGGCCGCATCGAGGCGGTCGCGCGCACGCCGATCATGGGCTTCCGCGAGGACATCTCGATCCGCATCCAGCCCGACGGCGAGGATTCCCGCGTCGACGTCCGCTCCGCCTCGCGCTATTTCGAGTCGGATATCGGCAGCAATGCCGCGCGCGTGACCAAGCTGATCGAGGACCTGTCCAACGCCGGCGAGGCCGAGGCGCAGAAGCCGGTGAAGAAGGTCACGCCGCCGCCGGTGGCGGCGAAGGGCAATGCGAAGACGGTGAAGAAGTGAGCGGGGCGAATGGCGAATAGGGAGTAGCGAATAGGGAACGAAGTCTTCCCGGCTCGCACTCTTCCCCTACTCGCTATTCGCTACACCAGCCGATACGTCCCGCCGATCACCGGATCACCTTCCGTCGCGACCACGCCGCGGGCGACGAGGTCTTCCAGATGGGCCAGCACGGAATAGCCGGCCGCGGTGGTGAGCCGTGGATCGATGCCGATATAGATCGCGCGCACCATGGTCGGGATGTCGGCCTCGCCCTTGGCGAGGCGATGCAGGATCGAGGCCTCGCGGGCCTGGCGGTGGCGCATCAGGAAGCGCGTGTAGCGCGGTCCCTCCGGAATTTCCGGACCGTGGCCTGAGAAATACAGCTCCTCGGGTCGCGCGGCGAGCCGCTCCAGCGAAGCCATGTAGTCGACCATCGAACCGTCGGGCGGCGCCACGATCGACGTCGCCCAGCCCATGACGTGATCGCCGACGAAGGTGGTGCTGCGCTCGGTCCAGGCGAAGGCGAGATGGTTGGCCGTATGGCCCGGCGTCGCCACGGCCTCGACCCGCCAGCCCCGCCCTTCGATCACATCGCCGTCGACAACCGTGACGTCGGGTGCGAAATCGCGGTCGACGCCGGATTCCGGACTGTGCTTCTCACTCTCGTAGCGCGGCCGCGAGGCGCGATGCGGGCCCTCGGCATAGACGGTGGCGCCGGTCGCGGCCTTCAGCCGTCCGGTGTTCGGCGAGTGATCGCGATGCGTGTGCGTCACCAGGATGTGCGTGACGGTCTCGCCTCTGATGGCATCGAGCAGCGCCTGCGCATGGGCCTCGTTGTCCGGACCCGGATCGATGATCGCGACGTTGCCGGTCCCCACGATGTAGCTGACCGTGCCGGTGAAGGTGAACGGACTCGGATTGTTGCAGAGGACGCGGCGAATACCCGGGCGGACCTGCTCGACGACGCCCGCCCGAAGCGGGAAGTTGCGGTTGAACGGGACGTCGTCATTCTCGGCCATGGCGTGCCTTCCCTGTGCATGGGGCAGATCGCCTGCCTCACTCGCTGCCGTCATCCCCCGCGAAAGCGGGGGATCCAGTACTCCGAGACGGCGATGAGCCTCGATGGGCCGGTGATTGCTGGATCGTCCGCTTTCGCGGACGATGACAGCGAGGGCGCAACGGCGACCGCGTATACCGCCCGATGCAGCGAATGGGCGTCGCGCACAGCAGTTAGAAGAACGCCTGAATGCCGGTGATCGCGCGGCCGAGGATCAGCGCGTGGACGTCGTGCGTTCCCTCGTAGGTATTGACCGTCTCGAGGTTGGCGGCGTGGCGCATCACCTGGTACTCGATCGAAATGCCGTTGCCGCCGTGCATGTCGCGCGCGACGCGGGCGATGTCGAGCGCCTTGCCGCAATTGTTGCGCTTGACGATCGAGATCATCTCCGGGGCCATCTTGCCCTCGTCCATCAGGCGGCCGACGCGAAGCGAGGCCTGCAGGCCGAGCGCGATCTCGGTCTCCATGTCGGCGAGCTTCTTCTGGACCAGCTGCGTGGCAGCCAGCGGCTTGCCGAACTGCTTGCGGTCGAGCGTGTACTGGCGGGCGCGATGCATGCAATCCTCGGCGGCGCCGAGCACGCCCCAGGAGATGCCGTAGCGGGCGCGGTTGAGGCAGCCGAACGGCCCCTTCAGACCGGACACGTTGGGCAGCAGCGCGCTCTCCGGCACCACCACGCCATCCATCACCACCTCGCCGGTGATCGAGGCGCGCAAGGAGAGCTTGCCGCCGATCTTCGGCGCCGACAGGCCCTTCATGCCCTTCTCGAGAATGAAGCCACGGATCTGGTTGTCATGCGCGGCCGACTTGGCCCACACCACGAACACGTCGGCGATCGGCGCGTTCGAGATCCACATCTTGCTGCCGGTCAGGCGATAGCCGTCGGCCACCTTCTCGGCGCGGGTCTTCATGCCGGCCGGATCGGAACCGGCATCCGGCTCGGTCAGGCCGAAGCAGCCGACCCACTCGCCGCTGGCGAGCTTCGGCAGATATTTCTTGCGCTGGCTCTCGTCGCCATAGGCATAGATCGGATACATCACCAGCGAGGACTGCACCGAGTTCATCGAGCGGTAGCCGGAATCGACGCGCTCGATCTCGCGTGCCACGAGGCCATAGGCGACGTAGCTCGCATTGGCGCAGCCATATTCCTCCGGCAAGGTGATGCCGATCAGGCCGAGCTCGCCCATCTCGTTGAAGATCTCGCGGTCGGTCTTCTCCTCGAGATAGGCCTTGGTCACGCGCGGCAGCAGCTTGTCCTGGGCGTAGGCGCGCGCGGTGTCACGCACCATGCGCTCGTCCTCGGTCAGCTGATCGTCCAGCAGGAAGGGATCGTCCCACTGGAAGCTCGACTGGGCCGGCTTGTCCTTTGCCTGAGGGCGCGCGCTCATGAATGGTCCTTTCGCGTCTCGCTGCGCACGGGTCGCAGCAGTTGAGAGGTTAAATCCTGGAAGTTCAGCCTTCAAGCCGCTCGTTGGCGACGATCTCGATACCGAAACCCGACAGGCCCTTGTAGTCATGGACCGACGACGTCAGGTTCCGGATCGAGGTCACGCCGAGATCACGCAGGATCTGCGCACCGACGCCGACCTCGCGCCACTGCCGATGGCGATCGGCCTCCGCGGTATGCGGCTCTTCGACCGGCTCGACGGGAACGCCGGCCGCGCCGTCGCGCAGATAGATCAGCACGCCGCGGCCGGCCCGCTTGAAGTGCTGCAGCACCGCCTGGATACGCTGCGGACCTGCGATCAGATCCTTCACGATGTTGGGCTTGTGCAGCCGCGTCAGCACGTTCTTGCCGTCGCCGATGCCGTTATAGACGAACGCGGCGTGGGTGATCGGATCGAACGGCGAGCGGTAGGCGAAGCCCTGCAGCGGCCCGATCGGGCTGTCGGTCGTGAAGGTCGACACCCGTTCGATCAGCTTCTCGCGCGCCTGCCGGTACGAGATCAGATCGGCGATGGTGACATGCTTGAGATTGTGGGCCGCAGCGAAACGAACGACCTGCTCGCCTTTCATGACCGTGCCGTCGTCGTTCATCAACTCGGAGATGACGCCGACCGGCGGGAGCCCCGCGAGCTTGCAGAGATCGACCGCCGCCTCGGTGTGGCCGGAGCGCAGCAGCACGCCGCCGTCACGCGCTATCAATGGAAAGATATGGCCGGGACGCGCGAAATCAGCGGCACCGGCATTCGGGTTGGCGAGCGCACGACAGCAGGAGGCGCGCTCTTCGGCCGAGATTCCGGTGCCACCGTCCGGCTTGTAGTCGATCGAAACGGTGAAGGCCGTGGTGTGGTTGGAATCATTGTGCGCGACCATCGGGTCGAGCCGCAGCCGCCGCGCGTCGTCGGCGGTGATCGGCGCACAGACGATGCCGGAGGTATGGCGAATGATGAACGCCATCTTGTCGGGCGTGCAGAGCGAGGCGGCGACGATGAGATCGCCCTCGCCCTCGCGGTCGTCGTCATCGGTCACGACGACCATCTCGCCCTTGGCGAAGGCGTACAGAACTTCCTGGATCGAGTCGGCCATTGCAAGTCTCGCTGCTTTTCCGGGCTGCTTTAGCCGGGATCGCAGGCGCGCGCCAGAGCGGCGGAACCGCCGCTCGAAGGTCGCCTTCCCCGGGAAAAGGACCTGCCCTGCCAGGACAAGCGCCCTGGTATCTGTTTAAAGTCGCCTCAAATCGAGAACAAGGGAGCCGCGCCTCATGGCCGCATTCGATTTTGCACCCCTCCTCAGCCCCGGCCTGCCCGCACCCGCCGCGCGCTGGACGGGACTCGCAAAATACAGCTTCGTCGGCGGCAACAACGACGCCGATGCCGTGCCCGTGAAGGGCTTGCGCGCGGCCGCCGACGCCGTGCTCGCCCGCGAGGGACGCGCGCTCGCCACCTACGGCCTCGCGCACGGGCCTCAAGGCTACCGGCCGCTGCGGGACTTTCTTGCCGCCAAGCTGACGCGGGACGCGGGCATGTCGGCGCGCGCCGACGACATCATGATCCTGTCCGGCTCGCTGCAGGGCCTCGACCTCGTCAATCAGGCGCTGCTCACGCGCGGCGACACCGTGCTGGTCGAGCAGGACAATTACCAGGGCACGCTGACGCGGCTGGCACGACTGGGCGTCAAGGTCATCGGCATCCCGCTCGACCAGGACGGCATGCGAACGGACGCGCTGGCGACGATGCTGGCCGATCTCAAGGATCGCGGCATCCGGCCGAAATACATCTATACCATTCCGACGGTGCAGAACCCGACCGGCACCATCATGCCGGAAAGCCGGCGGGCCGAGCTGCTGTGGCTGTCGCGCGCTTATGGCGTACCGGTGTTCGAGGACGACTGCTACGCCGACCTGATCTGGGACGGCAAACGGCCCCGCGCGATCCACGGCATGTCCGACCATGGCGGTGTGATCCACCTCGGATCGTTCTCGAAGTCGGTCGCGCCGGCGTTGCGGGTCGGCTTCCTGGTCGCCCCCTGGGAGATCATGTCGGTGCTGCTGTCCCTCAAGACCGATGCCGGCTCGGGTGCGCTGGAGCAGATGGTGCTCGCGGAATATTGCAGGCCGCATTTCGCGACCCACGTGCCGCAGTTGGTGCGGGGACTGCGCGCCAAGCTGGACACCCTGATCGAGGCGCTCAACGCCGAGTTCGGCACCGCCGCCGAGTTCGCGCCGCCCAAGGGCGGGATCTTCCTCTGGGTCAAGCTACCGGACCAGGTTGACGCGATGAAGCTGTCACAGGCAGCGCTCAAACGCGGCGTCTCGATCAATCCGGGACCGGAATGGTCCACCGACGCCGCGCATGCGCGGAGCCGCCTGCGGCTGTGCTTCGCCAGCCCCTCGCATCAGGAGATCCGCGAGGGCATCGCAGTCCTCGCCGACGTCTGCCGGGAGGAGTTCGGGGTCCCACTGCGCTCATCCAATGTGGAGCGGACGCGCGCGATCGAGTGATCGCGCGCTGCTCACCGCACCGAAAAGGGCGACTGGTAGGGCCGCCCGAACGGCACGCCGTTGATCACCGTCTGCACCGGTTTGAGCTGCAGCTTGCCCTCGCGCTTGTTGCCGCGGGTATCGACGAAGCTGACGGGCCCCTCGACCAGGTCCATGATTGCGACGTCGGCCGGCGCACCGACCTGCAAGCTGCCGATCTTCGGCGCACGGTTGATGATCTTGGCCGGCGCAGAGGTGGCCATGCTCACCACCTGCTCCAACGAAAATCCCATAGCGATGAATTTCGCCATCACGTTGGGCAGGAACGGCATGCCCGGACTGTTGCCGGAGAAGACATGGATGTCGGACGAGATGGTGTCCGGGCCGCAGCCGCCGGGGATCGCGACCTCGGCCACGGTGAAATCGAAGCTGCCGCCGCCATGGCCGACATCGAACAGCACGCCGCGCTGCTTGGCGGCGAGCGCCGCGGGCAGCAGCTTGCCATCCTGGACGATGTTGGTGAAGGCGCCGCCCATATTCGGCGCGCCGGAATAGGCATGGGTCAGGATGTCGCCGGGGCGCAGCAGGTCCAGGATCTGCGACATCAACTCGCCGGTCTCGACCCCACCGATATGCACCATCATCCGCGCCGGCCAGCCGCACAGCTCGCAGGCCTTGATGCCGCGCTTCAGCGGCTCGAGCCCATGCTTGAAGATCACGTTCTCCGACATCCGCACCTTGACCCCGAGCAGGAAGTCCGGGTTCTCCGCCAGCGCCATGGCGCAGGCGTCTACCTGCGCATTGTCGATGTTGTAGAGCTCGGCCACCGGAAACGCCGACAGGCCGTTGTTGGCGATGTGGACGAAGGCGTAGATGCGTGCCCGCGACTGGGCGACGATGAAGCGGCGCAACGCAGCAAGATTGTTGACGCCGGCGTCGCCGGCCGAGACGACCGTCGTCGTGCCCTGGAATTGCACCAGTTCGTCGGGCGGGATCCCAATCGCCGAGCCATAGGGATAGACATGACTGTGGAGGTCGATGAGGCCCGGCGTCACCAACCGGCCGTTGGCGTCGATCGACCGCAGCGCCCGCTCGGCCGGTATCTCGGGCTCGACCGCTTCGACGACGCCCCAGCGGATCCCGATGTCGCGCTTGCCTCGGAGCGACTGGCTGGGATCGATCACGTCGCCGCCCTTGATCACCAGATCGAACTTGTCGGCCGGCCCCACCGCGGCGCCGGCAGGACCCGATAGCGCGGCCATGGCGGCCGCTCCGGACGACAGCAGGAATTTGCGGCGCGACAGCGCAGACATGGTCAGCCTCCCCACGCTTGTTTGTAGTTGCGGGGAGCATGCGCCTTGTCCCCCTCGCCAGCAAGGCCGGCCCGAAAAGAATGAGACTTTGTGCCAACGATCTCGGCGCAGGTCTGTCGTTGCGCCATTGACGCAGTGCATTAAGATGTCACGGCAGTCATCCCCGCGAGACCGCATGATTTCGATCTCCCGCCCTCTCATCGCAATCGTCCTCTGCGCATCATCAGCGTCTGCCGCTCGGGCCGGCGACACCGTCGAGGTTGCTCGGACCTGGGGCCTAATCGGAACCTGGGCCGCCGACTGCAGCGCACCCGCGGTCAAGGGCCGCGGCGCCATCATCTCCTACGAAGTCACTGACGATGGTCACCTGATCTATCGTCGTGACCACGATCCGTCCGACGTCAACCAGGTGGCGAGCGCACGCGTCGAGGCGGACCAGACGCTGGTGCTCTCGATCGTGCTGCCCAAAGCGCGCCAGACGCGAGAGAATGGGATCACCCGGACCGCCGACGGCAACATCCGCTCCGCGTTCAATCGCGGCGAGGACGACAGCTACACCATTCGTGACGGCCGCTTCGTCGCCAACGGCAAGCCGACGCCAGCGCTCAGGAAGTGCGACTGACGCGGCAGGCTCGAGGGGACGGCACGGTTCGCCCGCGAGCGTGAAGACCAAATCTGAACGTGTATTCAGCAACTTCGTGGAAGTTCCTGCGGAACGTTCTTTCACACTTCAAGTTGATCCCGCACTTTCATTCTGGAGGACAACATGAAGAAAATCGCTCTCGCGCTCGCTTCCCTTGCGGTCGTCGCGCTCGCGGCACCGTCGATCGCCAACGCCGAGACGGTGGTCATCAAGCGTGGCGGCCATCACTACCACCACGGCTGGGATCGGTCCCACGCCGAATACCGCATGCATCGTGAGTACCGGCCTCACCGCTATGTCCGGCCGTTCCACCGCCATCACGATCGCACCGTGATCATCCGGCGCGACTGATCTGCAACTTCGACACAGCAATGGCCCCGAGAGGGGCCATTTTCTGTGGCGTTCGTTCTGACGTCCGTTCTCGCAGGGCTCCGCGTGGTGGTCAGCGGTCCCATTCCGGCGCAAAGGCCGGATTGACGAAGCGCTTGTCCTTCGGGAGGGACGCGATGGTGGCACGATCCTCATCATCGAGTTGAAGCTTCATCGCATCCCAGTTCGCACGCTGACTTTCCGGACGCGCGGCCTTGGGGATCGCCGCCACCCCATCCTGGTCCAACAGCCATTTCAGTGCGACCTGGGCGGCGCTCGCGCCATGCCTCCTGCCGATGGCCCCCAGCGTCTCGTCGGCGGCGGCGCGTCCCTGCGCCAGCGGGCAATACGCCACCAGGGGAATCGACCGGCTCGCCATGTAGGCCATCAGCTTCGACTGGTCGAGCATCACATGATACTCGACCTGATTGCAGGCAACAGGTGCCTCGACGTCCTCCACCGCCTGTTTCAGCAGCGCGACGGTGAAGTTGGCGACGCCGATCGCGCGCGTACGCCCCTCCTCCTTCAGCTTCAACAGCGTCTCCAGCGCGGCCGGCAGGTTCATCCCCTTGGCCGGCCAGTGGATGAGATAGAGATCGACGAACTCCAGTCTGAGCTTCCTCAGACTCGTGTCGAATGCGCGACGGATCGCGTCCGGCGCGAGGTTCTCCGGCCAGACCTTGGTGGTGACGTGCAATTCGGCGCGCGGCAGATTTGTTGCCGCAAGTGCAGCACCGATCGCATCCTCGTTGGCATACATCTCGGCGGTGTCGATGTGGCGGTAGCCGAGCGCAAGCGCGCTCTCGACGGCCTCGCGGCAGACAGTGCCCTGCATGCGAAAGGTGCCGAGCCCGAGCTTGGGCAGACGGATACCCTGGGTGTCGATGGCGTTCATGAAATCTCCTGGAATCGCGCGAGCCATTCGCCAGCAAACGCCGGCGGCAGCCTCGAAACATCAAGACCTTGGCGGGAAGCGTTCAACTTGCCTTTGCTCCGCTTGCGAGTTCAAGCGAGCCGGCATCCGCCTCAATCAAGATGTCGGGAGCGAGGTTCCTGAACGCAACAGGCGCGCGGGGTAGCCCCGCCGATCAGCGCCAGTTACAGATGCCGCCGCTGCCAGGCCGGCACGGCCAGGTCTGAATGCGCGTATCCATCGCCTGCGCGTCGAGCGGATTGCCGCGCCGATGGACGAGCTTGGTGCGGGCGGCGCCGCGGGGCCGCTCGGCCGTCCTGGTGCCATGAGCGCGCCGGCTGGCGATGGCGCGCGGGATGGCGAAGCGCTCGTCCGGGTCGATCGCGGAACGGACGGCGACCGCAGGTCGATCTGATTTGGCTTCGATAGGCACAGGTTCGAAATGCGCCTCGGGGCCGAGCGGCTCCGGCGACAACACGGCCTTCGACAGATCAAGCTTGAGGAAGTCACCCGGCTGATAGGCCCCCGCCACAGCATCGCTCGCCGTGAGCAACACGGCGCATGTAATCGTGCCGATAACAGCTCTCAACACCATCCCATCCTCCCGTTCCCCGCGTAACGCCACTTACGCGCCCCCGCCGCGAGATCTCTGCACGCCGGCTGATGGCGAACTCGCAGCGCTGCCCGGCTGCAAGAGCCAGCTAAGAGCGCCTGACATCACGCCGCACGTCATGTTCGATGATCGACCGTTATCAGTTCGGAGAAAGCGCCCACCAACCGCCGGTCGTTCGACGTATCATAGCCAAAGTTCCGCGCTCGTCTCTGATGTAGGTCACGGCGCCGTCATTTCCAGGCCCAAAACTGCGAGTCACAGTTACCGCTGTGCACGCAAATGGGCGCTGCGAGCATTAGTCATACCAATCCGTCGACCCGGATGCGGCATCGCAGCGTCTCTGCAGAGTCCGGGGCGATGTGCATGACGCCGGGCTTGGCGGCAAACTCGCCGTCGAAATCGAGCGGACTGGCGAAACCGCGCCACGGCTCGATGCACAGGAACGGCACGCCGCCGGGCTTCGACCAGATTCCAAGCTGACGAAAATGATCCCAAGTTAACTCAAGCGCCGGTCCTGTGGTTCCGACGAGGCGAACCGAACGGCTGGCCGGCTGATCGAGGATCACGGCATCGTCGTCGAACAGACGTTCGCTCAACGGGAGAACGCGCCCCTCGATCGGTGAGGGCTCCGGCCGCTCGCGCAGCAAACCTCCTGTCAGACGGCGGATCGGCGCCGGCTCCGGCTCTGCAAAGATCAGCCGATAGCTCTCCTTCGGCTGGCCGGGGAGCAGCGGCCAGTTGAAGGCGGGATGGCATCCGAACGAGGCTGGCAGAACCTCCGCGCCGGGGTTGGCAATCTCGACCGCCACGTCCAGCGCATCAGCGGTGATCCGGTAGCTCACCGTGAGACGGAAGGCGAACGGATAGTGCGCCTGCGTCGTCTCGTCGTCGGTCAGCTGCAACACGCACGACTCGGCCCCGCGCTCCAGCCAGGTGAATCGCAGGTCGCGGGCGAAGCCGTGCTGGGTCATCGGATAGGTCCGGCCGCGGTGGTGGAGCTGGTCATTCTTGAGTCGGCTGACGATCGGAAACAACCATGGCGCATGGCGCGGCCAGACGGCTCCGGCCTGCCAGAGCAACTCCAGGCCCCCGGCCGTCTTCAACGAGCACAGCTCGGCGCCATCAGCCTTGACCGAGGCGGTGATGCCGCCCGCTCCGATCATGTGGAGGTCGTCGCTCATCTGCCGTCACCCACGTCGCAAAAAGATCGCACGAGGTGATGCCGGATTGCGGCGGCAACGTCCAGGGGTGCGGTTCGTCACCTGCGCGTAGACCACCGCCACAAGCACAGGGGACGGGAATGTCGAACACGCGACCGAAGCCGAGGATGTCGCCGCGCTCATAGGGCCCGCGCTGTGTCTGAAGGGTAGGCAGCCCGCGCCAAATCTTCGTGCAGGCCGCAGCTTGCCGGACCTGATCATTCGTGTACGAATGACCGAAACCGGCTTGATGCTGCGCCGCGTGCAGGCGCAAACTGCCGCAAATGCCTTGCCAGGAAAGAAGGATATCCCGATGGCCCATGACGCGCCGCAAGCAACCGGTCCCAGCAAGCTGGTCATCCGCAACATCGGCCTGATGCTGTCCGGCGCACTGGAACGGCCCATCCTGGACGCCGACACGATCGTCGCCGAGAACGGCAAGATCACGGGCATCGGCCGCTTCAAGGACGTCGACACCGAAGGCGCGACGACCATCGTCGATGCCCATGGCACGACGGTGGCGCCAGGCCTGATCGACAGCCATGTTCATCCGGTCGCCGGCGACTGGACGCCGCGGCAGAACCAGACCAACTGGATCGACTCCTATCTGCATGGTGGCGTCACCACGATGATCTCCGCCGGCGAGGTGCACATGCCCGGTCGCCCGCGCGACGTGGTCGGCCTGAAGGCGATGGCGATCTTCGCGCAGCGCGCATTCTGGACGCTCCGCCCCGGCGGTGTGAAGGTGCATGCCGGCGCGCCGGTGATCGAATGCGAGATGGTCGAGGACGATTTCAAGGAGCTCGCGGCGGCCGGCGTCAAGCTGCTCGGCGAGGTCGGCCTCGGCGGCGTCAAGGACGGCCCGACCGCGCGCAAGATGGTCGGCTGGGCGCGCAAATACGGCATCCAGAGCACCATTCACACCGGCGGTCCGTCGATTCCCGGCTCCGGCCTGATCGACAAGGACGTCGTGCTGGAGGCCGGCACCGACGTCATCGGACACATCAATGGCGGCCACACCGCCCTGCCCGACGACCAGATCCGCTGCATCTGCGAGGGCTGCAAGGCTGGGCTCGAGCTGGTGCACAACGGCAATGAGCGCTCGGCGCTGTTCACCTTGCGCACCGCGCGCGAGATGAACGAACTCAACCGCGTGATCCTCGGCACCGACGCGCCGGCCGGCTCCGGCGTGCAGCCGCTCGGCATCCTGCGCATGGTGTCGCTACTGTCCTCGCTCGGCGACGTCCCCGCCGAGATCGCGTTCTGCTTCGCTACCGGCAACACAGCGCGGATGCGCGAGCTCGACTGCGGCCTGATTGAGGTCGGCCGCTCCGCCGACTTCGTCATCATGGACAAGGCGCAGCACTCGCCGGCCACGACCTTGCTCGACAGCGTCCAGCTCGGCGATCTCCCGGGTATCGGCATGACCATCATCGACGGCATCGTCCGCACCCAGCGCAGCCGCAACACGCCGCCGGCCACGAAGATCCCGGAGATCGTGGCGAAGTAATATCGTCGTAGAGCGGCATACACAGTCATTCCGGGGCGCCCAAAGGGCGAACCCGGAATCCCGAGATTGGCCAGCGCTGTTCTTTCCCTCAGCTCGGGATTCCGGGTTCGTCGCTTCGCGACGCCCCGGAATGACGTGGAGGAAGGGCTACCGCAGCCGGTTCAACAACCCCAGCAGCGTCTCGCGTTCCTTCGCATCGAGCGGCGCCAGTGTTTCCTTGGAGATGGCGAGCGCGAGCGGTGCGGTCTTCTCCGCGAGCTGCTGGCCGGCGCGGGTCAGGCTGACGAGCAGCCTGCGACCATCCTGCGGGTCCGGGCTGGTTTCGGTGAGACCGCGCGCGGTCAGCCGGTCGATCACACCTTTGATCGTCGCGACGTCCATCGCCGTGAACCGTCCGAGCTGGTTTTGCGAGCACGGCCCGGTCTCGACCAGCTTCGACAGTGCCGCCCATTGCGTTGGCGTCAGGTTGCTGCCGATGTCGCGCGCGAAGATCATCGTGTGGCGCTGCCAGACTTGACGCAGGATGAAGCCGATCTGATCGTCGAGCACGTAATTTGATTTCGCCGCTTTGGCCGTGGCCTTCGCAGCGGCCTTTGGCTGCGGCTTCGGCGCGGTCTTCGTTGCGGTCCTTGCCGATCGCTTCAGCGTGGCGCTCTTGGCCATATCTTCCCTCGCCTCAGATCGACAGATGCGCGTCGCGGATGTCGGGCCGCGCGTCGAGCTCGGCCATGGTGCCGGAGAAGCAGATGCGGCCGCGCTCGATGATATAGGCGCGGTCCGAGATCAGCTTGGCGAAATGCAGGTTCTGCTCGGAGACGACCAGCGAGACGCCTTCCTTCTTCATGGTCAGGATCGCATCGACCATCTGCTCGACGATCTTCGGCGACAAACCCTCCGATGGCTCGTCGAGCAGCACCAGCGACGGATTGCCCATCAGGGTACGGGCGATGGTGAGCATCTGCTGCTCGCCGCCGCTCATGCGGCCACCCGGGCGGTTCTTCATCTCGCCGAGATTGGGAAACAACTGATAGAGTTTCTCGCGCGTCCATTGCGGCGCATTGGGCCGCGGCTTCTGCCGACCGACCTCGAGGTTTTCCTCCACCGTCAGCTCGGTGAAGATGCGGCGCTCTTCCGGAACATAGCCGAGGCCGGCGCGGACGATCTCATGGGTCGGCGCGGACGAGATGTCCTTGCCCTCGAACATGATCTGGCCCTCGCGCAGCTCGACCAGGCCGACGATCGAGCGGAACGTCGTCGATTTGCCAGCGCCGTTGCGCCCGAGCAGTGCCACCACCTCGCCCTCGCCGACCTCGAGGCCGATGTCGAACAGGATATGCGCCGGACCATAGTGGCTGTTGAGACTGGCGACGGACAGCTTCATGCCGGAGCTCCCTCGCGATGATCGGCATCATACAGCAGGCCTTCGCCGAGATAGATCGCCTGCACCTCCCGGTTGGCGCGCACCTCGGCTGGCGATCCCTCGGCAATGAGGCTGCCGCGATTGAGGACGAGAATGCGGTCCGCATGCTCGAATACCACGTCCATGTCGTGCTCCGTAAAGAGGACGCCGATCGACTGCTCACGCGCGATTCCAGCCGTCAGCCGCATCAGCTCGACGCGCTCGCGCGGCGCCATTCCGGCGGTCGGCTCGTCCATGAGCAGCAGCTTCGGCTGGTTGGCGAGCGCGATCGCGAGCTCCAGCCGCTTGAGGTCGCCATACGCGAGCTCGCCGCAGGGACGCTCGGCATAGCCGGCCATGCCGACGAGATCGAGCAGGCGATCGGCTTCGTCGCGCTCGATGCCAACCATCGGGCTCCAGAAATCGAACAGGCGGCGATGATGCGAGACCAGCGCGACCTGGATGTTCTCACGCACGGTCATGGTCGGATAGGTCGCGGTAATCTGGAAGGTGCGGCCGACCCCGAGCCGCCAGACCTCGCGCGGCTTGCGCCCGGTGGTCTCCTGCCCCACCACCGTGATGCGGCCGCTGTCCGGCACGTTCTGGCCGTTGAGCATGTCGAAGCAGGTGCTTTTCCCCGCGCCGTTCGGGCCGATCAGCGCCAGGATCTCGCCGGCCCGCAGCGTGAACGACACGTTGCGGACGGCGTGAATGCCGCCATAGGATTTAGACAGGCCTTCGACCGAGAGCATCGACACGCCGAGACTCATTATGCGCCCTCCATCTTGGCCGACAGCGAAGCCCCCTTGGGGGACACTGCGCGGCGCCGATGCATGACGGTTTCGACCACGCCCACGATGCCTTTCGGGAACACCACCACGATCAGCACGATGAAGATGCCGAGCACGAGCTTCGACCAGTCGGTCTGGCTGACCAGCCAGATGTTGAGCGCCTTGTAGACGATGGCGCCGAAGATCGCGCCGGGCACCGTCTCGACGCCGCCGAGCAACACCATGACCAGCGCATCGACCGAGAGCGAGATGCCCATGTTGTCAGGGAAGACGCTGCCCTTGAGATAGGCGAACAGCGCGCCGCCGATGCCGGCCGTCGTGCCGGCGATGATGAAAGCGGTCCACTGGATACGCTTGCCGTTGATGCCGATCGACTCGCTGCGCAGCGGCGAGTCGCGCATGCCGCGCAGCGCGTAGCCAAAGGGTGAGAAAGTAATCAGCCGGAGCACGCTGACCACGAGCGCCGACACGCCCAGTGCGAGCCAATAGAAGTGCGACGGCGAGGCCGCCCACTTTTCCGGCCAGAGACCGAGAATGCCATTGTCGCCGCCGGTCACGGCCACCCATTGGAACGCGATCGACCAAACGATCTGGGCGAACGCCAGCGTCAGCATCGCGAAGTAGACGCCGGAGAGCTGGACCGCGAAAGCACCAAACACGGCTGCGCCGAGCGCGCCGAGCAGCGGGCCCAGCAAAAGGCAGACGATCATCGGCAGTCCCGCCATCTTGGCGAGGAAGGCGACGCCATAGGCGCCGAGGCCGAAATAGGCGGCGTGACCAAACGAGGCGAGCCCGCCGACCGCCATCAGGAAATGCAGCGACGCCGCGAAGATCACGAAGATCGCGATCTCGGCGCCCACGGTCAGCGCGTAGTTGCCGGCGATGAAGGGCAGCATCGCCGCCAGCGCCAGAGCGACGAGGGACGCCAGCCGCTCGACCGAGCTCAGCGGACGCCACGGAATAACGGTGAGGCCCGGCGTGCGGCGCGCGGGCGCTTCCTTCTTACCGAACAGGCCCCAGGGCCGGACGACCAGCACGACCGCCATCACCAGGAACACCAGGATCAGCGAGATCGTGGGGAAGATCAAAATGCCGAAAGCGTTGAGCTCCGACACCAGCACGGCGGCAATGAAGGCGCCGAGGATGCTGCCGAGGCCGCCGATCACGACGACCACGAACACCTCGACGATGATGCGCAGATCCATCGCGTGATGGACCGCGTCGCGCGGGATCTGCAGGGCGCCGCCGAGCGCCGCCAGGAAGACGCCGACGGCAAACACCGAGGTGAACAGCCACTTCTGGTTGACCCCGAGCGCCGCGACCATGTCGCGGTCCTGCGTCGCCGCGCGCACCAGGATGCCCCAGCGCGTGCGCTGGAACAGCAGCCACAATGCGCCGAGCACGACGGGGCCGAGCACGATCAGGAACAGGTCGTAGCTCGGGATGTTCTGGCCGAAGAAATCGACCGCACCTTTCAATCCCGGCGCGCGGCGGCCGACCAGGTCGTCCGGTCCCCAGATCAGCACGACGAGATCCTCGACCATCAAGGTCAGGCCGAAGGTCGCGAGCAGCTGGAACAATTCCGGCGCGTGATAGATCCGGCGCAGCAGCACGATCTCGACGAGCACGCCGACGGCCGCGACCGCGAGCGCTGCCACGACGATGCCGCCCCAGAAGCCGAGCGGACCGGACAGCCTCTCAGTGAGCGAAAAGGCCACATAGGCGCCGAGCATGTAGAACGCGCCATGGGCGAAATTCACGATGCGGGTGACGCCGAAGATGATCGACAGTCCCGACGCCACCAGGAACAGCGAGGCTGCACTGGCAAGGCCGGTCAGGAACTGGACGAAATAGAAGGCCATGGGCGGTCCGCGTGAGGAGATCGTCGAATCGATGAGCCGCGTTTGCGCTCGGCGCTCCCTCAGAGAGCTGGCGAGCAAGCGTGGGGTGAGGGATCTCGGCCCGAACCTGCAGATCAGGCGTCGTATTCCCTCACCCCGCCCGCTCTCCCCCTGCGGGAGAGGGAGAAGCAGGATCGTGTGGATCAGTCCTTCGGCCGGAGCTTGCCGACCTCCGCGTCACCAGGCAGGTAGTCCGAGCCCTTGCGATAGACGGCGTCGACCATGATGCCCTTGCCGTCCTTCAGCGCAGTCTTGCCGACGTAAGCGCCGAGCGTCGACTGGTGATCGATCTTGCGGAACGTGATTTCACCGAAGGGCGACGGCACCGACAGTCCCTCGGCCGCGGCGATCAGCTTGTCGGTATCGGTCGAGCCGGCCTTGGCGAGGATGGCGGCTGCCGACTTGATGGTCTGGTAGCCGACGATCGAACCAAGCCGCGGATAGTCGTTATATTTGGCCTGATACGCCTTCAGGAACGCGTCGTGCTCGGGCGTCTTGATCGAATACCAGGGATAGCCGGTGACGATCCAGCCCTCGGGCGTCTCCTCCTTGAGCGGATCGAGATATTCCGGCTCGCCGGTCAGGAAGCTGACGACCTTGCGGTCCTTGAACAGGCCGCGGGTGTTGCCTTCGCGGACCAGCTTCACGAGATCGGCGCCGAAGGTGACGTTGAGGATCGCCTCCGGATTGGCGGCGGCGACGGCCTGCACCACCGGACCGGCGTCGATCTTGCCCTGCGGCGGCCACTGCTCGTCCACCCACTGGATGTCGGGCCGTTTCTCAGACAAGAGCTTCTTGAACACGGCGACGGCCGACTGGCCATATTCATAGTTCGGCGCAATGGTGGCCCAGCGCTTGGCGGGAAGCTTGGCGGCCTCCTCGACCAGCATCGCCGCCTGCATGTAGTTCGACGGACGCAGGCGGAAGGTGTATTTGTTGCCCTTCGCCCAGGTGATGGCGTCGGTCAGCGGCTCGGCCGCCAGGAAGAACACCTTCTTCTGGTTGGCGAAGTCGCTGACGGCGAGGCCGATGTTCGACAGGAACGTACCGGCGAGCATCGCGACGTTCTCGCTCGACACCAGCTCGTTGGCCGCGGTCTGCGCGTCAGCCGGCTTGCCGCTGTCGTCCTTGGAGACGACGACGAGCTTCTTGCCGTTGATGCCGCCGGCCGCATTGACCTCCTCGACCGCGAGCTGCCAGCCCTTGCGATAGGGCTCGGTGAAGGCCGGCAGCAGCGAATAGCTGTTGATCTCGCCGATCTTGATGACGTCCTCGGCGCGCGCCGCGCCCGTCAATCCCGCGACGGCAAGGCCCAGGCCTGCCGCAAGCATCGTTCTCCGTCGCATCCCTTCAGCCTCCATGTTGAGTCGAATTACCGTAGACCGTCCTCGCCCTTGATCTCGGCGACCGTGAGCCCGCCGACGCGCGGCAGCGGACGGCCGCTGTCGGTGACCGCGAGCGCGACCATGATCTCATTGGCGCGCGGCGCGTCGTTGATCTGCACCTCCATGCCATCGAAATGACTGCGCACGAAGGCCGCATCTTTATGGCCGAGCGGAATGTCGAGCGTGCAGCCGACGCCGCCGCGCTTCTTCGACGACGGGATCAGCGCCGCGCCCTTGCCGAGTACCTTGCGCACCGGCGCGCCCATTTTCGGATGCAGGATCGCGGCCGCATGCTCCAGCTCGCCGTCGCTGCCGACGGCGGCCGCCTTGCCGTAGCTGTGCGCGGCCGGCCCTTCGATGCCGAGCGCGGCCACGGCGCGCTTGGCCAGCATCTCGCCCAGCTCCTCGCCGATCGCAATCAGAGGCGACAGGTCCTCGACATAGCGGCCGGCAAACGGATTCTCGATCACCGCCACTGCCGCAGCCCGCCGCGTCGGCGGCGAGACGGACCGGCCCATCTCCTGATGGACTTCCTCGACCACGGTCACGATCTTTCTGATGACGGCGCTCATCGATGATCCTTCGTGTTCCTGCACATCATGCATCAAACCTCACGCCGCCGCCGCTCGCAACTGCGGCCGACGAACGATCTCGATCGCGCGCGGACCGACAACGCGAATGTTGCCGCGGAGCTGCAGAACGGCGCCTTCGATCAGACCGGCCGACAGCAGCGACTGCCCACGATGCTCGCCCGCGGCCAGCGCTTCGGCAACCTCGACATCACGGAGCTCTCCGACCTCGCATGTGACGAGGCGATCACCGAGATCGGTCTCCGGTTGCAACTCGCAGGCAGGTCGGCGAAGCACGGCCGGATGACCCGGAAGATCGACCGCGTTGCCGATCACCGTCGCCGCCGCATCCGCCTGCGCCGCGCTGCGCGCGAGTACCGTCACCGCGTCGGCAATGCCCAGCGAGAAACTGCGGCCGTGGCGGCCCGACGTGGCGACGCCGCCGATCGCATCGGCAGCACGAAGCGTCATCCTGCGCATCACACCGGCGCCGTCGGGACGGTCCATCAGCCCGACGCTGAAGGTGGCGGCATCCCGCAGATGGAGTGCGATGTCACCGCCATTGTTGACATAGGCCCGCGTCAGCTTCGCCACGCCGCACATGGCGCCGAGGATCTCCTCGGCCACGCTCCCGGCAACCGCGGCCATCGGCGTGATGAACATTTCGCGGGCGAACGGCGACACTGCCGCATGCATCCGCCGCGCGACGACACCTTTCAATGGGCATCGATCGTGATCGGCGCCCCTGCGCAGATCGGACAGTTCGGCACACAGCTCGTCCAAGAGACCCGTGAAACGCTCGGCCGCCGCACGATAGGCCGCGCGGATATCACCATCGACCGCGTCGACGCCGATGATCAGATCGATCGGGCCGTCCTGCAGATGCAGCCGCCGGTCGGGCAACAAGGCGATCTGTGGCTGCCGGGTCATGCACCCGGCCTCGGCCACGGCAGTTGGCGAATGTCCTTGCTGACATCCTTGAGCGAAGCGAGCGGCTGGACGTAATCCATGTGCCCGCCGAGCGCCGCATAATCCGATAGCCTCAGCGTGAACTCGATCGGCGCGACGATCGCCGGCGTCGGCACATAGCCGAAGGCGCCGGCCGGCATCTGGGTCACGTCGACCATATAGGTGATGCCGCCGCCCGGCCAGACATAGACCGGCGCACCGCCGCTCGTCACCCGCGTCAGCGTATCCTTGACCGAACGCGTCAGCCGCACCGGATTGTCGGTGACGCCGGCGCGCAGCGAGCCGCCGGCACCGGCCATGAACAGCACGGTGCACAGCGCCGGCTCGCAGTTCTCCTGGATGCGCTCGACCGAGAACTGCAGCTCCGGCGGCATCTCGCGCTGCACCGGCCTGAGCGTCTCGTCGAGCACGTAGTATCCGGCATGCTCGCCCGTCGTGGACACCATCAGCAGCGTCGTTCCCGGCTTCGCCGTCTTGGGATCGAATGGCCCGAGGATCGACAGCGGATCGGAGATGTCGGTGCCGCCCCAGCCGGTTCCGGGCTGCGCCACCTGGAAGTAGCGGCCCGGCGTCGAGCGTCGTCCCTTCATCTTGATGCCTGTCGCGGGAATGTCGAGCAGCTTGCCGGCCTGGTGCTCTGACAGCACGCCGGTGATGTGATCATCGACCACGACGACCTCGTCGACCTTGCCCTGCCATTGCTTGGCGAACATCCCGATCGTGGCCGAGCCGCAGCCGACGCGCATGCGCTCTTCCTTGACGCCGTTGACGATCGGGGGCTGCCCCGCCTGCACGATCACGCTGGAGCCGCCGTCAACCACCAGTTCCACGGCCTTGCGGTTGCTGAGGTCCATCAGCGCGTCACAGGTGACACGCCCCTCCTTCTTGGAGCCGCCCGTGAGATGATGCACGCCGCCGAGCGACAGCATCTGCGAGCCGTATTCGCTGGTCGTGACGTGACCGACCGCTTCGCCGTCGACGCGCACCGTCGCCGCTTCCGGGCCGAGATAGCGGTCGGTGTCGATCTTCACCTTGACGCCGCAATAGCTGAAGATGCCCTCGGTCACGACCGTGACCATGTCGACGCCATCGACGACCGATGACACGATGAACGGCGCCGGCTTGTAGTCGGGATAAGTGGTGCCGGCGCCGATCGCGGTGACGAACAGCTCCGGCTGATGCACGATCTTGCCGTCCCAGTCGCCGCTCGCCTGGAACGGCACCAGCTTGCCGCCATGCGACACCGTGCGCTCCAGCAGGATATGCGGATCGACGCGCACCAGCACACCGTCCTGATTGGCATAGCGGTCGCAGGCGCCTGCCGCGCCCGGCTTGATGTAGCACATCACCGGGCAGGCATCGCAGCGGATCTTGTCCCCTGCACCGTCGCTCGCCGTCTCAGTCACCATGCAGAGAAGCCCATCTTGAAGCGGAGTTGGCGGCAGCCATCCACGCGCCGCGGCAATTCGTTCGTATACGAATGATGTCGCGCCCCTCCGCCGACTGTCAAGCGCCACCGCGAACGAAAAGCACGATTGCCGGATAAACGATCAGTTTGCCCTGCACAATGACGACAAATCGTGCATACGCTGCAACGCAATACGTGCCACTTGCATGTTAGTACACAAACGATACGCTCGGAGCGATCACCATCGCATCCTCGTTAACGATAGCATAGCGGACGACAGAAGGGCATGACGCCAGCAACGATTCGGCTGACCGTGAACGGACGGACACATGACGTCGCCGCCGCGCCGGACACGCCCCTGCTCCATGTGCTGCGCAACGACCTCGCTCTGAACGGTCCGAAGTACGGCTGCGGCCTGGGGGAATGCGGCGCCTGCACCGTACTGATCGACGGCCGCGCCGCCCGCTCCTGCGTCATTCCGGTGGAAGGCTGCATCGGCCGCGACGTCACCACGCTGGAAGGACTGGGCTCGCGCGAGGCGCCCGATCCGGTGCAGCAGGCCTTCATCGCCGAGCAGGCCGCGCAATGCGGCTACTGCCTCAACGGCATGATCATGACGACCAAGGCGCTGCTGGCGATCAAGCCCGATCCGTCACCCGACGAGATCAAGCAAGCGCTGCGCTACAATCTCTGCCGCTGCGGCGCGCATGTCGAAATCCTCCGCGCGGCGATGCGCGCGGCCGGCCACACGCTCGAGGCGCTGGACTGATGAACGATCGCCTCACCAAGGACGCCGACATGCCTCGCGGCCGGCTGGTCGTCGAACGTCCCATCGCCGGCAACGATGGCCAGTTCGAAACCTTCATCCGGATCACGGCGGCAGGCGAGGTCTCCGCCTTCAACGGCCATGTCGATCTCGGCACCGGCATCCGCACCGCGCTGGGACAGATCGTCGCAGAAGAGCTCGACGTCTCCTTCGCTCGGGTCGTGGTCGTGCTCGGGGACACCGCGGTCGTGCCGAACCAGGGCGCGACCATCGCCAGCGAGACAATCCAGATCACCGCCGTGCCCCTGCGCAAGGCGGCGGCGCAGGCGCGCGCCTTCCTCTTGGCGCGGGCGGCGACGCAGCTCGACCTCGACGTTCAGGACTTGATGGTCGAGGATGGACTGGTCCGCGGGCCCAACAACCGCGTCCTCAGCTATGGCGAGCTGATCGGCGATGAGACGATCCGCCTCGAGCTCGCCGACGATATCCTCGTCAAGTCGGTGAACGACTATCAGGTCGTCGGCCGCTCGGTGCCGCGCGTCGACCTGCCGGCGAAGGCGACCGGTGAGCTCACTTACGTGCATGACGTTCGCGTCCCCGGCATGCTGCACGGCCGCGTCGTGCGTCCGCCCTATGCCGGCGTCGATGCCGGCCCCTTCATCGGAACCAGCCTTCTTGGCGTCGACAGGGAGTCAGTGCGCGATGTCCCTGGCCTAGTCGACGTCGTCGTCATCGGCGACTTCATCGGCGTCGTCGCCGAGCGCGAGGAGAATGCGATCCGTGCCGCCGAGCGCCTCGAGGTGAATTGGAAGCCGGTGCCGACCCTGCGCGACCTCGATGATGTCGAGAACGCGCTGCGCGCCAATCCGTCCGCTCCGCGACGGCTGCTCGACAAGGGCGATGTCGATGCCGCCATCGCCGGCGCCGCCAAGCCGATGCGGAGGACCTATCTCTGGCCCTACCAGATGCACGGCTCGATCGGACCGTCCTGCGCGGTGGCCGACTATCGCGACGGGCAGATCCGCATTTATTCCGGCACGCAGAATCCTCATCTCCTGCGCGGCGATCTCGCCAAGCTGATCGACCGTCCCGAGCACCAGATCGAGCTGATCCGCCTCGAGGCCGCCGGCTGCTACGGCCGCAACTGCGCCGACGACGTCACGGCCGATGCGCTGCTGCTGTCGCGTGCGGTCGGCCGCCCGGTGCGGGTGCAATTGTCGCGCGAGCAAGAGCATCTGTGGGAGCCCAAGGGCACCGCGCAGCTGATGGACGTCAATGGCGGCCTCAATGCCGACGGCTCGGTCGCGGCCTATGAGTTCGCCACGCGCTATCCCTCGAACGGCGCACCGACGCTGGCGCTGCTGCTGACCGGGCGCATCGGGCCGGAGCCTGCGGTGTTCGAGATGGGCGACCGCACCGCGATCCCGCCTTACGACTATGAGCACATGCGCGTCACGGCGCATGACATGCCGCCGATCGTGCGTGCGTCCTGGATCCGCGGTGTCTCGGCGCTGCCCAACACCTTCGCGCACGAGTCCTACATCGACGAGCTCGCCGCCGAGGCCGGCGTCGACCCGATCGAATACCGGCTGCGCTATCTGAAGGACGAGCGCGCACGTGATCTCGTGAACGCCGTGGCCGAGCGCGCCGGCTGGACGCCGCGCCCCGTGCGGGAGGAGAAGACGCCCGAGAACGGCGTCGTCCATGGCCGCGGCTTCGCCTACGCGCTCTACGTCCACAGCAAGTTTCCCGGCTACGGCGCGGCATGGTCGGCGTGGATCGCCGATGTCGCCGTGAATACGACCACCGGCGATGTCAGCGTCACGCGGGTCATTGCAGGCCAGGACTCCGGCCTGATGATCAATCCCGACGGGGTACGCCACCAGATCGAAGGCAACGTCATCCAATCCACCAGCCGTGCGCTGATGGAGGAGATTCCCTTCACGCGCGGCAAGGTCGCGGCACGGGAATGGGGCGCCTATCCGATCATCACCTTCCCCGACGTGCCTGAGATCGACGTGCTGATGCTGCCGCGGCCGGATCAGCCGCCGCTCGGCGTCGGCGAGTCCGCGTCCGTGCCCAGCGCCGCCGCGATCGCCAATGCGATCTACGACGCCACCGGCGTCCGCTTCCGCGAGCCGCCATTCACGCCGGAGCGCATCCTGAAAGGCCTGCGCGGCGAACGGGCGGAGACGCCGGCGCCGCAGTCGCTGCCCGCCCCCGAAAGACCGGCGACCACGTGGCCCAAGCCCTTTGCCAAGCGGGGCGGCGTGATCGCCACCGCCGTCGCGGCCTGCGCCGCGGCGATCGGCGTCGCCACCGCCGTGTTGCCCTGGCGCGCCATCGCGCCGATCACGCGCCCCGATCCCTCGGTCTATTCCGCAGCGACGATCGCGCGCGGCGAGGCGCTCGCGGCGCTCGGCAATTGCGCTGTCTGCCATACCGCGGATGGCGGCCTGATCAATGCCGGCGGCCGCGCACTGGAGACGCCGTTCGGCACGCTGTTCAGCACCAACATCACGCCCGACGTCGAGACCGGCATCGGCGCCTGGTCCTATCCCGCCTTCGAGCGCGCGATGCGCGAGGGCGTGCATCGCGACGGCCGGCAGCTCTATCCGGCGTTTCCCTACACGCATTTCGCGCGAACCGATGATGCCGACCTGCAGGCGCTCTACGCCTACCTGATGGCACAGGCGCCAGTGAGACAGCAGGCGCCTGACAACGCGCTGCGCTTCCCATTCAACCTGCGGCCGCTGGTCGCCGGATGGAACGCTCTGTTTCACGACACGCAGCCGTTCCGGCCCGATCCGACACAATCGGAGCAGTGGAATCGCGGCTTCTATCTCGTCGAAAGCCTCGGCCATTGCAGCGCCTGTCACTCGCCGCGCAACGCGCTCGGCGCCGAGCAGCGCAACGCACATCTGGCTGGCGGCTTCGCCGATGGCTGGGAAGCCCCTGCGCTGACCGCGCTCTCGACTGCCCCGATCCCGTGGACCGAGGACGAGCTCTACACTTATCTGCGCTCGGGGCAATCGCGCTTCCATGGTGTCGCGGCCGGTCCGATGGCGCCGATCGTGAAGGATCTCGCGACGCTGCCCGACGCGGACGTTCGGGCCATGGCGATCTATCTCGCCTCGTTCCAGACGCCCTCGCCCGAGGCAGCGAAGCTGGAGGCGATGGCCGCGGAGTTGGAAGCGCGCACCAAGGCGACCTCGACGGCGTCTCCGGCGGCACGGCTCTATCTCGGCGCCTGCGCGGTCTGTCACGAGGTGGGCGGCCTGCCGCTGTTCGGCAGTCGGCCCTCGCTGGCGCTGAACAGCAACCTGCACAGCGCCACACCCGACAATCTGATCCAGGTGATCCTGCACGGGATCATGAAGCCGGTCTCGTCCGATCTCGGCTACATGCCGGCGTTCAAGGACCATCTCAGTGACGTCCAGATCGCCGAACTCGTCGCCTATCTTCGTCAGCAGTTTGCTCCGGACAAGCCGGCCTGGACGGGCGTAGACGCCGCCGTCGGTCGCATCAGGTCCACCGTGGCGCAGTGAGGCTGAGCATGCTCCGTCTGCGCCCGGCGCCCCGACCACCACCCTGACGCGCATTCGGGCACCTCGTTGCCAGTAATTTCGCCTTGCGGCAGACGGTCTGCCGCTTCTAGAATTTGGGACTACGTTCCAAAAAATGGAACAAACGGTATCATCATGAGCGCTCTGACCAACGCCATCGACATCCTGCGCTGCTTCTCGACCGCGCGGCCCGACCTCTCCTTTGCCGACGTCCAGGTCCTGACCGGCAAACCGAAAAGCTCGACCTCCCGCCTGCTCCGCTCGCTGCGCGATTGCGGCCTGCTCGAGCAGGATCCGCACAGCCGCCGCTACCGGCCGGGCCTGCTCACCTTCGAGCTCGGGCGGCTGCACCGGGCCCATGACGACCTGATCGCCACCGCCGAGCGCGAGCTGCGCGATGTCTGCGCGCGCACCGGCCACACCGGCTACATCGCCGTGCTCGACGGCTATCAGCAGGTGGTGCTGCGCATCGTGCCCGGCTCCAACCCGCTGCGCGTCGTCAACCCGCCGGGCCAGCGCACGCCGGCCATCATCACCTCGAACGGCCGCGCCATGCTGGCGCGTCTGACAGACCAGGAGATCCGGACGCGCGTGCCGCTCGACTACCCGAAGGTCCCGGCCAACTCGCCGCAGAACTTCACCGAGCTGATGGCGCGGCTGAACGAGATCCGCCGGACCGGCATCTCGGACGCCGCCGACGAGGCCATCGAGGGCGTCGGCTCGCAGGGCTTTGCGCTGACGAGCGGCGAGAGCGGTGAGCTGATCGGCATCGCCGTCTCCTACTCGGTCCAGGCCACCACCGAGATCGAGCGTGCCAATGTCCGCCGCGAGCTCGGCAGCATGGCCGCAAAGCTGCGGCGCATGACCGGCGATCCGCTCGGCCAGACCATCGAGCAATTGGCCGGACTGGCCTCCTGATGACGAGCAGCAGCGCGCCGCGCGTCAACAGCCTGGCGCTGTTGATCCTGCCGAGCGCGCTGCTGTTTGCGTTGTTCTTCTTTCTGCCGATCGGATTGATGGCGGTGATGAGCGTCCTGACCGGCAACCCCGTGGTCATGCCGAACGTCGCCCTCACAGCCAGGCACTATGCCCGCATGGGCGATGACGGCTACTATCTCGAGGTGATCTGGACCACGATCCGGATCGGCCTCTGGACGACGCTCGCCGCGCTCGTGATCGGCTACCCGCTCGCGCATTGGATGGCGCGTATCAAGAGCCGCACCGGCCATGCGCTGCTGCTGATGGCCGTGCTGGCGCCGATGCTGACCGGCATCGTGGTGCGTACCTTCGCCTGGATGACGCTGCTGTCCGACAAGGGTGTCATCAACCAGATCCTGGCGTCGCTCGGGCTGGTCACAAGGCCGTTGCAGCTGATGTACAATGAGACCGGCATCATCATCGGCCTGGTCCACATCTATGTGCCTTTCATGGTGCTGACGCTCACCGGCGTGATCGGCCGCATCGACGAGCGGCTGGAGCAGGCGGCGGAGAATCTCGGCGCCAGCCCATGGCGCGCATTTCTCGAGGTCACCCTGCCGCTCAGCCTGCCCGGCATCCTCGCCGGCTCGCTGCTCGTCTTCGCGCTCGCGATCAGCGCCTATGTCACCCCGATCCTGCTCGGCGGCTTCCAGGTCATGACCTTGCCGATCCTGATCTACCAGCAGATCTCCGCCAACTTCAACGTCGGCTTCGCGGCTGCGCTCGGCATGGTGCTGCTCATCATTTCGCTCTCGCTCGTCATCGCGTATAATCACGTGCTCGGCCTCGTTTCGGGCCAGCGCGAGCTGCAATGAGGGCGCAGATGACGAGCCTTGCTCCGGGATCGCGGCCGCCGCTCGCTGCGCCAATCGGTCTGGCGGCCACACCTGCCCTTCGCAGCAAGGCGCGGCCGCTCCGGTGGGGCCGCAGGCTCTATCTCGCCGCCAACACCGCCATCCTCGTCTTCCTGCTGGCGCCGATTGCGATCGTGATCGTGTTCGCGCTCAACCCGACGCCTTTCATCCAGTTTCCACCAGTCGGCATCTCCTTTCGCTGGTTCGAGAAATTCTTCGCCTCGGGCGACTTCATGCACGCGCTGCTGTTCAGCATCGAAGTCGCGGCCATGACCACGGTCGCGGCCACCGTGCTGGGCGCCTCGGCCGCGCTGGCGATCGCCCGCGGCAACCTGCCAGGCTCCCGGCTGATCGTGGCGACCATGCTGTCGCCGCTCATGCTGCCGGCGATCCTGACCGGTCTTGCGCTGTTCCAGTCCTACGTACTGCTCGACGTCGGACGCCCGGTGTGGGGGCTGGTGGCTGGTCACACGCTGGTGACGATTCCCTACGTGGTGCGGACCACGCTCGCCGTGCTGCACAATTTCGATGTCAGGTTGGAGGAAGCCGCGCAGAATCTCGGCGCCAGCCCCACCCGGACCTTCTTCGAGATCACGCTGCCGCTGGTGAAGCCCGGCGTTCTGGCAGGCGCGATCTTTGCTTTCATCGTCTCGTTCGACCAGTTTCCGGTGTCGCTGTTCCTGGTCGCGCCGGGCAGCGAGACCTTGCCGATCACGCTGTTCAACTATCTGAAGTTCGATCTCGACGGCACCATCGGCGCGGCCTCGGTGGTCTCGATCCTGCTCGCCTTCATCGTCGTCATCGCGCTCGACCGCACCGTAGGTCTTCGCTCCTACGTCAAACTCTAAGGGAGATCCCGGACATGACCGCCTCATCGCGTCGTTTTCCCCTGAGCCGCCGCCGCCTGCTGACCGCGGCTGCGTCGCTCGGCGCCGGCGTTGTCGCTGCTCCCTTTGTCGCGCGTGCGGACGAGCCCGTTCTCAACGTCACCGGCTGGGGCGGCAAATGGGGTGACGTGATGAAGGCCGAGATCGGCCCGGCCTTCGAAAGCGAGTTCAAGTGCAAGCTCAAGACCGACACCGCGCTGCCATTCCTGCCGAAGCTGCAGGCGAGTTCGCGCTCGGCTCCCATCTACGACGTGCTGCACACCAACTCCAACGAGCAGTGGGCGGCCGTGGAGATGGGTCTCGTCGAGCCCAAGGTCGACCCCAAGCTGGTTCCGAACATTGCCGACGTCTACCCTTACGCCGTCAGCGACAAGATCGTCGGCGTCTGCATCTTCACCAGCGCCATCGGGCTCGGCATGCGCACCGACAAGGGCTATGGGAGCGTCACGTCGTGGAAAGACTACTGGGATGCGAAATTCAACGGCGCGCGCGGCGGCTATGTGATCCCTGCCAATAGCCTTGGACAGGCGTTCGTGATGATGTGCGGCGCCCTGTATGGCAAGGGCCAGACCGACCTCGACGCCGCCTATGCAGCGCTGGAGAAGCTGAAGCCGATCAAGCTGGTCGACTTCACCGGCGCGATGGAGAAGCTGATCCTGTCCGGTGAGGTCGGCCTCGGCATCCTGCATGATTCCGGCATCTATCGTTACGACGGCCAGAACCAGCCGGTCGACTTCGTCACGCCAAACGAGGGCGTGCTGTCGCTCGAGCAAGTGCTGAGCATCACGCCTGGCAGCAAGGTGAAGGATCTCGCCAACGCCTATATCAACTACATGCTGCGCTCCGAGGTTCAAAAGCGCCTCGCTGAGACCGTCTGGTATTCGCCGGCCAACAAGAAGGTCAAGCTCGACTCCAAGTATGACGCCAAGCTGCTGACGACGCCGGAGAAGGTCGGCAAGCTGATCCAGGTCGACTGGAAGTGGTACAACGCACGGAAGGACGAGATCGACAGCCGGGTCAACCGGATATTCCGCGCATGAGCGCTGCCATCGAGATCGCCGCGGTCAGCAAGATCTATGACGGCGGCGTACGCGCAGTCGACGCGGTTGCCGTGAACATCAGGCCTGGCGAGTTCTTTTCGCTGCTCGGCCCGTCCGGCTGCGGCAAGACCACCACCCTGCGCATGATCGCCGGCTTCGACAGCCCAAGCGCCGGCGAGATCCGCCTCGACGGCGCCGACATCACCCACGTGCCGGCGCACAAGCGCGACATGGCGATGGTGTTCCAGAACTACGCCCTGTTCCCGCACCGGACCGTGGCCGAGAACGTCGCCTTCGGCCTGCGCATGCGCAAGATCGACAAGGCGACGATTGCCGCGAAGGTGAAGGCAGCGCTGGCGATGGTTGAACTCGGAGGCCTGGAGAACCGCAGGCCGGCGCAACTGTCCGGCGGCCAGCAGCAGCGCGTCGCGCTCGCCCGCGCCATCGTCATCTCGCCCCGCGTGCTGCTCTGCGACGAGCCGCTCGGCGCGCTCGACAAGAAATTGCGCCAGCAGATGCAGTTCGAACTCAAGCGGCTGCAGAAGACGCTTGGCCTCACCCTCGTGTTCGTCACCCACGACCAGGAGGAGGCGCTGGCCATGTCGGACCGCATCGCGGTCATGAACGCCGGCCGCGTCGAGCAGATCGGCACCCCGCTCGAGATCTACGATCAGCCGCGGACGCGTTTCGTTGCCGATTTCATCGGCGACACCAACATTTTTCGTGGTCAGCGCGTGACCTTGGACAAGGGCGTCGGGATAGCCGTCGGCAACGGTCTGGTACTGTCCCTGGCGGACACAGTTGCAGCAGCCGAGGCCGAGGTTCTGTCGGTCGCGCTGCGGCCGGAGAAGATCTCGGTATCGCCAGCCGAGGTGGCCGATGCCAAGCGGACAGGCATGTCCGCGCGCGGCACCGTCGAGAGCACCAATTTCCTCGGCGGCGCGGTGCTGTACCGCATCGCCCTGGAGAGCGGACAGCACGTGCTGGCGCAACAGCCGAATTCCGGAGCTGGTCCTCTCCATGCGCCGGGTCAAACGGTCACGCTCGACTGGCGTCCGGCCGATCTCGTCATCCTCGAGGATTGATATTGTGAGCGTTATATTCCTATTCCCGCAGCAGTACCGTGCGCCGCAGTCACAGAGCGACGTCGAAGAGCTTGTGCCGTGAGCGCAGCCGGCATGAAGACGATCAGCCTCGACGACATCGAGGCGCTCGCGGTCGGCGCCTGGATCCTCGGCACCGGCGGCGGCGGCAGTCCCTATCTCGGCCTGCTCAACCTGCGCCGGCTCTATGCGGAGGGGCATCGCGTGCAGATGATATCGCCGCTCGACCTCGCCGACGACGACTGGGTCGCGGTGGTCTCCAACATGGGCGCCCCCTTGGTCGGGCAGGAACGGCTGGCCGACAGCCGCAGCATCGCGCGTGCGGTGCGCATGCAGGAGGAGATCAACGGCATCACATTTCGCGCCGTGATGTCGGTCGAGATCGGCGGCGGCAACGGCATGCAGGCGCTGATGGCGGCGGCGCATCTGAACATCCCCGTGGTCGACGCCGACTGCATGGGCCGTGCCTTTCCCGAGGCACAGATGACGTCGGTCGCGATCGGCGACCTCAAGCCCTATCCCTGCACGCTCTACGATCCGCGCGGCATCGAGGCCGTCGTGACCAAGGTGCCGAGCTGGAAGTGGATGGAGCGCGCCAGCCGCAAGATCTGCGTCGAGATGGGCTCGATCGCCTCGACCAGCAAGGCGCCGCGCACGGGCCGCGAGGTCAAGGACTGGGGCATCCATTTCACGACCACCAAGGCGATCGCGATCGGCCGTGCGGTCGAGGCAGCGAACCGGAGCCACCAGGATCCGATCGCGGCGATCCTCGATTGCGAGGGCGGCCAGCGGCTGTTCAGCGGCAAGATCGTCGACGTCGAGCGCCGCACCACCGAGGGCTTTCTGCGCGGCAGCGCCGTCGTGGAGGGCAGCGACGACGATCGCGGCACCCGGCTCAAGCTGTCGTTCCAGAACGAATGGATCGTGGCTTGGCGCGATGGCGAAGCCATCGCGATGTCGCCAGACCTGATCTGCGTGCTCGACAGCGTCAACGGCCACGGCATCGGCACCGAGACGGCGCGCTACGGCCAGCGCGTCACCGTGATCGCGCTGCCCGCGCCCGCCGTATTGACCAGCCCGCGCGGGCTCGAATTCGTCGGCCCCCGCGCCTTCGGTTACGACCTCGATTTCCGGTCGCTGTTTGCGACCCCTGGAGCTCCCTGAGAATGAAGCGGATTGGCATTGACGTCGGTGGCACCAACACCGACGCCGTCCTGATTGCCGACGACCATGTCGTCCACTCCGTCAAGGCTGCGACCACCGCCGACGTCACCTCCGGCATCCTCGCGGCGCTGAAGGCGCTGCGAGAAAATCCCGCGGCGGCCGCGCCGGTCGACGCGGTCGTGATCGGCACCACGCATTTCATCAATGCGGTGGTGCAGCGGCGGCACCTGCAGAAGATCGGCGCCATCCGCATCGGCATGCCCGCCTCCGCCTCGCTGCCGCCGTTCTGCGACTGGCCGGGCGATCTCGCCGCGCTGGTCAGCGGCGAGACGTTCATGCTCGAGGGCGGCCACGATTATGATGGCCGCCCATTCATGCCGCTCGACATCGGCGGCCTGAAAGCCGCCGCGCGCGCGATCAAGGCCAAGGGCCTGCGCGCGGTCGCGGTCGCCTCGTCGTTCTCGCCGCTCGACCCGAGCTGTGAGATCGCGGCGCGGGAAATCCTCGCCGAGATCTGCCCTGATGTGGCCGTCACGCTCTCGCACGACCTCGGCCGCATCGGACTGCTGGAGCGCGAGAACGCCGCCCTGCTCAATGCCGCGCTCCACGACCTCGCGGTCACGACGGTCGCCGCCTTCCGCAAGGCGATCGCGGAGTCCGGCATCGATGCGCCGCTGTTCCTGACGCAGAACGACGGCACCGTGATGCAGGCGGAGATCGCGACCGCCTTCCCGGTCATGAGCTTCGCCTCCGGCGCCACCAACTCGATGCGCGGCGCCGCGTATCTCTCCGGCCTCGACGACGCCATGGTCGTCGACGTCGGCGGCACCACCAGCGACATCGGCCAGTTGCGCCACGGCTTTCCGCGCGAGGCCAACACCGTCGTCGAGGTCGGTGGCGTCCGCACCCTGTTCCGCATGCCCGATTTGCTCTCGATCGGGCTCGGCGGCGGCAGCCATGTCGAGCAGGATCCGGTCCGCGTCGGCCCGCTCAGCGTCGGATACCGGCTGACATCCGACGCGCTGGTGTTTGGCGGCGACCGCCTGACCGCGACCGACATCGCGGTCGCGGTGGGGCTGATCGACATCGGCGACAGATCGCGCGTCGCGCATCTGCCGAAAAGCCTGATCGACGCCGCGCTCGCCGACGCCCACCGCAAGCTCGAGGGCGACATCGACCGCATGAAGACCGAGGCCGGCGACGTGCCGCTGCTCGCGGTCGGCGGCGGCGCCTTCCTGGTGCCGGAGCGCCTTGCCGGCATCTCCACCATCGTGCGCGTCGACCATGGCGACTGCGCCAACGCGGTCGGCGCCGCCATCGCCCAGGTCTCCGGCGAGGCCGACCAGGTCTTCCGCGACCTGACCCGCGACGAGGCCATCGCGGCGGCGCGGGCCATCGCCGAGGAGCGCGCGGTGCAGGCCGGCGCCGACCGCGACACGCTCAAGACGGTCGATGTCGAGGACATGCCGATCGCCTACCTCCCCGGCAACGCGCTGCGCGTCCGCGTCCGCGTCGCCGGCACCATCGCCGAGCCGACCATCGGCGCGGCGGCGTAGTCCATCGTCGCTACGCCAGCTCGGCGATCCGCTCGACCCCAGCCTCCGCGCCCTGCGCCTTGGCCGCCGCCATCGAGCCGCCGAGGTCGATGCCGCGGCAGGCGTTGTCGATGACGATGGCCGCGAAGCCGAGCCGCCGCGCATCGACCGCCGAATAGTGCACGCAGAAATCGGTGGCGAGGCCGACCAGGAAAACCCGCTTCAGGCCGCGCTCGCGCAGGTAGCCGGCGAGGCCCGTGGGCGTGGTCTTGTCGTTCTCGAGGAACGCCGAGTAGGAATCGATCGCGGCACGAAAGCCCTTGCGGATGATGAGCTGCGCCTTGTCGGTCGCAAGCTCGGCATGGAAGGCGGCGCCCGGCGTGCCCTGGATGCAGTGGTCCGGCCACAAGGTCTGCGGCCCGTAGGGCATCGTGACGCTCTCGAACGGCGCCTTGCCGGGGTGGCTCGAGGCGAACGAGCTGTGTCCCGCCGGGTGCCAGTCCTGGGTCAGGACGACGTGATCGAACATCCCGCTCAGCCGGTTGATCACCGGCACCACGGCATCGCCGTCGGCCACGGCGAGCGCGCCGCCGGGACAAAAATCGTTCTGCACATCGATGATGAGCAGCAAATCCTCGTTGGCCCTGATCTGCATTCCTGTCTGCATCCGTTTCACGCGCACTCCATCAAGGATGGCCCCAGGCCGCGGCGATCTCAAGCCGGGCCGCCGAATAATCCGCGGCAAGCCAGCCCCTCCATTTTGGAATCCCTGCCCTGCAGGATGGGCCTGGAAACACCCGCCGATTCATGGATTCTCCCGGCGGGAGAGCGTGGCCGATGCAGACTGCCGTCACACACCATTCCGCGAGCCAGCGTCTCGAGCGCTGGGCGGTCGCCACCCTGCGCGAGGCCGGCGCGATCGTCGAATGCGAACAGCACGGCTGGATGCGCGAGCGCGGCGACCCGCATGCGCTGGCGCGGGCGCTTCGCATCGCACGCGACGATCCGCCACGCGGCTTGTGTAGTTCGGACGCGCTCGCGGCGATCGAGGCCGTCCTGGCCGCGACCGGCGACACCTGCCCTGATTGTTCACGGCACGGAGAGCCGGAATATCCGCCGTGATTCAAATAAGTGATTCCGTAGCTACCCCGAGATGCCCTAGCCTGAGGCCTCCACCGGGAGACGCAATCATGCCGAATCATCCGGTCCCGTGGCTGCTGCGCAAGCCATGCCCGACCTGCGGCCGTGCGCTCGCGGTTCGCGAGGGCAAGGGCGGGCGCCGCGAGCTTGCTTGTCCGACCTGCGATGGGCCCGATCCGCTGCACTCGCCCAAGGCGCTCCGCTGGGCGAGGGGATCGCTTCGGCCGCCGGAGCGGCCGAAGCAGCATTGACGTCACTGGCGCGTCAGCTTGCGCTCGACTTTCTTGCGGCTGTTGCCGACCTTCTTGACCGCCTTCTTCACCGCGGACGCCGAGCGGCCGCTCTTCTTGGCTTCGTAGCGGACTTCGTGGTCCTGTCCACCCGCGACGCGGGCGCGATCCTGGTTGCGTCCGCGAGCTGACTTTGCGGTCGAGGCTTTCTTCTTCGTTGCCATGGTGCATCTCCTTATCAGCGCGCAACGCACGACGCAGCGAAGCGGTTCCGCCGATGAGGGAGCCCCATCGCATCGATCAACCGAGGTCGAACTTGACGCCCTGCGCCAGCGGCAGGCTGCGGCCGTAGTTCACGGTGTTGGTGGCCCGGCGCATATAGGCCTTCCATGAATCCGAGCCGGACTCACGGCCGCCGCCGGTCTCCTTCTCGCCGCCGAACGCGCCGCCGATCTCGGCGCCCGAGGGGCCGATATTGACGTTGGCGATGCCGCAATCGGAGCCGCGCGACGACACGAACAGTTCGGCCTCGCGCAGATCATTGGTGAAGATCGACGACGACAGCCCCTGCGGCACCGCATTGTGCAGCTCGATCGCGGCATCGAGATCGCGATACGGCATCACATAGAGAATCGGCGCGAACGTCTCGCGCTCGACCGGACCGGATTGCGATTCGATCTCGACCAGGGCCGGCCGCACGTAGTACGCCTCCGCAAAGCCGCCGACCGCGACGCGCTCGCCGCCGAACACGCGGCCGCCGTGATCCCGCGCGGCGCTCAGCGCGTCCTGCATGGCGTCGTAGGCGCCGCGATCGATCAGCGGGCCGATCAAGGTGCCCTGCTCCAGCGGATTGCCGATCGCCACCGAGGCGTAGGCCTGCTTCAGCCGCGGCACGAGCTGGGTGTAGACGTCGGCATGCACGAACAGGCGGCGCAGGCTGGTGCAGCGCTGGCCCGCGGTGCCCATCGCCGCGAACGCCACGGCGCGCAGGGTGAGATCGAGGTCGGCCGTGGGCGTGACGATCGCGGCATTGTTGCCGCCGAGCTCGAGGATCGCGCGGGCAAAGCGGCTGGCAAGACAGGCGCCGACGACGCGGCCCATGGCGGTCGATCCGGTCGCCGACACCAGCGGCACCCTGGCATCGTCGACCAGCATCTCGCCGACCGCGCGGCCGCCGAGCAGCAGGCCGGCGAGCCCCTCCGGCGCCTCGCCGCCCCCGCGACGATAACGCTGCAGCGCGCGCGCCAGCAACGCGTCGGTCGCGAGCGCGGTGAGCGGCGTCTTCTCCGACGGCTTCCAGACGACGCTGTTGCCGCACACCAGCGCCAGCGCTGCATTCCAGGCCCACACCGCCACGGGGAAGTTGAAGGCGGAGATCACGCCGGTGACCCCCAGGGGATGCCAGGTCTCCATCATCCGGTGCTCGGCGCGCTCGGTGGCGATGGTCAGGCCATAGAGCTGGCGTGACAGGCCGACGGCGAAGTCGCAGATGTCGATCATCTCCTGGACCTCGCCGAGCCCCTCGGAGACGATCTTGCCGGCCTCGATCGAGACCAGGCGGCCGAGCGCGGCCTTGTGGGCGCGCAGCTCCTCGCCGAACAGCCGCACCAGTTCGCCGCGCTTCGGTGCCGGCTTGAGCCGCCACTGCAAGAACGCGGCATGCGCGCGCGCGATCACCGCGGTCGCATCGGCCCTGCTGTCGTCATGCACATGGGCCAACACGTCGCCGGTCACCGGCGAACGGGCGGCGCGCGTCCCACCGCGCAGCCGCTCCGGCGCGACGCCGAGCGAGGTCAGGATCTCGGCCGTTTCGACAACGAGTGTCAGGGGCGATGCTTGGCTGGGCGACATATGCAACTCCGGATTGTCTCACGCACCGGTGCACGCGAGACGTCATGAATGGTCCATCGTAAACGCCCCCGTGTAGATCAAATCCGGCTGCGGCGCGAGCACCCGCGCGCTGGGCAAACGGCCACTGGGCAGGTCGCTCGTCGGCGCACGGAGGCGTCCTCCCGCTCGTTCTGTTTCGCGCGCGCCGGCTGAGCCTTCTGGCGCGCATCGGCAAGATCCCGCGACGCAACGCGCCCGGGCTGATGGGATCGACGACCCCTCGCGAAACACGAGGGCGCAGGGAATGCCGGGAGCTGGCCGCCCCCATGGCCCGCCTGCGAAAAAAATGCAGGCGGCAGGAACCACAGGTTCAGCCGAGACATCCCGGCATTCCCCGCGCGATGGTCTTCACGCTTATACCGTGATCTCCCCGGTGTACGGCTCTTTAGCCACCGTCGCCCTCGGACTCATCGCCCGAAAGCTTAGCGCCAGCGTCGCGGCGCCAGGACCACACGACTTCACGCCCGCCGGCTGCCGTTCGTCCGCGTGCAAGCACGCTGCGGCAGATAAGCGGCCATCGCCTCCCCGCCTCACGTGTCGTGACGATCGCGATACGCCCCTCGTGGCGAAGCAGGATGGATGCAGTAGAGCACATTTTCTGGAAAAGCGAAAGCGTTTTTTTGGAGCCGACGGATTGTGATCGTCGAGGAAAACAGCAAAGCGGCCCTCGCAACAAAGATCATTGCGGCCCTATCCGCCTCGATATACCAACGTCGCATATGTCCTCGCGAGAGACGATCAGCATGACGATCGAGACTTGGTTCGCGTTTGCGGGAACGTCCATCATCCTCCTGGTGATCCCGGGGCCGACGGTTCTGCTGGTGGTCTCCTATGCGCTGGGCCAGGGGTGGCGAACCGCGCTGCCGACGGCCGTCGGCGTCGCGCTGGGCGACTTCACCGCCATGACCTTGTCCATGCTGGGCGTCGGTGCGTTGCTGGCGACCTCGGCGCTGCTGTTCACCGTGCTGAAATGGATCGGCGCGGCCTATCTCGTCTGGCTTGGGATCAAGCTGTGGCAGGCCGGCGGCGCGCTGAACGCCGTGCCGCGGACCGACAGGACCTCGGCGCTGAAGATGCTCGGTCACGCCTGGATCGTCACGGCGCTGAACCCGAAGAGCATCACCTTCTTCGTCGCGTTCCTGCCGCAGTTCCTCAGTCCGAACGGCAGCTTCCTCACGCAGATGGTGGTGTTCGAATCGACCTTCGTCGTGCTCGCCTTCGCCAACGCCGTCGGCTATGCGCTGATCGCCTCGCGCGCCCGCGCGCTCGTACGGAGCGCGAAGGTGATCAGCATCTTCAACAAGGCGGGCGGCACCCTTCTAATCGGTGCGGGCGTCGCCGCCGCAGCGGCGCGGACGGCGCAGAACTGAACGGACTGCGACCTTCGGCGTGGATCGTCGCCGGCCACATCGGATGACGACGCCCGCGAGGCGTCGTCCAGGTTTCTGCAACGCGCAGGTCAGGCTATATTGTCGCCGTCACCTGTTATCGAGCAGGCTTTGCCATGGCCGACACACACCCATCCAGTCCCGAGCTCTGGTCGTCGATCCAGCACGAGGCCCGGCGCATCGCCGCGGCCGATCCCGTGTTCAGCCGCGCCCTGTCGGCTGCAATCCTCGATCATTCTGATCTCGGCAGCGCCGTCGCGCAGCAGATTGGCATCCGCCTCGGCAGCGGCGATGCCGCGCGCGCCCGATTTGCCGCGGTCGCGCGCGAGGCGTATGCCGCCGCGCCTGAGCTCGTCGAGGCGGCGGGTCGCGACCTCGGGGCGATCGCGGCGCAGGATCCAGCGACGACGGCGCTGCTGCCGCCGCTGCTGAACTACAAAGGCTACGTCGCGCTGCAGGCGCATCGCGTCGCGCACTGGCTCTGGAGCAACGGGCAACCCGACCTGGCGCTACTGCTGCAGGCGGACTCGTCAACATCCCTGCAGGTGAGCATCCATCCCTCGGCGCGGCTCGGGACCGCGGTGTTTCTCGATCATGCCACCGGCATCGTCATTGGCGCCCACAGCAGCATTGGCCACGACGTCACCATTCTGCAGAACGTTACGATCGGACGACACGACGCGCTGCCCGGCCGCGCCCCGCGGATCGGCCGCGGCGTGCTGCTCGCCTCGGGCGCGACCGTGCTGGGCGACGTCGCGATCGGTGATTTTGCCAAGATCGGCGCCGGTGCCGTCGTCACCACCGATGTGCCGTCGGGCTGCACCGCCGTGGGCGCGCCGGCGCGGCTGACGAACTGCTCGGAGCATCCGGTCCCAGCCTGACCACGACTCCTCGCGACCCCTGGGGCGGCCGGTTCTACAGCAATGTTTCAAGCTTGCCCGCGGCGACGGAGATCAGGTCGCGGATCTTGTCGCACTCGGCCGCAAGCGATGCGAGGGCCGGATCCGACCTGATGCACCGCTCCAGATTGTCGACCGCGCTTCGCCAGGCTTCCAATTCGCGCCGCAGCCGTCCGATCTCGCTGGTAACCACCGCATCGGGCAGCCGTTCTGCTTTCGCGCCGATGATCCGCAACGGGGTCCGGGCGGGAAATGCGAGGATATCAGCCACGGATCGCCTCGATGAGAAAGGTGGAATTCGGCGAAGACGACAGGCGCATGACGTGCGGGGCGGCGGCATTGCCTGCAACGGCGCGGCGACCTGGATTGGCAGGCCGCCGCGCGATCAGTGCTTTCCGGTCCGACCTCAAGCCGCGGCGCGCTCGGCCAGAGCCTGAGCCTCGGCCGCGGCGCGCGCCATGCTGGACGACATCTCGCTCGTGACAGTGCTCTGCTCCTCGACGGCGGCGGCCGTCGACGTCACATACTCGCTGACGTTCTGGATCGCCTGCTTGATCGAGCCGAGAGACGTGACGACGCCCCCGGAAATATTGTTGAGACTGTCGATCTCGGTCGCGATCTTGTCGGTGGCGGTCTTTGCCTGGGTGGCAAGGTTCTTGACCTCGGAGGCAACGACGGCAAAGCCCCTGCCAGCTTCGCCGGCCCTGGCGGACTCGATGGTGGCATTCAGCGCCAGCAGATTGATCTGGCCGGTGATGTTGTGGATCATCTCGACGATGCCGCTCATCGACTGAGCGGCATCGGAGAGCCGCTGCGCCTGCGCGTCGGCTGAGGTGACACGGTCCACCGCGCCCATGGCGGTCTCGCGCGACTTCGTCATGGCTTCGGAAATCTCCCGCACGGACGCGTTGAGCTCCTCCGCGCCCGCCGCCACCGATTCCATCATGGCGCGCACGCGCTCGTTGCCCATGCGAACGAAGACCTGCCGGGTGACGTCGGTCGCGTATTTGACCACCTTGAACGGCTTGCCGTTGAGGTCGAGGATCGGATTGTAGGAGGCCTGGATATAGACCTCCCGGCCGCCCTTGCCGATGCGCTTGTATTCGGCCGACTGGTACTGACCACGGTTCAGGCTGGCCCAGAAGTCGCGGTAGGCGGCGCTCTCCCGCTCGGACGGTTCGACGAACATGCTGTGATGCTTGCCCCGGATCTCGGCCAGCGTGTAGCCGAGCGCATGCAGGAAATTGTCGTTCGCGGTGATGACCGTACCGTCCATGTTGAACTCGATCACGGCCTGGGACTTGCCGATGGCCTCGATCTGGCCGGCGAGGTCGGCGTTCGTCAGCTTCTGCGCGGTGACATCGGTTGCGAACTTGACGACCCCGATTGGCCTGCCCGTCGCATCCAGCACCGGATTGTAGGTGGCAAGGATCCACACTTCCTTGCCGCCCTTGCCGATGCGCTTGTATTCGCCGCCCTGATATTCGCCGCGATTGAGAGCTGCCCAGAACTCGCGGTAGGCCGCGCTGTCGCGCAGCGCGGGTTCGACGAACATGCTGTGATGCTTGCCCTGGATCTCGTCGAGGCGATAGCCCAGCGCGTCCAGGAAATTCTTGTTGGCACTGACGATGGTGCCGTCGAGCTTGAATTCGATCATGGCCTGCGCGCGATCGATGGCGGCAAGCTTGGAGCCGTCGGCCATGCTGCGCAGCTTCTTCTCGGTGATGTCGGTCGCGAACTTGACGACCTTCACCGGCTTGCCGGCGCTGTCGAGGACGGGATTATAGGACGCTTCGATCCAGATTTCGCGACCGCCCTTGCCGATGCGCTTGAACTCGGCGGCCTTGAGCTCGCCGCGGCTCAGCGCCGCCCAGAACTCGCGGTAGGCGGCACCGTCGCGTTCGGAAGGCTCCACGAACATGCTGTGATGCCTGCCCTGGATTTCCTCTAGCTGATAGCCGAGTGCGTTCAGGAAGTTCTTGTTCGCGGTGATGATCGTGCCGTCGAGCTGGAATTCGATCACGGCCATCGCGCGACTGATTGCTGCAAGCTGTGCTTCCGCGTCCGAGCGGCTGTTCGATCGAAACAACAAGGTAACCTCCAGATGAATAGTTCGTTTGCAGATGGTCGGCGGCGGTGACGATCGTCCCGCGCGCCCGGCGACATGTCTGCGCAAAAATTGATGCAACTTGTTCCACTCTCGTTAAAGCGCGTTGAGAATTCCGGCTTTTCCGTAGTTCTACCGCTGTGACATGACGTCCGACATACAATGACGTCGCGCGGAAGCTGCGCTGCGGCCCCAGGATCGTCGACAATCGGGCGCGTGGCGCGGAGATCGTGGGGCGTCGCCTTGTTGGCGTGCAGCTCCTCTCCGAACAGCCGCACCAGATCGCAGGACCTCGGCGCCGGGAGCAACCGCCACTGCAAGAACGCCTGATGCGCGCGGGCGATCACCGCGGTCCATCATCCCTGGTGTCGTCATGGACCTGGGCCGGCGATCCTCCGATCAGCGGTGGTCCCGTTGGACGGCAGAGCTACACCGCCTCGACCACCGCCTTCAAAGCGTCAGAGACCTTTGTGGCGAGCGTCGCGAGCGCCGCGTTCTCGATGGCCTGCATCGAGGCGACGGGATTCACGGCGGCGACCTCGACCTTCCCGCCGATCTCCTGGACGATGACGTTGCAGGGAAGCATGGTGCCGATCCGGCTCTCCGCCTGCAATGCCTCATGCGCCAGCTTCGGATTGCAGGCGCCCAGGATGGTGTAGGGCCGAAAGTCGGCGCCGATCTTCTCGCGCAGCGTCGCCTGCACATCGATGCGGGTCAGAACGCCAAAGCCGCGTGCCTTCAGCTCGGCCGTCACCCGCTCGATCGCCGCGTCGAACGATAGATTGACCGCTTTGGCAAAATAGTAGGTCATGCTCGCCTCTTTTCCGGCTGGTCTGCCGCCGCGTCGACGCAGTTCGTCGCACGCGGCGATCGGATCTGACGGCGGCACTGTTGCGCGTCCGTGCGGCGGGCACTTGATCGAGATCAGCGAAATGGCCGCACTTGCCGGACTCGCGCCAGCGCAGGCCCGGCCATCACGCCGGTTTGACGCCGGTCATTGCGGCCCGTGCATGAACGCCTGCATCTCTTCCGGGGTCAACTTGCCGTCCTTGTTGCTGTCCATGGCCTTGAAGATGCGCTCATGCGCCGCCTGGAATTCCTGCAGCGAGATCGTGCCGTCGCCGTCGGTGTCGACAAGTGCGAACACCATGCGCATCAATGCCGGGCCCATGACGCCGCCGCCCATCCCGCCGCGTCCCATCGGGCCGGGCATATGCCCCATCATGCCGCCGCCCATCATGCCGCCAATCGGCGAGCCGGTTCCCGGGGCCATCGCAGGCGGCATCTTCTGCTGATCCGGCGTGGTCTGGCTTTGCGCCAGAGCGGCGGCGGTGCCGCAGGCAAAAACCAGGGCTGATATCGTCAGTCGCAACATGGCTCGGCGCATGGAAGCCTCCTCGAATGCGTCATCACGCGCGACAAGTCCGCCGACCGGGCATCGATCCTATGAGGACCCTTCACGATTTCCTGTGTCCGCATGGCGGCACTGACGGCGCCGCGGATCACGCTGCGCTGATCCGCCCTACTCGTTTCGATCTACCGGCCGCAATGACAGTCTCGCGCGCCGCTTTCCTCATATTCATCGTGCAGGCGCACCCAATCGGAGAGGTTGCCGCGGCCGGTCTCGTTGCGGCCCTTGGGCGTGAGATCGAGATAGTGATAGGCGCCGATCAGGGGATCGCCGCCGCGGGAGCGGACCTGGAACGTGCAGAAGATGTTACCGGCGTCGTCCTTGGTGAACACGGTCAGGCCCGGGAGCTCGGGCGACCTGCTCGTCAAGGGTGCGAAATTGTAGGCGGCCTTGCCCGTCGCGATCTGCTCGTCCGAGAACGAGACCTGAAAGTCGAAGTTGAAATCACTGCCCTCGGATGACACCCAGTCGAACGCCCAGCCCATGCGCGCCTTGAATGGCGCGATCTCGGCGAGCGGCGCACGCGACACGACGACCAGGCTGACGTCGTGGTGGCGGAGGTGCTGGTTGGCGCCGTCGATGTGGTCGCACAGAAACGAGCAGCCGGGACAGCGGTGCGGATCGCCCGGCGCCATCATGAAATGATAGACGATCAGCTGGCTCCGTCCCTGAAACAGATCGCCCAGGCTGACGGGTCCGTCCGCCGCCTGGAAGACATAGTCCTTCTCGACCCGGACCCACGGCAAAGCCCGGCGGGCGGCAGCCAGCGCATCGCGCTGCCTGATGAAGGCCTTCTCCTGGGCGAGGTGGGCGCGATGCGCTTCGGTCCATTCGTCCGCAGTGACTATTCTGGGGGTCATGTCTGGAGTCCTCCGTGTCCTTCGCAGAGGACGATGCAAGGTTCGGCGGTCCGACACCGACGCCATCTATTTTCTCGGCGGGTCATCGCAGCGCGGCCGGGTGCGGGGAACCGCGGATCGACCAGAAAAGGCCAGCGTCGGGCGCCCCCACTCCCATCTCAGACCGGCGTGCGCGGTCGACCTGATCCACCGCCCGCTCTCGTCCGTTTCGGGGCAGCCATGGCAGACGTGTCGGATCAGAGCAGTGACTCCCACAGCGGTCGGACCGAGCCGGCGCGCTGCCGCGGCTGCGGCCAACCGGCGCGCGCGGTTCAGAGCATCCTGAACCCACGAACCGGCGAAGCGGCGCGTCTGTTCAATTGTACCGCCTGCGGATCTGTCAATTGGATGGACGACCGGCGGTGAGCACCGGCTCGGTCGCGGCTGGCTGCCGGCAAAAAACTGATCCGCGAGGAACAGACCTCGCATTCGGCCGTTTTCGATGATCGCCTCCGGTCCTGCAGACCCTGCCTCAAGCCGATGGTCTTGAGCTTCGCCATCGCGAGCGGGTCAGGCATCCCATGACGATCCTGACCCGCCGGTTGCGACGGCACGAGCTGAACACCATCGACACCGCGGCACCTCGGCTTTGGCTCGGCAGCGGCACGCGTGGCGCATCTCGTCGCTGAGCTGCAACGCCTGGCGGAGGTCGGTCTCGTCGCCGACAACGTATCAGTTCCCGATTACGAGGCTGCGCTCGCCGAAGCCCTCGCTCTCAGCACGGTGCATGTGAAGCGGGTGCTTCAGGAGTTCCGCGTTCAGGGGGTTCCGGACACCCGCAGGAACCTTGTCACAATGTTCGATTTTGAGATGGTCGTGGCTGCTGGAGGGTTCGATCCCGCATATCTCCACCAGATCGACGGCTCCCGCCTTCGGGTGACGGCAGATCAGGACGAACGAGATGCGCTTCTATGTGACAAGTCCTGGCGAAATGCGCGGCGATGGCGTCGATTTCGATGATGTCGAGACGGTGCTGATGCAGACGGCGGACACCGCGCTTGCAATCGCGCGCGACCGGCTCGATCCCTCCTCCACGAACGTCCGCCTCAAGGTCAGCTCCGATGACGGCGAGGTCGGGCATGTCACGGTTTCGGTGCTGATCGAGCGCGGTTGATCGCGAACTGGAGAGGTCCGAGACCGCAGCTCGCTATCAGCAGCTCACCATCAGCCCCCGTATCACGAGATGCGCGCCTGCGACCAGACGTGGTCCATCTTCACCGCATCGAGTGCGGTCGCCAGTTCGTCGATGCGATATGGCTTCGACAGGATGCGGACGCCCGCCTCCTTGGCGGCGTGAACGGCAGCGCCCGAATAGCCGCTGGTCAGCAGGATCGGCATGTCGCCGCGCCGTTTCTGAATCTCGCGCGCCAGCTCGACACCGTTCATGCCCCCCGGCATCATGACGTCGGAGAACACGAGATCGACGGCTCGTCCGTCGGCCAGCGCACCGAGCGCCGCGGCGGCGCTGGAGGCCCGGGTCACCTCATAGCCGAGCTGGCGGAGCATCTCGCCGACGAGCGCAGCGACCTCATCGTCATCCTCGACCAGCAGCACACGGCCTTCGTTGCGCCGGCGGGCCTGGGGCCGCTGCAGATCGAGGAGATGGTGCGGCTCCCTGGACGCCGCGTGCTCTGACCTCGGAAGGTAGAGGGCAATCGTCGTCCCCTTGCCCGGCTCGGAGTCGATGCGGACAGTGCCGCGTGACTGGGTGACGAATCCATAGACCTGGGCCAGCCCGAGGCCGGACCCTTTGCCGACGTCCTTGGTCGTGAAGAACGGCTCGAACACCCGGACGCGAACCTCCTCCGTCATGCCGGTGCCGGTGTCGATCACCGACAGGCGGACGTAGTCCCCGGCGATCTGATCGTCTTGCACGTTGCGGAGGTTCTCGGCCCGAACCACGATCGTGCCGCCTGTCGGCATCGCGTCGCGAGCGTTGACGGCGAGATTCAGCACGACGAGCTCGAGCTCGCCGGGGTCGACCTCGACGGGCCAGAGCGCATCGGGGAAATCGAACTCGACGTGCACGTCGCCGCGCAGGCTGCGGTCGAGCAGCTCGCGCATGCCGCCGATCTGGCGGGCGATGTCGACCGGCTCGGGCCGCAGCTCCTGCCGGCGCGAGAACGCGAGCAGCTGGCGGGTCAGGCTGGCGCCGCGCTGCGCCGCCTGGATCATGCCGTCCATCAGGCGGCGACGCCGCGCCGGATCGCTCTGGCGGTCGAGCATGTCGAGCCCGCCGGAGATCACCATCAGCAGATTGTTGAAGTCGTGCGCGACGCCGCCGGTCAGCCGGCCGATGGCCTCGATCTTCTGCGTCTGGCGCAGGGTCTCCTCGACCCGCGCGCGCTCGGCCATCTCGATGCGAAGATGCTCGTTCGACTCCGCGAGCGCCCGCGTCCGCTCGACGACGAGTTGCTCGAGCTGCTGCGCCGCCTGCTCGCGCGCCTCGATGAGGGCGCGAATCTCGTATTGACGACGTCGCGCCCGCAGCGCGGATTGAACGGCGCTGGTGAGCGTGATCGGCTGGACCGGCCGTTCGAGCAGCGAGACATTGCGCAGCGCGCTTACCAGATTGCGCCGCCACGTGACGACGGCACTCTGCTCGCGGTGACTCGTGAGCACGATGAAGGGCAAATCGGACCAGGCCGGCTGCCGCTCGACCCATTGCGTGAGGGCGGCGGTGTCCTTTGCGAACAACCCTTCCTCGGCAACGAAGACCGTGCCCACGCCTGCGCTCAACTCACTGAGCAGCTGCGTGAGGTCAGAGCAGACGGTCGTCTCGATTCTTGCACTGCGGAGCAGCTCTGCCGATGCCGGCCCGTCCCGCCCGATCGGCGCGAAGACGAGGACGCGGTGATCTCGCTCAATGCCCATCCCGCACGTCCATGTCGGGGATATCCGTTCCGGTGAAGCGCGGATTGCCGGAAAATATTCCGCTGAATTCCTTGAGCGGCGGGCCGAGGGTGATGCCGGAGCTGCTCAGGCGAAACTCGCGGATGCTGTGCTCGTGGTGACCGCTGCGCTTCTTGACCACCGACAATGCGCGGCGCACCGCCCCTCCCACCTCGAAATAGCGCAGCATCAGCACGGCATCGCTGAGATAGCTGATGTCCAGCGGCGTATCCATCGGCCCGACCAGACCGTGCTGCGCGAGCACCAGGATGGTCAGCACACCCTGCTGGCCGAGATAGGTCAGCAGCTCATGCATCTGCAGGATGAGAAAGCGCTCGTCGGGCATCGCGTTGAGATAGCCGTTGAGACTGTCGATGACGATCAGGCGGGCGCCGTCCTGCTCGACGCTCTGCCGAACGATGGCGCCGAATTCGCCCGGCGACAGCTCGGCCGGGTCGACCTGCTGGAAATGGATGCGCCCGGATTCGATATGGCGTTCGAGCGGCAGGCCGAGCGTCCGGGCACGGGCTTCCACGGTGCCGCGGCCCTCGTCGAATGCAAAGAAGACCGCGTGCTCGCCGCGCTGGGCCGCCGCGATGGCGTAGATCAGCGCCACCGAGGATTTGCCGACACCGGCCCCACCGATGAGAAGCGCATTGGTGCCGCGCTCCAGCCCGCCGCCCAGGAGCTGATCGAGCTCGGCGTTGCCGCTCGAGGTGAAATCGCCGGCAAAGGATCGGTGATGCTCCGCGGCGACCAGGCGCGGAAAGATCCTGAGCCCGCCCGAGGCGATCGTGAAATCATGGAAGCCGCCCCGGAACGAGATGCCGCGCATCTTGATCACGCGCAACCGGCGGCGCTCCGCGCCATATTCGATCGCGAGCTGCTCCAGCATCACGACACCATGCGCGACCGAGTGGAGCTGCAGGTCGTCCTGCGAGGATGACAGGTCGTCGAGCAGGACGACGGTGCAGTTGCGCTTGGTGAAGAAGTGCTTCAGCGCGAGCACCTGGCGGCGATAGCGCAGCGGGCTCTGGGCCAGCAGCCGGAGCTCCGACAGGCTGTCGATCACAACACGGCTGGGATTGATGCGCTCGACCTCGTTGAACATCAGACCGGTGGTCTCGCTGAGCTCCACCTCCGCCGGATGGAACACGGTGAGCTCGCGCTCCGGGTCGAGCGTCGTTTCCGGCGGCACCAGCTCGAACATGTCGACGCCGGCAAGCGACCAGCCATGGCGCCGCGCCACGACCTCCAGCTCGCGCCGGGTTTCCGACAGCGTGATGTACAGCACGCGCTCGCCACAACTTGCGCCCTTGAGCAGGAACTGCAGCGCGATGGTGGTTTTCCCGGTGCCGGGACGGCCTTCATACAGATACAGGCGATTGGGATCGAAGCCGCCGCCGAGAATGTCGTCGAGGCCTTCACTTCCGGTGGAAATGCGCGGCAGATCCCTGGGCCCACCCTCGTCGCTTCCGCGAACAGGCTGCTCCGTCATGCATAAGCTCCGTCGTGACAATCGAGACGACGCCGCAGCGAACCCGACAATTCGGGGCTTCGCGACGACCCGATAGGAACACAGCGGATCCGCCTCGGGTTCCCGGGTTCCGTCTCAGGCGGGCGGTTCCACGAGATCGCCGTGGCGCGGGCCCCGTGCGTTGCGATCCCCGTGCGGCATCTCGCATGGCCGAGCCGATCGCACCTGCATTCTCAGCCGACGGCAGATCAGCTCCCACGGCCCACCGTGTCAGCCATCGTGGCGCCGCGGGTGCCAAGTGGCTGTGCGGCGCCGGTGGTGGTGTCGCGCAGGGTCTGATGCTCCAATTCGGCATCGAGCTCAGCACCGATCAGGATCACGATGGCGGAGATCCAGATCCAGGTCATGAAGCCGATGGCGGCGCCGAGCGAGCCGTAGGTCGCGTTGAAGCTGCCGAAATTCGCCGCATACCAGGAAAACAGCGCCGAGCCCGCGAGCCACAGCGCCGCCGCCAGCGCGCTGCCCCAACTGATCCAGCGCCATCTAGGCTCCTCGCGGTCCGGCCCGTAGCGATAGATCAGGGCCAGTCCGAGCGCGACGCAGATGAAGATCGCCGGCCAGCGGCCGATCCGCAGCACCAGGTCGCCGGCCCCGGACATGCCGAGATAGTTCAGCAGCACCGGGAGCACGACGACGGCGCCGATCGCAAGCAGCGCGAACAGGATCGCGCCGCCGGTGAACAGCAGCGAAATCGCGTTCAGCTTGATGAAGCCGCGCCTCTCGGGCTCGCGATAGACGATGTTGAGCGTGTCGAACAGCGACTTCATCGCCGCATTGGCGCTCCACAGCGAGATCACCAGGCTGACGAGGAAGGTGATGCCGAGCGCCTGACGGCCGTTGGCAGAGACGCGCGTCAACTGGTCGCGCGCGATGTCGATGGCGCCGCCGGGCATCACGCCCTGCAACTGTTCCAGATGTCCGGTGATTTTGGCCGGATCGGAGAACAGGCCGTAGATCGCCACCAACGCGGCCAGCGCCGGAAAGATCGCCAGCAGAGTGTAGAACGTCATGCCTGCGGCGAGCGCGACGATCCTGTGCTCGGTGACGTTTTCATAGACCCGGAACAGGACGTCCTTCCAGCCGCGCGCGGGAAGCTCCGCGGGCGAACGCGCCAGCCGGCCGTGTCCAGCGCCGGACCGGCGCGCGCCTCCCGAGCCTTCCGTCTGTTCGGGCCGCTGATCGAAATAGTGGATCAGGAACGCGAACCCGAGCAGAGCCAGCATCCCGCCGGTGCCAGGTGCGCGCGGGCGGCTCGCGAAAACGCTCGAAGAGTCGCGATGTGCGGCGTCTGACGTCTTGGATCGGCGAAACATGGGATCGGTCCATCACCAGCGGCCAAAAGCAACCGGAGCGGTGGACGAATGTTCCGGCATCACGCCATGACGCGCGTTGCCAAGCTCCGCAACGGTGGGCTCCTCCGATCTTCAAAAGGCCAACTCGGGCAAGCGCCAACATGCAGACAATTTCGTCGGCCAGTGAACGCGTCGCAGCGCCGCCGACACAAAACAGTTGATGTTGCGCGAGGAACGGGCCTGCGCCCCCTCGCGTTGCAACGGTACTTTTCAACGCAAGGATAAACGCATGCGCCGCCTGTTATTTGCCTCGCTGTCTGCCACCGCCGTCCTCGCGAGCTTCGCCGCGATCTCACCGGCTTCCGCCGCGCAAGACCGCTTCTGCCTGCAGGGCAGGATGTGGGGCTATCCGGGCAACTGTCAGTTCTCCACCTATCGTCAGTGCCAGGCGGCGGCCTCGGGGACCGATGCGGGCTGCGGCATCAACCCCGCTTACGCCTATGCCCGGCAGCGCGGCTACGACCCACGCTATTGACGGGTCATTGCGTCAGCCCTCGCGCGGGGAATGAGCCGCGCGATCCATCCAAACCTGGCAACAATTGAAACATGGCTGGCGGCGACATCTCTGGCCGCCACGCCCCCTGGCCCTGCTCTATTGCATCGCGCAACGGCACCATGATCCTTTGGCTCATGATCCGTTAGCTGTTGCGGCAAGTCCCATCTGAGGCCGGCGGCCACGCGTTCTCTCCTCCTCCGCTGATACGTGCACGGAACATTGCGCCTCGCTGTTGCTTATACGGCGACCAATGTCGAACCGGAGGAGGACCATCATGGACGGACTGATTTATCTCGTGGGATTGATCGTGGTCATCATGGCCGTTCTGTCGTTCTTCGGTCTGCGCTGAGACGACATCATGGCCATGGAAACTGCGCCGGTCGTCACATCACCCCTTTCAAGCGCGACGGCCGATAGCTGGACCCTGCAATGGACGCCGGTCGTTGCAGGAGCCCTAACCGCCGCCGCGGTCTCTTCGATCCTGATCAGCTTTGCCATGTCGGTCGGCCTCGGTGTCAGCTCCAGCGCGCCGACATGGCGCGACGCCTCGGTGGCGCTCTGGCTCCTGTCCGGCCTCTATCTGGTGCTGCAGGCGCTGATCAGCTTCGGCTGCGGCGGCTACATGGCGGGTCGCTTGCGCGCAACGCACGGGCTTGCCGAAAGCGAAGAGATCGAAAAGCGCGACGGCCTGCATGGCGTCTCAGCCTGGGCGCTGGCAGTCGTGCTCGGCGCTACCCTGGCCGTGCTCGGCGCGTCCGCGGCGACGCGGACCAATCCGCTGACTGCGCCGGCGACGGCCAATGAACCATCGATCCTGAGCTATGAGCTCGACCATCTGTTCCGCGCGCCCCGGCGAGCACCCAGCCCGGATCTCGCCCCCGCACGCGGCGAGGCCGGCCGCATCCTGCTCACGGCGTCGAGCCACAATGGCGTCAGCCTGGAGGATCGCAGCTATCTCGTGCAGCTCGTCAGCGGCACGACCGGTCTCGCTGCTCCCGATGCCGAGCGGCGGGTGGACAGCGTGATCGCGGAAGCCAAGACCGCGATCTCGCGCACGCGCGCCGGCACCGTCATCCTGGCGTTCTCGGTGGCCACCGCGCTGCTGCTCGGCGCCGTCGCCGCCTGGGCGGCTGCGGAGAGCGGTGGCCGTCACCGCGACGGCAAGCCTGTCACCGGATGGATGCTGCACGCCAACCGCTTCAGCCGGCGGCGCGACATGTGGCGGCGGCCGATGTCGATGCCGGAATAGAGCACGTCAAGAACAGCGAGCGGCCCGGCCCATCGCCGGGCCGCTACGCATTGTACCCCCCGCCGCGAAAGACGCGCGCGCAATTCAGGCGAGCCGCAGGATCATCAGGTTCGCGTCGCTGCCATAGCTGCCGGTCGGATCCGCGGCGGCTGCCTTGTCGACCGCAAATCCTTGCCTCTCCCAGAATGGCGTCGAGCCGTTGACGGCGATCAGCGACAGCGACTCCAGGCCGAGCGCACGCGCGTGTCGGATCAGTTCCTCGACGATCACGGTCGCCGAGCCGCTGCCGCGAACCCCGGGCAGCAAAGCGAGATCGTGGATGTAGTAGGTCGATGCAGCCGACGGAATGCTTCCGATCAGCCGGTTCAAGGCCGGCGGCCGGCCGAGATGCCAGGGATGGCTGAGCACATAGCCGGCGATGCCGGCGCCGGTCCCACGCAGCACGCGGCATCCATCAGGGTGGAGACGCAGGCGCTCCGCGAAAACACTCTTGTCCTCGGGATAGTCCGGGTGCACGCGGGCTGCGATCCCATCGACGTCAGCAAGATCGCTTGGCGCCATGGCACGCCAACTCATGCGGCCCGCACCGGCCCGGTTCGTCCCCACTCGCCCTTGCTCACTTGGCAAGCGCCAGCCAGCGCTCGCTGGCCGACAGCGCCGTCGGCCACAACGCCTCCGTCGGCTGCCCGCGATGCAGTGCCTTGCCGACCTCGCAGATCGACATGAAGGCCGCGGAGCGCGCCTCCTCCACCTCGAGCGGCTGCTCCGCGCTCGGGCTGCGGACGAGGCCCATCAGGCCGTTCAACGTCTGCAGTGCCGCTTCCGGCGGGCTCGCTTCCGCCGCCCTCAGCGCAGCCACGATCTGCTGCGCCTTTTCCGATTCGGTCATCACGTCGGTCATCGTCTTATCGCTTGCCCGTGCCTCATGGGAGAACGCTAGCAGCCGGACGAAGGTCGGGCAATGCTCGGGCAGGCGGCACTCCGATGCCGAACGCGCAGTGCCGACGTGCGATTTTCCGCCGGTCGCGGCTCGGCCATCTTGCGAGGCTGCTTCGCCAGCGTCTCGGCCAGCGTCGCATTGGCCTCGTGGTCGGCAACTTGTCCTTCAGATGGCGCGATCATTGGCGATCACGACGCCTGGACGAGGCTGAGGCATCGTGGTCGCTCTGGCCCATGTCATTTCGCCAATGATTTCGCCATGTCGAGGTGCTTCTGCAGCACCGGCACGGTCTGCTGGGCGAAGTCCGACAGCGGTGAGTTTGCCGCGGCCTGCTTCTGATACTTCTTGATATCCTCCTGGTGATCGCGAACCATCGCCTGCGCGAACGCCTGGTCGAACCGACCGCCGGACATGCCTTCCAACCGGCTGTAGATGGCCTTCTGCTTCTTGCTCGGCTCGGACGGCATCTTCATCCCGTTCTGGCTCGCAAGCTGCTGCGCCTTCTGCAGATGCTCGCTATGGTCCTGCTGCAAGGCCTGCCCGAACTGCTTGACCTGATCGCTCTGCCCCTTCTGCTGCGCCAGCCTGCCCATGCTCACCTCGGACATGTCGCCCTCGATCGCCTCGGTCATGAAATGCTGATCCTTGGCGGGCGGCTGACCTTTCGGAGCGGCGACCGCGCCGCCGGCCACCAACACGGTCACGGCAGAGGCGGCCATGGCAATTCGGATCGCTTTCGTCTGACGGTTGTGGATCATCCTGCTCATCGTTGATCTCCGAGGGGTTGGCTCCTGATCGTCCCGACGGCAAGAACCTCGCCCGACGATCGTTCCTAAGCCCCGCGTGGCGGCCCTGCAGAATGCTTCCGCGCGCAACTACGCGGCGGGTTCCAAATGCTGCGGCACGCCCCTGCAGCACGACGTCGATGACTTCTCGGTATCGGACCCGCGCCAGACAGCTCTCAGTGAGTGCGTGCATCCCCTCCGAGCGCCCGAGCCAGCACGCGTCGAAGCAGGCCGGCCTGCGCCGCGCTCCCGCGCCACGCCACGATCTGATCGGGACGGATCAACGCGAGGTCGGCCTCGTAGAGATCGCGCAGGGCCCGCGGCAAGGTGACGATCTCGACATCGGCACGCAGCGGCCCCATGGCCTCACGTAGTTGATCCTCATCGAGGCCGCTGCCCTCACACCGCAGCAGCGTCCATTCGAAGCCGAAGCGGTCGTACAGCGAGATACCTTGCTCCAGCCAGGCGTGCGGCGCGCGTCCGCCGGGACAGGCGCTCGGCACGTAGGCGTTGGCCGCATCCGGCGGCGGCCGGGTGCCATCGGGGACGATGATCGGTGAGCCATCATAGCGGCCGCCGAAGGTGACGCCGGGGACGTTGAACTCGGCGCGCGCATGCTGATCGAGATAGGCGCTGGCGATGCGCCGTGCCTCGTCGCCGGCCGCGGTCGCGTCCTCGATCTCGGGCACCGCGGCAAACAGGCCGAGCGAATCCGCAAAGCCGCGCGCGTAGTCGGTGTTGCGCAGCGCCACCGGACGGCGCTCGGCCTCGTAGCTGTCGAGCAGCGAGACGGGGCTCGTTCCCTTGACGACGCTCGCGAGCTTCCAGCCCAGATTGACCGCGTCCTCGATCGCGGTGTTGTAGCCGAGTCCGCCGGTCGGCGTGAACAGATGCGCCGCATCGCCGCCAAGGAAGACCCGGCCGCGCTGCAGGCGCTCGGCGACCAGCGCATGACCCGCGGTCCAGGTGAGGTGCGAAAGAACCTCGCAGGAAATGGGCGCACCGCAGGCGCGCTGGAACGCTGTCCTTGCATCATCGGCAGTGATCGCGCTTTCGTCCTCGCCGGGCCGCAGCTGGGTGTGGAAGGCAAACTCGTCGCGTCCGTTCACTGCGGCCATGAAGGCGCGGCGGTCTCGATTGAAGCAGACATACATCCAGGCTCGCGCATGCGGGACACTGGCGTAGAACTCCGGCGAGCGGAGATAGACCGCGAGCATGCGGCCGCCCATGAAATCGCGCCGTATTCCCGTCGTTCCGCCGTAGGAGATCCCAAGCGATTGTCGCACCGGGGAGCGCGGACCGTCGGCGCCGATCAGGAAATCGGCCGCGACCTCGCAGCGCGCGCCGTCGCTGACACGCTCGACGTCGGCGGCAATGCCGCCGTCATCCGCGACGTAGCCGATCAACCGATGTCCGTAGCGCAACTGAATGCCCGCAAGCTGCGCCGCGTGCCTACGCAGGATCGCCTCGACGAATTTCTGCGACACCCGGTGCGGCAGCTCTGCTGCGCTCCACGAGCCGGACAGACCCTTCACCAGTTCCGTCGCGCGTGCCGCGGACGGCAATTGAAAACGTGCCAGCTCATGCGCCGTGTACCGCGTGAAATAGGCGACGTCGGTCGGGTAGTCCGCGGGCAGGCCCGCGCGCCGGACCTCGTCGGCGAAGCCGAGCCGGCGGAAATGCTCCATCGTCCGCGCCTGCGTCGCGTTGGCCTGCGGGTTGAAGGCCGTTCCCGGCTTCTCGTCGACCAGGATTGCGGACACGCCGCGGCGGCCAAGCTCGTTGGCCAGCATCAGCCCGCACGGACCGCCGCCCACGATCAGCACCGAGGCGCTCAGACGTTCGATCACGGCGCTTCTCCTCGCAACGGAGGAATGCTACCGCGCCCGGCAAAATAGTCAAGCAACCTGACTATCTGGTGTCGTCGAGCGTATCGAAGCGGGCGCCATAGGCCGACAGTCCTTGCAGGATCGCGTCCATCACGACCTTGCCGAGCTCCTTGCGCATCTCGGCTTCGGCCACATCGACGGCATCGCCAAACGCCTCCAGCCATTTCAGTCCGGCCGGCGTGAAGCGGACCAGTCGGGCGCGACGGTCGCTCGGATCGGCCTCGCGCGACACCAGACCCAGCTCGACGCATTGATCGACCAGCTCGCCCATCGCCTGCTTGCTCATCGAGGCCCGCCGCGCGAGCTCGGTCAGCCGGGTGCCCTCGACGTCGAGATTGCGGGTGAGGCTGACATGGGCGATCCGCGTCCCGCCATGACCGCCCTCGGCCATCAATTGGAGGACCCGGGATTCGAACCTGCGCACCGCATTGTTGAGCAGCCGGCCGACATTGGCGTGCCGCCATGCTGTTCCGGTTCGTCGCGCAAGCGGCGCCTCGCGTGGAGATCGCGCTGTCATGTGGAAAACACCTCGTCGAATCCGGCTACGCTGGGCCAGGGTAGCAAGCGCACGCTCGTTTCACCCGATTCGTGGCGATTCGTTGCGGCGTTTCGGTAAGAGCAGCTCCAACTTTTCCGATGATCTCGGCTTGAGGGCATACGCTCGCGAAGCCACCCTGAGAACAAAGGCGTTCAAGATGGCCGGCCTGGCTGTCTGCTTCTGAAATCGATCGATGCTTCGTCATTACCTGATCAGCGCACCAGCCGCCTGCCTGAGGCCTCGCAGAAGGCCAGCCCGAAGCGGATGCCCTGAACCGCGCCGCGACGATCGAGGCCAACGGTCCGCAGAGTCCATGCCGTCGTGACATGCAAATGCACGTCGTCGTGCTTCGGAGCGAAGCGCCCGATCGAGCAGCGCGGCTTCGATCGCCGACAGCGTCCCCTTACGTTAGTCCGGCTGACGCAGGCGGCCCGCATGGCGCGTTCATGCATTGCCGCGCAGTGCGTCTTCCGCCGCAAGCAGTTCGTCGAAGAGATCCCATGCACTCGACGCTTCGGCTTCTGACATCTTCCGGATGGCGTAACCGACATGAACCACGACGTGATCGCCGGGATCGATCGTTTCATGCTGAAGCAAAAACAGACTCACCATGCGCTCGATGCCTTTGGCCTCGCATCGCGCCATGACTCCGTCACACTCCACGACCCGCATCGGGATGCCAAGGCACATGTCGGTTCCACGCAATTACTTGGGTGCTAAATCATAGCCCGCTCGATGAACTCGATTTGACGTGGATCAAGATAAGAGCATCATATTCGCTGCATAGAATATGAGGCGCCTGATCTCGCAGGAGTTCTCCTATGCGGACGCATGTCGCGGCGACCCACACGCTGGTGCTCGGAATCGGCAATATCCTGCTGAGCGATGACGGCATTGGCGTGCACGTCATTCGGGCCCTCGATGCACTGGAATGTGCGGGCGAGATACCGCATCGTGTTGCTCTGCGGGATGGCGGGACGCTCGGGCTGTCCCTGTTTTCGGAGATCGAAGATTTCGGCTCGCTCATCGCCGTCGACGCCGTGGAACTGGGCGCGAAGCCCGGCACCGTAAGAATCTTTCAAGGTCCGGAGATGGACCGGCAGCTGACGGGAAAGAAGCGGACGGCTCATGAGGTCGCGCTTGCCGACCTGATGTCGGCGGCGCGGCTGACCGGCTGCGAGCCGGCGCGTCGGGCGCTCGTCGCAGTTCAACCTGAATCCACACAATGGGGCCTGTCGCTGACGCCCGCGGTTGGCGCGGCCATTCCCACCGCATGTCTGCAGATCAAAGCGCTACTCAGCAGGTGGCACCATGACAGTTGAAGCGGATGCCGCAGCGGGGTTCCGCACCGGGATGATCGACAGCCTGCTACGCGAGATCGCCCATCACCTCGATGTGCTTGCCAATACCGGCGCTTGCGCGGCGATCGATCTGTGCAGCCTGCCTCTCACGGTTGCGGACCGCAGCGAATTGGAGGAGCGGTTGGGCCACGGTGACCTGGAGGCCGTTTTGACCGCAGCCGGCATCAGCGAAATCTGGGAGACGCGCTATGCCGGCGTGTGGTGGGTTCGCCACCTGGGCGCCGGGGACAAGCTCGCCGCCGAACGCATCGAAATCACGTCGTCCCCGGAGATCCTGACAAGCCATGCGGCCGACATCGCTGCGGCCAGCAACAAACTGTCTGAAGATCTGATCGACCGCGTCTCTTCAGAGGATGCCGAAGATGCATGAAACCGAGACAATCGGCGAGCTCTTGACGCGCCGGGGCGTCTCCCGTCGCGCCCTGCTGAAATATACGACCTATCTTGCCAGCCTTCTGGCGTTGCCCCCGATGGCCGCGAAGGGCATGGCGGAGGCGTTGGCGAATACGCGGCGCCAATCCGTGATCTGGCTCTCATTTCAGGAATGCACGGGCTGTACGGAATCGCTGACGCGTTCTTTCGGTCCGACCATCGAGGATATGATCTTCAATCTCATCTCGCTCGACTATCACGAAACGCTGATGGCGGTGTCGGGTGCTGCCGCGGAAGCGGCCCGCCTCGCTGCCATGAAGGAGAACAAGGGCAAATATGTCGTCGTAGTCGACGGCTCAGTCTCGACGAGAGATGGCGGGGTCTACTCCACCAACGCCGGCAAGACCAACCTCGAGGTGCTGAAGGAGACGGCCGCAGATGCGGCCGCCGTGATCTCCGTCGGGACCTGCGCGGCCTTTGGCGGCATCCCGCACGCAAATCCCAACCCCACCGGCGCAGTTGCCGTCAGCGACATCATCACCGACAAACCGGTGATCAATGTCTCCGGTTGCCCGCCCATTCCGGAAGCCATCGCGGGCACGGTTGCGTATTTCGTGACTTTCAACAAGCTTCCCGAGCTCGACGACAAGGGCAGGCCGAAAGCGTTTTTCGGCGATACGATTCATGACCGCTGCTATCGCCGACCGTTCTACGACAAGGGGCAGTTCGCCAAGCAGTTCGACGATGAGGGAGCACGCAAGGGCTGGTGCCTCTATGAAGTCGGTTGCAAGGGGCCCGTGACTTACAATGCGTGCGCGACCGTGAAATGGAATGGTGGCGTCTCCTTCCCGATCCAGTCCGGACACGGCTGTCTGGGGTGTTCCGAACCGAATTTCTGGGATCGCGGCAGCTTCTACCAGCCGCTTTCCTCAAACACGTTGAATGATCCGGAGATCATCGGCGGCGCCGCGGTTGCGGGCGCGGCGGTCGGGATTGCCAGCGCATGGCTGGCGCGCCGGCGCAAACAACGAGCGGAGAGGGAGACCCAGCCATGAGCCTGCTGGATTTCGTGCGCGGGCCCGCGATCGAGATTGCAATCGCGATATTCGTGGGCGGCGTGGTGTGGCGGCTCGCGTCACTGTTGCTCCTGCCCTGGACCAACGACAGATCGGCGAAGCGAGCCGGTGCACCGCATGCGGTGGTTGGCGCGTTCCGGGGCTTCGTGCGTCACCTATGGCCCGCGAACACCCATCTGCGCGCGTCGCTGTTCAGCACGGTGAACGGCTATGTCTTTCACGTCGGCCTTGCCATCGTCGTGTTCGGACTGGCGCAGCACATTCTATTCCTGCGCGGATTGTTCGGCTTTTCATGGCCGAATTTGCCCACCGGCGTGATCTCGGCCGCGTCGGTGCTCACGCTCGCGTCGCTCCTGGCTGCGCTGGCGCGGCGGATGACGAATCCCGTCTTAAGACTGCTATCGACGCTTGACGACTACGTCAGCTGGCTGGTGACGTTCCTTCCGGTCGTGACAGGGCTGATCGCGGTGAGCCACCTATGGGCGCCGTATGAAACGCTCTTGTCCGTGCACATCCTGACCGTGTGCCTGTTCCTGATCTGGTTCCCGTTCGGAAAGCTCATGCATGCCTTCCTCGTCTTCCTGACCAGAAGCGAGACCGGGATCTTCTACAGCCGCCGGGGAGTTGAGATATGAACCAGCGCATCGTGGTCGATCCCATCACGCGCATCGAAGGGCACCTGCGGATCGAGGCGGAAACAGATCCCCAGGGCGCCATCACCGGTGCGTACAGTTCCGGCACGATGGTGCGCGGCATCGAACTGATCCTCAAAGGACGCGATCCGCGCGAGGCCTGGGCTTTCGCGCAGCGCATATGCGGCGTGTGCACGCTGGTCCACGGCATCGCCAGCGTCCGTGCCGTGGAGAATGCGCTGGGATACGCCATTCCGCCGAACGCGCAACTCATCCGCAACCTGATGATTGCCGCACAATATGTGCACGACCATGTCATGCACTTCTATCATCTGCACGCGCTCGACTGGGTCGACGTAGTGTCGGCGTTGAAGGCCGATCCGGCGGCGACGTCGCAACTGGCGCAATCGATCTCGAGCTTTCCGAAGTCGAGCCCGGGCTATTTCGCAGATACGCAGAAGAGACTGAAAGCCTTCGTCGAAGGCGGCCAGCTCGGCATCTTTGCAGGTGGATTCTGGGGACATCCCGGATTCAAGCTGCCGGCCGAAGCAAACCTGATGGCGGTCGCGCACTATTTGGAAGCGCTCGCCTGGCAGCGCGAGGTGGTGCAGCTCCATACCGTCTTCGGCGGCAAGAATCCGCATCCGAATTTCCTGGTCGGCGGCGCCCCGTCGGCGATCAGCCTGAACACCGGCGGCACCGCCATCGGCATCGACGGTCTGCAGACGGTGAAGACCGTGATCGGCCGAATGAAGGATTTTGTCGAGCAGGTCTATCTGCCGGACACGCTGGCCATCGCGTCCTTCTACAAGGACTGGTTCGCGCGCGGCGAAGGCGTGGGCAACTTCCTGACCTACGGCGACTTTCCCGAAAAGGGCATGGACGACCCGGCCAGCTGGCTGATCCCGGCGGGCGCCATCCTCAATCGCGACCTGACCACGATCCATCCCGTCGACATGAACAATTCGGAGGAAATCCAGGAGTTCGTCTCCCATTCCTGGTACGACTATGCAACCGGCAAGGACAAAGGCCTGCATCCCTACGAGGGCGAGACCAATCTGCATTACACCGGTCCCAAGCCTCCCTTCGAGCAGCTCGATGTCGGTGCGAGCTATTCCTGGCTGAAGGCGCCTCGCTGGAAGGGCCATGTCATGGAGGTCGGCCCGCTCGCGCGCGTGCTGATGCTCCATGCCAAAGGTCACGAGCCGACGCGCGAACTGGCCGGTTACGCGCTGGGCAAGCTCGAACTGCCCCTGACGGCGATGTTCTCGACCATGGGACGCACTGCGGCGCGCGCCCTGGAAAGCAAGATCGTCGTCGACCAGATGTCGACTTGGTACGACCGTCTTCTTTCCAACATCCGCGCGGGTGATCTGAACGTTCACAATTCGAACAAGTGGGATCCCTCAACTTGGCCCACCGAAGCCAAGGGTGTCGGCTTCATGGAAGCGCCGCGTGGGGCGCTGGCGCATTGGGTGGTGATCAAGAACAAGCGCATCGATAATTATCAGGCCGTGGTGCCCTCGACCTGGAACGCGGGACCGCGTGATTCCAAGGGCCAGCCCGGACCTTACGAAGCGGCATTGATGGATCGCCACACACTCCACGATCCTCGGCAGCCGCTCGAGATCCAGCGCACGATACACAGCTTCGATCCGTGCATTGCGTGCGCGGTGCATGTGATCGATCCGGAAGGCGAAGAGCTGATGCAATTGCGGGTGAGGTAAGGCGATGGGCGGCGAAATCGACGTCGAAGCAGCCAGCAGAACGTTCCTGGCGCGAACCGAGGGACATCTGGTCAGCTATCTCGAGGCCTGCGTCCATTGCGGGAACTGTGCCGAAGCCTGCCACTTCTATCAGGCCTCCGGAGATCCGCGGCACACGCCCGCCTACAAGCTGTTTCCGATTGCCAAGGCGTATCGCCGGCAGAAATTCCCGCTCTCGCTCTTCGCCCCCCGCGTCACGGAAGAGGACCTCAGGGAATGGGAGGAACTGCTGTTCGATACCTGCACCATGTGCGGTCGCTGCACCACGATCTGTCCGATGGGGATCGACATCGCTTCCATCGTGGGCGGCGCGCGGCAGGCCTTCGTCAAGGCGGGACTTGGACCGAGGGACCTTCTGCAGGCCGCCGACAATTCGCGCGATCATGGAAGCCCGCTGGGCGTGACGGCCGAAAAGCTGCGCGATCGTATCGAATGGCTCGAAGATGAGCACGACGTGCCCATCGCGCTCGACAAGGACAAGGCCGACATTCTGCTGACGCTCTCGTCCGTCGAGACGATGAAATACCCCGATTCCGTGGTGGCCATGGCCAAGCTGCTCAACCACGCGGGGGTTGACTGGACGCTGAGCACGAAGGGCTATGAAGCCACGAATTTTGGCTATCTGGCCGGCAAGGCGGACGTCGCCAGGATCATGGTTCAGCGGATCACCGAGGCCGCCGAGGCGGTGGGAGCCAAGACGGTGGTGATTCCGGAGTGCGGCCACGCGTTCGGTGCGCTGCGCTGGTCGGGTGCCAATATGCTCGGCCGCCCCCTGCCCTTCGCAGTCGTGCACATTTCGGAATTCATGGCGCAACTCAAGCGGGACGGCAGGCTGAGGCTGAAGCCGATCGAGGAGTCGATCACCTATCACGATCCCTGTCAGATATCCCGTCGCGGCGGCGCGACCGAAGATGCGCGATTCCTCCTGCAGGATTTCGCGAAGGACTTCCGCGAGATGACCCCGACCGGAAATCTCAACTGGTGCTGCGGTGGCGGGGGCGGCGTGCAGGCGATCGCGCGCGCTGCCGATCTTCGCCACAAGGTATTCAAGATCAAAATGGATCAGGTCGAGAAGACCGGTGCAAAGACGATGGTCTCGGCATGCTCGAACTGCCGGCTGACCATGGACGAGAGCAAGGCCCATTGGAAATGGGAAGGCGGGCTCGCGAGCCTGGTGGAGATCATTGCGGACCACCTGATCGAGGACGCCCCGGCGAAGACGCAAGGGTGACGGTTCACAGTCGTACGCCTTGCAGCGTGGGCAAACGGCGGCGAAACGCCGGCGGCGGAGCACGCAGACTGCACCGGTCCCCCTCCGTTGGTTGCGGTTCCGCTCTCGGTCAAACCGAAAGGCACTCCGGCGTGGCAGAGATTGCGTAGCGTCAGGACGTTCGCCTGATCAGGAATTCGAACTGCTTGCCTTCCGACTTGGATTCCAAGAGATCATTTCCGGTCGTGCGACAAAACGCCTCGAAGTCCTTCACAGCGCCGGGATCGGTGGCGAGCACTTGAAGCGTCCCACCGATCGGCACGTCCTTGAGTGCCTTCTTCGCGCGCAAGATCGGCAGCGGGCAGTTCAGTCCCTTGGCATCGAGAACCTGGTCAGCCATCCTGTCTCTCCGTAATTTCTGGTGCTGGCTTCGTGATACATTCAAATGAACAGGTTGATGTCGCTCTTGGTCGCCGTCTCGATGTAGGTCGCAGCGCCGCCGAGCACCGGCCCCTCGATCATGTCGTCCTTGGTGTACTCGAATAGATCCATGGTCATCTGGCAGGCGATCATCTTGACTTCGGCTTCGATGGCCATCGTGCGCAACTCCTCTATCGATGCGACCCCCTTTTTCTTGATCAGGTTCTTCATCATTGTCGTCGCCGCCGCGTCGACGCCGGGGATGGCCGATACGAGATTCGGCATGCCGATGTGCATTCCAAACATCGGCATCTCCATGGCCGGATTGCCGAGCGTCGAAATCTTCAGGTCGAGATTCTTCTTGAGCAGCGTCAAGCCGTAGAAGGTGAAGAACATGGTCACTTCGAGGCCCATGGCCGCCGCTGTCGTGGCCAGGATAAAGGGCGGATAGGCCCAATCCAGCGTGCCCTTGGTGACAATCATCGACATGCGCTTGGTATTGTTATCATCGGCCATTGCATCTCTCCGTTTGGTCTCTCGCAGGCGCAACCGCGCGCATCACTGGATTCCTGCTTTCCAACGCACGACCATCAGCACGAGAACTGCGAGGAACAACGTCTCGGCGACGATCAGCGCGATCGCCCGGCCGCCGACATCGGCCATCGCCTTGAGCGACGTCTTCATCCCGAGCGCTGCGATCGCCGTCACCAGGCACCACCTTGAAATGTCCTTGATGAGGGCAAGCAGGAATGCGGGAATGACGCCGGCGCTGTTGAGCATCACCAGAACGGCGAACACCACCAGGAACCCCGGCAATTGTCGCCCGGCCCTACCGACGTGATGGGCGCGGAACACGTAGGACAGCATCACCACGACAGGCAGCAGCATGGCGACCCGGAGCAGCTTGGTGAAGGTCGCGACGTTTCCGGTCTCCTCCGACACGCTGAAGCCGGCGCCAACCACTTGCGCAACGTCGTGAATGGTGCCGCCAAGAAACATGCCGACTGCAGCGTGATCGAGATGAAATCCTGCGATCACCAGCGGATAGACGATCATCGCGATCGTGCTGAGCGCGGTCACGCCGATCACGGTAAAGACCGTGTCGCGTTCGTGCTGCTCCCCCTTGGGCAACACCGACGAGATCGCGAGCGCCGCCGACGCTCCGCAAATCGCCACAGCCCCGGAGGTGAGGATTCCGAACCGCCGGCTCAAACCCATGGCACGGGAGGCCAGCGCGCCGAACAGGATGGTCAGGATCACCGCGCCGACGACCGTGATCACGGGCGTCGGACCAAGCTTCATGATCTCGGCAATCGTGATCTGCGCCCCGAGCAGGCCGACGGCGACGCGCAGGATGTGCTTCGAGGCGAGTTCGATGCCGGCAACACAGCGCCCCTCCTGCGACAGGAAATAGAAGGCCATCCCAAGCAGCAAGGCGAACAGCATGACCGGCCCGCCATAGTGCTCGGACAGGAAGGTTGCCGCGATCGCGATGATCAGACTGGCCAGGACACCCGGGAAATAGGTCGGCAGCGACATGAAGGCCGCGAGGCCGCGACTTATCATCGATGTCCTGATTGCGACGGTCTCAGTCACGGCCTATCCACTTCCTTACGCGCAGCCAGCGAAATTCTCGGCAGCCATCTTCGCTTCGTAAGGGGCGGCGGCCGCCGTGCCCGGCACGAGGCCGGCCTTGGCAGCAGCCCAGTCCTTCGGGCGCACCTTGACCATCCATCCCTCGCCATATGGGTCGGTGTTGGCGAGCTTGGGCGCTGCGCTCATTGCATCGTTGACCTCGACGATTTCCGCATTGAAGGCGACCTTTGCCGGGCCGACCCACTTGCCGGATTCGATCGTGGCGCAGGACTTGCCCGCATCGACCGACCGGCCGGCCTTCTTTGGTGTGAAGGCGACAAGCTGACCGGCCATGGCCGCTGCCACAGCGGTCATCCCGAGCGTCACGGTGCCGTCGGCGTTCTCGCGATACCAGATGTTGTTTTCGACGTCGTAGAGGAGGTCGTCGGGAAGGTTGCAGCCGCGGACGATGGGCATCGTCTTCTCCTTGTCTCAAACAGTTTCGTTGGTCTGCATCGATGCATCGAGTTGACGTAGCGGCCGGGACGCGCAGCAGAAGTCGCCGAGCCCGACCACCTCCAGCTTGCCTCCGATGAACAGCACAAGGTGCCGCGCGACCATGGCGCCCAGCCGCAGCCGCCGGGCGACCTCCGCGTGGCCCGGCTCGAGGCGCACCAGATTATAGTGATAGACGAGCTCGCGGCACGTCTCGCGGCAAGCATTGAAGCTTGCATCGCCGCGCGCACCCTGCCGATGCAGCGCCAGCAAGCGGAAGGTTTCGACCTTGCGATCGGTCGCGATCTCGCCGTGCGCAGCGAGCCATGTTTCGAGAATCATTTCGCCGAGCTGCAACAGCTCCTCGGCAAGTGGCGCGGCGTCCGCCGCGAGTGCAGCATCGGACGCGGCCAACATGGCGTCAAGCCGCATCGTGACGTTGTCGAGGCTCGTGATACCGATATCCGCCATCAGCCGAGCCCCCGCGCACGCAACAGACCAGTCGAATCCGAGAAGTTCTCCTGCACGCCGACCCTGCGCGCCGACAGCCCGAGCGCCATACCGAGGAGCTGGGTGAAGTACAGGATCTTGACGCTCGTCTTGCGGCCGAAGACCTTTTCGGCGCGCACCTGATGCATTTCGAGCCCGGTGTGGCAGGTCGGGCATTCGGTGGCGATCACGTCCGCGCCGCAGGCCTCGGCCGTCGTGAGCAGGTTGAGAACGAGCTTGGTCGAGGTGTCACTGTCGGACAGTGTGTGAGCGCCGCCACAGCATGCCGTCTTGAGGGGGTACTCGACATTTTCGGCCCCCGCCGCGGCCAGCAGGTCGTCCATGAAATGGGGCTTGGAGGTCGATTCCGAGCCGGGCCCCTTGTCCTTTTCCGGAAAGATGTGACGCGGCCGCGTGTACATGCAGCCATAGTAGTTGGCGACCTTCAAGCCGTTGAGCGAGTTCTTCACGCGTGCCTTGAGGCCTTGTTCGCCGACCGATTCCTTGATCCAGTCCAGCGCGTGAATGGTCGTGACCTTGCCCGCTTCGTAGGTCGCGTGGCCGGCCTTGCGCGACAGTCGGTCCGTCACCTCGCGCGACGCGGGATCCTTGGCGAGGTCGTATTCGGCCTTCTTGAGATTGTGATAGCAGCCATTGCACGGCGCCATTACGGTATCGAACCCCATCGCATCGGCGATCGAGAGGTTGCGTGCCGACAGATAGGTCTGCAGCTTGGGATCGATGTTCTTGACCTCCATGGCGCCGCAGCAGTTCCAGTTCTTGAGCTCGACCAGATCGAGGCCGAGTGCCTTGCCGACCTCCTTGGTCGAGCGGTTGTAGGCGTGCCCGGTTCCTTCGAGCGCGCAGCCCGGATAGTAGGCGACCTGCTTGTGTTTGTCGCTCATCACTCAGCTCCCTGAACGTCCAGCCGAAGCGCCTTGCGGGCAGCTGCTTCGCACTCATGGACATACTCGTCGATCGCGAGGCTGGCGCCCCGCCATCCGCGCGTGCGGGGACGGATCACGCTGGCAAGTCCCAGCTTCACCAGGAGGCCGACCGGCAATCGGCTGGCGAGACTGCGTATCAGTTCGACAAGCCAGCCCTGCGACAGGGACTGCCCGGTCCGCGCGAAGAACCGGCGCAGCACGCGGCCTTCCTCGATCTTGCCGGTGGCGAAGACCTGCTCGGAGAAGACCTCATCGAACGTGGTGGACGGCTTCTTCTCCGTATAGCCCTTCAGCTCCAGCCAATGTGCCGTGGCCTTCATCACGCCTTCCGGACTGACGTCGCGCGGACAGGCATAGGTGCACTTGTTGCAGGAGACGCACTGCCAGATGATGTCCTTGTCACGCAGCAGCTCGCTTTCGAAGCCCATGCGGATCAGGTAGATCCAATAGCGCGGGTTGAAGTCGGGATTCACGGCGTTGATCGTGCAGGCGTTGGTGCATGAGCCGCATTGCCAGCAGCGATGGATGAACTCGCCTCCCGGGAGCGCCGCGATCTCCTCCTGCATCTGCTCGTTGTAGTCGGTGATGGCGCGCGAGGTGATGAACGTGCTCCAGTGCCCGGAGACATCGACGCCATCGATTTCCAGGTGCTCATGCGTGACGAGATTCTCGGGCCGGATCAGCGATTTTTCGTGAATCGGCATGGATGTTCCCTCATTCGCTCAGCAGGCGAGGCTGCCCGAGCACATAGGCCCTGCCATCGATCAGCTTCAGGCGGGTGCGACCCGACTCGGTATCGACCGCATCGAGTCCCAGGAGACGGCGAGTATGCGCCATCCCGTCGGCCTTGAAGCCGCCGCAGAAGTCCGCGTGCAGGAACTGGCCGCCCTTGTCGTTGATATAGTTTGCATAGGTGTGGGCGCAGAGCAGATCGACATAGAAGGCCAGATCGCGGAAGACACCGTTCGCCTGCAGGAAACCTTCGAGCTCCTCGCGTAGCATCGTGAAAGTGGCGAGGCCGTCGCCGACGGCGATCGTACCGGCCTCGGCATCCCCGTCGTACCATATCTCGCGCAACACGCCGGTATTGACCCTGGCGTCCCACATCCAGCGCGTCATCAGCGGATAGCGATCGGGCGCGGTGAAATGAAGGAGCTCGGCGGCAAGATCGCGCGACCAGCGGTGCTCGCGATCGGCCGGAAAGCTCGCGACGAACGCGGCGACGCGCTGGTCGGTGGTGCCGAGGTCGGACCATCCGCGCAGCAGGGCCTCGAGCCTGCTGCGCATCGCCGCGAATCCGTTGCGGCCGAGCCACGCACCCACACGCCGGCGCACCGGCGTGATGAACGTGGCGAGGTCGCAGAATTCGGCCTCCGTCAGCTCGCTGACCCGCCCCTTGCCCAGCACCTCCTCGAACAGCGAGGCCTTGAGCGCGAGCGCTCCGACATAGCGCTCGACGCCACCGGTGCCGTCGGCGGATTCCACGAGGCTCTCGAACGCCCGCCGCAGCCTGGGGCCGGACAGATCAAGCACCGGCCGCGTCGGCTCGGCCACCACCGTACCTTTATGGCTGGTGATCGGCCACATCACTCGGCCGCTTCCATCATGGCGCCGCGGACCAGGGCCAGCGCGGCCATCGCTGCCGACTGGCCCTGTGCGATGGAATCGTCGATGGTCTCGGGCCCAGTCGCCGCGCCGGCGACGAAGACGCCGGGCCGCGAGGTCGCAGACGTGTCGGAATAGACCGATGCCTTCTGGATATGGCCGTGCTTCTGCAGTTTGACGTCGAACACGGCCGACAACGTCATGTTGTCGACATTGGGATCCATGCCGATGGCGTGCACCACCATGTCGAACGGAATCGAGATCGGCCGCTTCACCAGCGTGTCCTCGCCCTTGACGATCAACCGCCTGCCGTCCGATGTCACTTCGGCGATCCGCGCCTTGATGTATTTGACGCGATGCTTCTCCTGGCTTTCCCAGTAGTAGAGATCCTCGTAGAGACCGAAGGTGCGGATATCCATGTAGTAGATATACACGTTGCACCGTGGCATCGCCTCGCGGATCTCCATGGCAATGTTGGCGGAGACCGTGCAGCAGATCTTCGAACACCACTCGCGACCGATCTGGCGGTCGCGCGAGCCGACGCATAGCAGGATCGCAACCCGTTCCGGCTCGCGTCCGTCGGACGGACAGCGCACGCCCTTGCCGGAGGAGAGCATCTGCTCGACCTGGGTCGTGGTGACCACATCAGGGTAGGTGCCGAAACCCCATTCCGGCTTGTTGACGGAATCGAAATGCGTGAAGCCGGTGCACAGGATCGCCGCCCCCGCCTCCAGCACCGTGCCATCCGACAGCGTCACGCGAAAGTCGCCTGGGCTGCCCGAAAAGGCCTTTACCGTGACGCGCCTTCGGATCTCGACACGGCTGTCGGTTTCGACCCGGCGCACCATGCCACCGATGGCGTCCTTGGCCCATTCGCCGGACGGCACCAGCTTGGCGTAGCCCGACTGGATCGGCGCGCCGCCGAGCTGCTCCGCCTTCTCGACGAGAACGACGCGCTGGCCGGCAGCGGCCAGCGCATGCGCGGCGGAAAGCCCCGACGGCCCACCGCCAACGATGAGAACGGGACGAATCATGATGCGGCTCCTGACAAGGTCGCCGTCGGCTTGACATAGCCTGGGCCCGACGTAATCGCGCGTTTGGGGTCGTAGAGCGTTTCGATGCGGCCGGCCTTCACTTCATCGAGATAGGCCTCGAACTCGGCTTTGGCTTTCTGCCAGTCGATGCCGAGCTTCTCGAGCAGCCCCTCGAACGGCGAGGCGTGCCAGTGAAGCTGCGCGAGCTTGTATGGATGCGCACCGAGGGCGAGCGCCGCGAACTGGCAATCGGCCATGACTGGCAGCGCGTAGACCTTGTCGACGGCTTTGCCGATCCACTGGTTCTTGTCGAGCGTGGTGATGCAACCCGTGTCGTGGCCGATCATGACGTCCGCCCGCGCCTCCTCGACCGCGACCCTGATCTTGCGGTCGATGGCGAAGGAGCGGGTGAACTCACGTTCGCCAATGATATGACGAAAACCGAAGCCGCAGCAGTCGTACCAGGTGGAGTAGTCGATCACCTGTGCACCCAGCGCCTGCATCAGGCCGGTCGATACCGCGACGCGATTGCCGTCCATGACGGTGTCGTCATAGATCACGTCTTCCGGAACCATCTTGTAGACGTGACAAGCCGGATGAACGGTGGCGCGAAGGCTGCTCACGTCTATGACCTGCCGCTCCCGGATGCGATGACGCATGACGTGCAGCCATTCGGAATAGTGCACGATCTCTTCGGGGATCAGCAGCTTGCCGTCGACCAGGCGGCCCAGCTTGCCGAGAATCTTCTTCACCTGCTCGCGCAGTTCAGCCGAATGCATCAAGAAGATGCGCATCTCCTTGTAATTGCCGAACGACGTGCCGCAGTGGACCAGCGGGAAGTAGGTTCCGACCGGCAGCCCCTGCGCCTTGGCCGACATGTATGCCTGGTGGAAGTTGCGCAGGAAGACGGCGGCCAGACTGACGACATTGCCGACCCCGGAGCCGTGATAATTCCAGGCGGTGCAAGAGGTTTGATCGGTCTCGTCGAGATAGCGCACACCGAGCTGGTTCATCAGCCACATCACGCTCGACGGATAGCCGGGGATATTGCCGCACTGTCCGCAGGATTTGTGCTGCCAGAGGTTGGTGGTGGGAATGCGCTTGTCCCAGCCGTACAGCGTGCGCGCCACCACCGGCTCGTGGCGCTCGTCGATCCGATGGACGACGATTTCGCCGTCCTTCTCCAACTCCCACATCGCGTCGCGGATGTCCTGGACACGGTCCTTGTTGGTCAGCATCGAGCGACGGTCGATCCGGGTTTCCACCCAGGCAGTCGCTGTCTGCGCCTCGCCCGGCGTCAGATTGGAAGGGCGCCACTCCGCGCCAAAGCCGGCGTAAGCCGACTGACTGTCACTGCGCTTTTCGTCCATCGTTTCCTCCGTCGTCCACCGCAGCGATTGATCTCGCCGTCTGTTGTGGTCGTCTCAACGGCCTATTCTTCCTGCTGCTCTTCAAGCCACTCGTTGTATTCCTCGCGCTTCTCATCCATCACGTCACTGACGACATCGAACAGATTCTCGTCGATCGTCTCGAGCTGATCGAGCACGCCGGTCGCCTCCCAAATGGTGTAGAGTTCGACGGACGTCTTCAGGTTGACCTCCCAGGCCGTGTCCATGGTGTGCATGGTTGGGACCGGAATGGCCTTGCGCAGGATATTGAGCGGGGCGTCGACCTTGGCGACGTTCGGGCCCCAGTCGGGAAACGCATCGCGCGTGATCATGTTCGGCGCGAGCTGGTTTCCCGTGGAAATGACCTTCAGAAGCACCCGCGAGAACGGCCGCAGCACATCCTTCGCCGACTGCATGCCGTGCTTGATCGCGACCTCGCGCATGATCATGACGAGCCCGCCCGGCGAATTTTCGAACGGACAGCGGGCCGCACAGGTGTAGCACTGCGCGCAGGACCAGATCTTCTCCTGCATCGCGTCGTAGATGCCTTCGAGATTTTCGGTCCACAGCAGCTGGACGATCTCGCGGGGCGAATAATCGTAGTAGTGCGCCGAGGGACAGGTCGCGGTGCAGATGCCGCAATTGAGACAGCCATGCAGCTCATGATCGTAGAGGACGTGCGAGCGAATGTCGTCGAACACCTCTTCCAGCTTCTCGTAGGGAACGACCGGCGCTTCGGAGACCGGGTCGCCGATAGGGGTCAGCTCCATTGAAGCTCCGCTCGTCATCTGGCGGCTCTCCTCAGTAGGTCAGCACCTTGGCATTTTCGTTTTCCATCACCTCCTCGATGACCTTTGCACCCCCGACGATGCCTTCGCATTCAGGGATCAGATCCTGCTCGGTCATGTCGAACAGATCGAGGTTCGGAGAGCAGCAATAGAACTTCACTCCCGCTCCGTGCGCGTCCTTGATGAAGTCATAGACGGTCTTCGGAGACCCGGGCTTGACCACGAGCTTCTCTGCCACGCCCTTTTTCATGAGCTGCCCCGACGTCGCGGTACAGACGACCTCCACCTCGTAGTCCATCGCCGCGGCAACGGTGGCCTGGAAGAACGGCGCGCCCAGTTCCTCGCCGTTGCGAGGATCGGTATTGACCATGATGATGATGAGCTTTTTGGCCATTCTTACGATGTCCTCCCGATCATCTGCTATTGAGCGTGCGCAACGCACATCGACACACGAGCGTGCACAATAAGTTTATCTTGAGGCGCATCACCTTGGAGTTGATGAAGATCAACATGCCCAAGAACCGAAGTCCTGGGTGAACAACAAGCTCACATCGAATTCATCCAATCCGTCGGACGAACGCACAAAACATATTCCATTTTTTGAATGACATCTATAGGCTGAAGAAAATAATTCGTTGCTCGGGAGAACGGTCCTACGGGAGCGGCCGCATCAAATGCGTCGACTCGATCAAACCAATCATCAGCGGTCCGAGCGCCGCAGCGATCTCGCGCTGCACCACGCGCAGGTCGGCGAGCGTTTCCGCCGTGCGATCAGGACATTCTTCGGATTCCATGATCAGATCCTCGATCATGGCCGACTTGATTCCGGGATGGCCGAGGAACCCGAAGCAGTTATCACGAAGCTGAAACACCGCCGGCTCCCCCGCAGCGTCGATCGCGAGAACACGGGCATCGGCCGGCAGCACCGGGCGATCGCGCATGTAGATCGCGACGGGAAAGGATTGCGGCAGATGACCGCCGAGCGCCGCGGGATCGACCCGTCGGGCCGTCTCCACAACGAAGCGGAGCGGAGCTTCCTGAGTGCCGCCGGCGCACGCGGTTGCAACTATGCAGCTGCCGGCTCCGATGCCGATGACGGGCAGGTCGCGCGCCAGGAAATCCTGTACCAACCGCAACTCGGGCCCAAGGCTCGGAAGCAGGTTGCCGCTGACGACTCCGAGCGGTCCGGCGCCAAGAACAACGAGGCCGTCAAAATCCCCGGCCGTCGCAGGTATCGATCCTCCGGCCGTAAACGGCCGGCAATAGCGAAAGCCGACGTTGCGGCCTTCGAACTGGTCTTCCATCAAGCCGAGATAGTCCGCCTCAAAATGCTGCAAGACGCAGAGTGTCTTCATGGCGAACCGCGACAACTGATGAGGCATCAATGACGGCCGAAGCCGACGGCGGACCTACATTATATATGTTTTTTCGCATATGAAAAGCGAGGAACGCAATGGCGTGGTATGAGAAGCTGCAGGAGATCGAACCGCTCGACGACCTGCGTTTTGATCGCGAGCTCGTCGACGCACTCGAGGCGGCAGCCCGCGAGCGCGCACTCGGACCGATGCGGTTCTACACGCCGACGTTCCGCGCCTATGCCAGCGAGGAGCTCAAGGGCTGCGGCAAAGCGAGTTTTCCCGCCTTTTCCATCACCGGCGGCGCCTGCGCGCTGAATTGCGATCACTGTCAGGCGAAGATCCTCGAACCGATGATCGCGGCAACGACACCGGACGAACTCGACCGCAAGGTGCGCGATCTCATTCTGCTCAAGGATCTGCGCGGGTTCCTGCTCTCAGGCGGATCCAACCGGCGCAACGAGGTTCCGTACGATCGCTTCTATCCGACCATCGAAAGGCTCAAGCGCGACTTTCCCCATCTGCGCATCGCCGTCCATTCCGCGTTGCTCGACGAACGGCGCGCCCGATCCATGGAGGCCGCCGGGGTCGACGTCGCGATGCTCGACGTGATCGGCTCGGAGCAGACGATCCGCGAAGTCTATCACCTCGACCGTCCCGTCGCGGATTTCGAGGCGACGCTCGCCGCGCTCTCGGGCACCAAGATGCAGGTCGTGCCACACATCGTCATCGGTCTGCACTATGGCCGGCTGCTCGGCGAAGCGACCGCACTGGACATCGTTTCGCGCCATGCGGTTGCCGCGTTGATCCTGGTGGTGGTGACTCCGATCTATGCGCCGCCGGATCGGCCCTTCGCCACGATATCCACCGACGACGTGGCGAAGGTGCTGGTCGCCGCGCGGCAACGCATCAGTCACGCGCCGGTTCAACTTGGCTGTATCCGCCCCGCGGGCCGCCATAAGCTGATGACCGACGCATACGCCGTCATGGCGGGATTTGACGGTATCGCCTATCCCGCGGACGGCATCGTGGCTCTCGCCCGCGCCATCGGCCGGCCGGTCGAGCAGGAGCATGCCTGCTGCTCGATCGCGCTTGACGGCCTCGCCGGACGGCGGGCTTGCGCAGCCTGAGGTGCACCATGAACGCCGAGGCAGCGGATATCGTCGTCGTCGGGCTTGGACCGGCCGGGAGCCGTGCGGCTGCAATTGCCGCGAAAGCGGGCTACCGCGTCGTCGCCGTCGATCGCCGGCTCGAGGCGGGTCGCCCGGTCCAATGTGCCGAGTTCGTGCCCGCCATGATCGAGCGGGACATTCCGAACATCACGGCCGTCGCCCAACAGAAGATCACGCGCATGCTGACCTTCACCGAAGCGACGGATTGCGAGGAAACGCCGGACTTCCGCGGCTGGATGATCGATCGCGCCGCCTTCGATCGAATGCTCGCTGATGAGGCGGCGAATGCGGGAACCGCGTGCCGATACGGCACCTCCGTGGTTGCCATCGATATCGACGGCACAGTTCATACGTCCGATGGTCTTGCCCTCAAACCGCGCGTCCTCATCGGCTGCGACGGCCCTCGCTCGCGGGTCGGCGCGGCCATCGGCCAGATCAATCGCGCGCTTGTCGATACGAGGCAACTGACCGCGCCGCTGATCGTGCCGCACGATGCCACGGATATCTTCCTGAGCGCCGACTACCGCGGCGGCTATGGCTGGCTGTTTCCCAAGGGCGCCGTGGCCAATATCGGCGTCGGCATCATGATAGAGGACCGGCGGCGACTGAAACCGATGCTCGCCGCGCTCTTCGCCTCGCTGTCGGCATCGCGCCGCATCGGAACACGCCCGTTCGCGTTGACGGGCGGGGCGATACCCGTGGGCGGCAGGGTAGGTTCGACAGGCCGGCTCGGCGCAACCCAGGTGTTGCTGGCCGGCGATGCGGCAGGCCTGACCAACCCCGTGACCGGCGCCGGCATCGCCTCCGCCGTGCAATCGGGGGCACTCGCCGGGCACGCCGCGGCAGACATGCTGTCTGGCCGCAGCGGCGCCCTCGATGACTATGACGAAGAGCTCGGCGACATTTTCGATGCGGCCTTGAGCCGGGCATTGCTGCGACGACGGCAAGTGCTGGCGCACTATGGCGACGGCCGTCGCCCCGACGCGACTGCGCTCGCCGAGGGATGGATCAGTTCGCCGAACTATTGGGCGTGAAGATGCAGGATCAGGGGAGGACGTCATGAGCTGTCTCGAAGGACCGACGCATCCGGTGCCGGATTTCCTCACCGGGGAGACGCGCACCTTCAACGCGGCCGAAGCCATGCGGCCGCGCGCGCCCGGCGCCGTGCCGGCGGAAGCACGCAACGGCGGGCGCGTGAGAGCGCAGGATGTGCGGCCGGTCGGCACGTACCTGCCGAACGACAATGTTCTGACGCCGAACATGCGGTCGCCCGAGTACGTGCAAATGTCGACGGCGGCGGCGATCACCCTCGGCATCATGAACGGCTACATGCATCGCACCAGTTGCACCCGTTGCCTGAACCTGCTGCTGACCTATCCGGAAGGTTGCCGCGCCAACTGCGCCTATTGCGGGCTTGCGCGCCATCGCGAAGCGGAGCGCAACTATGCCGACCGCAACTTCATTCGGGTCGACTGGCCTGCGGTGCCCTACGACCAGGTGATTGACATCGTTGCATCGGGCGGCGACGGCGGGCGCTTCCATCGCATGTGCATCAGCATGATCACGCATCCGCGGTCGGACCAGGACACCCGCATCGTCCTGCGGAAATGGGTTGAACGCATCAGGCACGTGCCCGTGTCCATCCTGTCCAATCCGACGACGATGACCCGACTGGATGTGCAGGAGCTCAAGGATCTCGGCGCCGAGATATTTACGGTCGCGCTCGATGCAGCCAACCCGGTCATCTTTGACCGCACCCGCGGCCGCGGGGTTCAATCGCCGCATAGCTGGGACAAATATTGGGAGATCCTGCTGGCCGCCGCCGAGATATTTGGCCCGGAACGTTTCGGCGCCCATCTCATCGTCGGGATGGGCGAGAGCGACCACGACGTTCTCTCGCAGGTGCAGAGAATTCGCGACCTCGGCGGCCACAGCCACCTGTTCGCGTTCTTTCCCGAACAAGGCTCATTGATGGATCATCTCCCGCCGGCGCCGCGCCCGCAATGGCGACGCATCCAGCTCGCCCGCTATCTCATCGACTATCGAAGCCATTCCCTGCAGCGCATGCGTTTCGACGAGCGCGGTCAGCTCGTCGATTTCGGTCTGCCGCAGGACGAAGTCGACGCGATCATCGACGCGGGCGTGGCCTTCCGCACGTCCGGCTGCCCCGGCAAGGAGGCCGCCGATGTGTCCGCCTGCGACCGCCCCTATGGCGACTCGCCGCCGCGCGACATTGCTTCATACCCTTTCAAGCTCGATCGCCGCGACATTCGCCACGTGCGCGGCCAACTCCGGCGCGGACTACCCAAATAACCGGGAGGAAGATGCGATGGCCAGCAGCGACAAGTCATTTCGGGTCATCGACACCGGGATTCGAGGCGGACGCGCCAATATCGCCTTCGACCAGGCGCTCATCGACGCTCATAAGGCACGGCGGATTCCCGATACCATCCGCTTCCTGCGGTTTCGTCCGTCGGCGCTGGTCGGAATCCACCAGATCCTGAGCCATGAGGTCCGGCTCGACTATTGCCGGAGCAAGGGAATCGAGGTCGGCCGGCGGATCACGGGAGGCGGAGGTCTCTATCTCGACGAGGGTCAGATCGGATGGGAGCTCGTGTTCGGCCGCTCCAGCCTCGGCGCCATGGATCTCACCGAAACGACGCGCCGGATCTGCGAAAGCGTCGCACTCGGGCTCAACAAGCTCGGCGTCCCCGCGCGCTACCGCCCGCGCAACGACATCGACGTCGACGGCCGCAAGATCAGCGGCACCGGCGGCTTCTTTGACGGCGATACGCTGTTCTACCAGGGAACACTGCTGATCGACTTCGACCCCGAGCAGATGATCGCTGCGCTCAAAGTGCCGGTGGAAAAGCTCGCCAAGCGCGACCTCGCCTCGGCCCGCCAGCGCGTCGTCAGCATGCGCGAGATCCTCGGCGACAAGCTTCCTGATCTGGCCGCCATCCAGCAAGGCCTGCTCGACGGCCTGGCGGAAGGCCTCGGCATTGTTCCGCAATGGGGCCAGGTATCGATGCTCGAAGAAGAACTCGCCGAGCAGCTATATCGCGACGAGATCGGCCGTGACGACTTCGTCGAGATGGTCGACGCTCCCGAGGTGGACGGCTCGCTGGTCAGTGCCACTCTGACACGGCGCGGCGGCAGCCTGCGCGCGGATATCCGCCTCGAGGGCCCAGACCGCAGGCGGATTCGCGAAGCTCTGATCACCGGCGATTTCTTCGTCACACCGCCCCGCGTCATCTTTGATCTCGAGGCGGCGCTGCGCGGCGCCGAACTGGCCGATGCCGGATCGGTCGTTGAGGACTTCTTCTCGCGCACGTCGGCCGATTTCGTCAATCTCGGCCCGCCGGACATTCGCGATGTGGTCGTCGCGGCGGCGCGGCAGCTCAGCTTCGTTGCGGCCGGCCGGAGGCTTCGCGGCCATTGGCTCGCGGCGACGCGACCGGAACGTCCGCCGCTCGTCCTGCTGCATGACGCCTTGGGCTGCGCCCGGCTCTGGCGCGATTTTCCCGAACGGCTTGCGGCTGCGACCGGCTGCTCCGTCCTGGTCTTCGACCGCTGGGGCTCGGGTGACTCGGAGCCGCTCGAGCCGCCCCATTCGCGGCAATATCTGCTCGCCGAGGCTCTGGATGCCCTGCCCGAAGTGTTACGGACGACCGGAGCGCGGCGTCCGATCCTGGTCGGCCACTCCGACGGTGCTGCGATCGCGTTGACGTTTGCCGGCGCGTTTCCCGATGAGGTCAGCGGGGTCGTCGCGATCGCCCCTCACCTCTTCCGCGAACAGCGGACGGTTGACGGCATCGCCGCCCAGATCAGGGACTTCGAGCACGGCGACCTGAGGGCGAGGCTCGCACGGTATCATGGCAGCAGAACCGATCATCTTTTTGGCCGGCTGGTCGATGCTTGGACTGGAGAAGAACCGCGCGACTGGGGTATCAAGCCCTACGTTGGACGGGTTCGCGCCCCGGTGCTCGCCGTTCAGGGCAGCGAAGACGAGTTCTTCACGCATACTCAGCTTGAGACGCTCCGCGCCCTCGTGCCAGCCCGGATCGAGACCTGCGTGCTGGAAGGCTGTGGACATGCGCCTCATCAACAGGCGACCTCCGCGGTGATAGCCGCGGCAGCCGGGTTCATCGATCGCGTGACCGCAGAAAACACAGTCGCCGCTGTCCCCGGCTCCGCCTGACGGACGATCCCCGCGGGCAGCGAGACTCCATCAGTGCCACCTAGCAGAAAGCGCGATAGAGAGCGGACATGACCTCGATCACTTCCGGCCGCGAGACCGAATAATACACGTTCCTGCCGTCCCGGCGCACCTTGACGAGATCGTCCGCGCGCAGCCGGGCAAGTTGCTGCGACACCGTCGGCTGGCGGAGCTGCAGCGAATCCTCAATGCTGCTGACGGACTTCTCTCCGTCAAGCAGCAGACACAGAATGGCAAGCCGCGCTTCGTGCGACAGCGCCTTGAGGAATTCGCTTGCCTTGTGAGCCTTCTCGAGCAACGCGTCAGGCTCGAGCGAAGACCTGCTGCGTGCACGCTTGGTTGCCATATTCGTCCGCATATTCCTCAATCGACCAATTCGGTCCGTTACATCGGCGGCCACGGCGTCATGCCGCAAGGCCGCCCCGTGTTGCTATCACTTTGGCGAGACGATAACAAACAGGCGGTCGAGCCTGTGCCAGCGCGGTTCGTGCGAGACGGTATCGAGCCGCCGGCGCGATCGTCCCCTGCTCACGCGCCTGCCGCGTCTGACGGGCTGATGAACTACGATCCGGCTTCCAGTTCACCTAACTTGCGATCAAGGGTTCGCAAGCTGATACCGAGGAGCTCGCAAGCTCCTTGCGGCTGCCAACAAACACGCTTGTCATCTTCAAAGTGGGACTGCCGATGGTCACGAACGTACCGCCAGACGCCGACGCCGGCCGCTGGAACCGACGATTCGAAGGCGATGATTTCGTTTTCGGAACCGAACCCAATCAATGGCTGCGCCGCCATGTCGGCACGTTCCCGTACCGCAGTCGCATTCTCTGCGTCGCCGACGGAGAAGGCCGCAACAGCGTCTGGCTCGCCCGGCAGGGATTTCAGGTCGACGCCTTCGACATCTCGGAGGTGGGTCTGGCGAAAGCGAGCAAACTTGCCGCGTCAGCCGGAGTCAGCGTGAACTACCAGCTTGCCGATTGCGACGGCTTCGCGTGGCCAAGTGCGGCGTATGACGGCATCGCAGCGATTTTCGTGCAGTTCGCCGCCCCAGATTTGAGGAAACGGCTGTTCGCGCGCATGATCGCAAGCCTGAAGCCGGGCGGGACGCTGATCCTGCAAGGCTATACGCCCAAGCAGTTGGAGTACAAGACGGGCGGCCCTTCCGCCCTCTCGCACCTCTATACGGAAACCATGCTCCGAGAGGCGTTCCGTGAGCTGGAAATCATCGAACTGCGCGAATACGAGACCGAGCTCAGCGAAGGCAGCGGCCATCACGGTCGCTCTGCGCTGATCGGAATGGTCGCGCACCGGCCTTCCTGATCGCGCTCTGCTGGTCCCCGGAATTGATCGCGCGCACGCGTCTCGCATCGTCGAGAAACGATCTTTACGACCGACTGTCAACCTTTCCGATCCTTCTGCCGGCATTGCGCGGCCGCGCCTCTGATCGACCGCTTCTCGCCGCAGCGCTGCTTGCAGCGAACCGCAACAAAGCTGGCGCCTGCTGACGATGAGAACTCGCCGTCATCGAAGGAGCGCGAGGCGCGAGCGCTTCGGACCGCCCTGTTGACGCATCGCGGCAATCGAGAATCGCTTGCAAAACCCCTCGGCATCAGCCTGCGCACGCTTGACCGGAAGCTGAAGGAATTGGACGCTCCATGAAGCGCTGTCGTCTGCCGCGGCGAAATGCTCACGAATAGCCGGATGGGTGCAGGGTGGCGCCGTGTGATTTCGTTGCGCTTCTCGGGAGATGAAAAGCTAGGCGCCTGAAAAAATGGTCGGAGCGGCAGGATTCGAACCTGCGACCCCTGCGTCCCGAACGTAAGTAGCATGCGAAAAGATCAACGAAAACAATGAAGTTTGCTCGCGATTGACGGCCTTTATCGCCGTTTGTTCACGGGGTTTCGGTGGTCAACCGGTGGCCAGCTTCGGCTTGCACCTGAGCAATTCGCTGCAACGACATCTGCGCCCGTCAACAGCATTGGCAGCTCCCGGCAGAGCTAGTCGATCGCACCAGGGCTTTGGCCGGAGAAGTTCAAATAGCTGCTCCGACCCGATGGACCGCCCGCCTCCTCTCAAGCTGCCAACCGGGGAAACAAGCGGAGCGACACCCCCTTCAGTACTGCGATCACTATTACGGTAAATCACACGCAGCACTCGATGGTGGGTACGACAGGGGAGAAAGCCAAGAGCAAGATCAATGACTTATGGCCCCCTACCTACTTTTAAGGCGCCTTGATTTCAAATGAGAATTTTTGGCGGCGCCCGCACCCTCCAAAGGTGGGGCTCGGCTGGGACGACCTCGAAGGCCTGCCAGAGTGACGGCCTCGGATCACACCCACGCTCACGGGGAAGGCGCGGAACCATCTCAAATGCCGTGCCATAGATGCCACAAGCATCAGAGGGCTCAACGCCTAGCGCGACGGCCAGGGCTTGGATGTTGTCGAGTGTGAGGTTAATCAGCCCGGCCTCAATCTCCTAGAGCCTCAAGGCTTGCGATCCTCGACCTTCAAGCTCGATCGTCCCGTCCTTTCGGAGCAGCGCAAGCGGCAGGAATTTCTCCATAGCGCGGGGTTCAAGACGCTTGGCCAAGTTGAGCTGTTCAAGTCGAACAGCGACTTCCACGAGGCGCTCGCCCTTATGTCGGGTAACAGGTTCTTGGCCCAGACCGTCGCCCGTCAGAACGAATTGCGGCGCCTGATCGAATACCGTCAGACGCTCGACCGCGACCGGGTATGGCGGCAACCAGGCGAGCACCTAGCCATCATCGATCTGCTGGAGAAGGGCTCGCTCGAAGGCGCCGCCAAGCTTCTCGACAAGCATATCGGCGGAGCCTTGAAGGAGAAGGCCCCGCCTGAGCTTTTCGGATCGTAGCTCAGGATTCGGCACGAATGAGCGCGGCCATCGAAAATAACGCATGCGAATAGCCAGACCTTGTGCTCCCGATGTCCCGCGGGACGTCAGCTCTTGTGAAGGATTGCGGATGCCGGCCGCAGCGGTGACGGTGTGGAATATGCGGGCGGCTTGCGCCCGAAAGCCTCCAAGGGAGGAAACCGCGCATGATTGGCAGGTCACCCGTCCGAGTGCCGGATGCTTGCTTGCCAAGACCTCAGCGTACGGATCCTTGTAGAGAACCGAGCGCCCTGGCCTATAAGCTACGAACATCGGCTCGCTTGATCCCAGGATAATTTGGACAAGCGTTGTCAGCCGAGGAGACCAATTCCCCAGAGACCCGACTCTCAAGCCTGGTCGCGAGATCGGCCTCCATCTGCCGCATCAAATCGCGGGTAAACGCTCTGAGGTTCTCCATGTCGGCTGCGTCCTAGGGAGAGACAATGAACCGGAAATGATGCCGGTCACCCCTGCCCAGCGCCTCGAACGCAGCCTCATTCGCCTGATCGCCCGCGGCGTCGAACATCCGTGCCGGCTGGCCATCGCGAGTGACCCCGTCCCTCTCGAGATAGGTGAGATGCGCCGCCAGGGGCGCTGACCTAAACGCCCGGCCCTTGTGCCTAGCGATCCGCGCCTTCACCGTGACGCGCCGCACCGGGGCGAACAGCCGTTCACCAGAAACCGGTCAAGCTCGTCACTCCAGAGGCTCATCTTCGGAAGCGGCTGCGTCTCTCGCTCGTATCGGACTTCGTTGCCTCTGTTCAGCCCGGGGACATAGCTGACGGGTGTTCGGGGAGATGGTTGACACTTCAAAATCGGCTCGATTCGTCAAGCA